>CAZXFQ010000020.1:0-20517 GCA_964640685.1 uncultured Candidatus Saccharibacteria bacterium
AGGTTACCTGAAGTTGAACAATGTGGAGAGCAGAACCATTGTGAGACAATTCGAAAATGACACCACTATGTTAGGGCAGAGATTGGAATTACTGCTGAAAGATAATGATCTTCGTGAGCTGTTTACAATTACTGTGCTTAGCCCTATCCCGGTAAAGATGCTCTGAATAGACAGAATCTATGTGAGAATTCAAAAAAATGACATCTGCTGCTTCGCTTGCGGCACTTTTCTTCTGGATTGGGTCAATTCTAGGATTTTAGCCTCTTTAGGTTTCGTTCGGCGTAATTCTCCAAGGCGTTACCTCCAGTGAGTAAACCCACAGAAATACTCAAGAAAGCAATGTAATCGAGCCTCAAACTGCCAGTGCGCAATAGACGCAGGTTCTCAATTGCCAGTTCGAAACATCAGTAGTCCATTCTAGCAATCCTGGGCAAGACCGGCTGTGATCTATCTCAAGGAAGTATTGATTTAAGCAACAATGTTGTCCGAGGAGGCTTTCTCACGCCTTGCTAGCCAGATAAAGGGTAGGGCAATAGCCTGGAAAACTGCTGAGACCGCAAATGAGCTAGCATAACTGGAGCTGTCAGCAACACGTCCCAATACTGGTTGAATAAAAATTCCTCCACTGGAACCCATCAATGAATCAAAAGATAGCACCGTGGCTCTTTGCGCAGAAGGGATTAACCCGTTTATATAGGCCTGTCTGATTGGCGCTAGTGCTGCGAAAATAATTCCCCAGGTGAAGATTAGTACTAATGCTAGCCAAAAATTAGTGACAAAACCGACAAAGATTAAAATTATTCCGCTGAAGAAAACACCGATTAGTAGAGCGCTGGTGCGTTTGGAGAATAGCTTTCTGAGATGGCTGGAGAAAATGCCCCCAACGATTTGTGCCAGGGCTGAAATAGCAGCCACCATTCCCGCAACTGCGTAAGCTGTGTTATTGCCATAGAGTTGCAAGAGGAATGGCTGCAGGGCATAAAATATATAAAAACTAACGCCCATTAAAAATGGCGCGGCCAACATTAGCCAACGCACTGGAGGGTTGCCGAGTCCGTGTTTTAGGGAAGTGCTGAAGATCTTGCCTATGTCCTTCCAAGGTTGCTTTGATTTGCTAGGGGTGAAGCCTAGGTCTTTCATCAAGAAAAAGGCGGTGGCAAAGTTGATTAATAAAATTATAGCTCTGAGAATGTAAGGCACCCCTAGGTTTGTGAGTTGTGCAATCACTCCCCCAGCGATTGAACCAGTTAACATCGCAATTCCACCTACAATCTGGCCTTTGGCGAATACTCCTTCCAGACTGCCTTTAAAATTGGTGGCTTCCAAGGCGTCTACCAGCCATGCTTCCAGTGCGCCTGAGAAAAAGGTGAAACCTAGTCCTAGTAAAATCGAGGCGCCTGCCCAGCCCCAAAATGGACCCCTGGCTTGCCACATAAATAGATACAATAATGTGGAAATTGCCAAAGTGACTGCGCCCAGCATGTAAGAAACACGTCTACCAAAAGTATCGGCAATTATGCCAGTAGGTAATTCGAAAACTACTTGACCCAGCGTGAAAAAGGCGTTTGCCAAAAATGCCTCAAAATTGCTCAACCCTGCATTTAGTAGGAATATAGTATTGATCCCCCAAATAAATGACGCGGCAAGAGTGTTGCCTCCCACTAAATACAGATAAATCGATTGAATACTTTGTGGTTTTCTAAAGGGCGACATTAGGTCCCTTTGGTGTCAGTCAGCACTTCGATGACCTTAGCAATAATATAGGCCAAGATAGCATAAACGATCATGGCCACGACTGTAGACCACTCAATGACTGATCCAGTTGTAACTAGAGGTCGGAAAATACCAAAGAACGGCGCTACGAATAAATCACTTAAGGAGTAGATAAAACTTACGAAGCCGCTGGCCGAATTGGCGCCAAATAATTTTAGTACAAATCTCAATATCAGCAGCAACTCGATCAGTCCAAATAAAAAATAGACAACTTGATATGTCTTGAAGGCAGTATAAGTCTTGCTGTCATTGGGAGTTACAGTGGCAACTACATCCGGGTCAGAACTTACTACAGGATCGCTACTTACGTAAACTTTATCTACTGGCCGATCTAGAATTACGTTATCCTGCGGAGCTATCTCAGACACTGTTTGGGTGCGAACTATGCGGGTGGCCATAAATAATTAAGCTAAAAAGTTAATTATTACTTGAATCTATACCCCATAGTATTCTTTAACGTCGGCTGAGTCAATAAATCTGGAGCGGAATTTCGGGAATGTTACAGAGCTTTTTATATTTTCATGATAATTCCAACTGGGCAATGGTCTGAACCCATAATCCCTGGTCTGATAAAGGCCTCCTTGAGCTTTGGTTTGAGTGTCTGCGAAATCCCGAAATAGTCGATTCGCCAACCCACATTCCTAGCTCTGGCACCGCCAAATGCCGACCACCAGGTGTAGTGGTTGGATTCATCAGGGTGTAGGCTACGAAAACTATCTAAGAAACCTGCACTAACAAGATTGCTAAAACCCTCACGCTCTTGAGCAGTAAAGCCATGAGTATTGTGATTGGTTTTCGGTCGAGCTAGGTCAATCTCCTCATGTGCTACATTCAAATCACCACAAAATATAACGGGTTTGATTGATTCCAAGTTTTTCAAATGTTCCAAGAAAGCTGTATCCCATTGCTTATGGCGAAGCTCTACTCTGGAGAGATCTTGTTTGGCATTTGGGGTGTAGACATTCACTAGAAAAAAATCTTGATACTCTGCCGTGATCACTCTGCCTTCGGTATTGGCGTCACCGTATTTGTCTGCCGTGACCAGTCTTTTGCCATCCACTAATAAATCATTATAGACACTAATAGGAGTTTGCTTCGTGAAGATTGCCGTGCCCGAATAACCTTTGCGAATTGCAGAATTCCAATGCTCTCTGTACTCAGGCAGGTCAATGATAGCCTGGCCTTGGCTGGCTTTGGTCTCTTGTAAACAGAGAATATCTGGATTCTCGGCGCGCACATAATCGCTAAAGCCTTTCTTCAAAGCAGCTCTAATGCCATTTACATTCCAAGAGATGATTTTCATGGTTGCCCAATTATAAATGATATTGCCTAAGTTAGCTAAATGACCTTCATAAACAACGGCATTATGGGGAATAGGCGTTAGTTAGGCATTATTATTTAAAGGGGGGGAAAAATATGTTGTTACTTGAGAAGAATGACTAAGTATAATAATTATCGATACCATGTAGTAAAATAAGCTAATGGCAATAAGAAAAACTATTCAGATAGGTGATCCTAGATTGCATAAACTGGTCAAACAGGTGAAGCCTTTACAACTGGCTGATTTAGGAGACTTAGTGCAGGATTTGGCTGACACTATGCATGATATGGGTTTGACGGGCTTAGCAGCGCCTCAGTTTGGTGTAGATTTAGCAGTATTTATTACAGAGATTTATCCCAATAAACATCGTGCAACATCGATTACTGACGACTTGAGAGTTTATATTAATCCTAGAATTTTGGAACTATCACAGCAAGTCACTACCATCTATGAAGGCTGTGGGAGTGTAGTCTCAGCAGATCTATTTGGCCCCGTAATTCGCGCTCAAATAGTAACTATTGAAGCTGAAGATTTGCAGGGTGAGACGTTTAGATTAAAAGCCGATGGCTTACTAGGCAGAGTGATTTTGCACGAATACGACCATTTACAAGGAATTTTATTCACGCAGAAAGTGAGTGATTACAGTAAGTTGCTAAACTTTGAAAATTATCAAAAGTATATCCGCAATACGGACCTACAGACGCAGAATATGCTAGTTACTATTAAGGAACTTAATTAGATCCTGCTTCAATTGCTCTAGAGAATCAAAATCAAATACCGAGCAGACTAATATCGGGCGTTTGAGCTTCTTGAGACTTTTCATTGCAGTTTTGATATTTTCTGGGGTAACTAAGTCAGATTTAGTCAGGACAATTACCTCAGGTTTAGCAAAGAGATTGGGGCTAATCGCCTCCAGCTCAGTGCGCATCGTTTTGTATTGATTTAGTAGATCACCAGACTCGAGACTGAGCACATGTGCCAACACTTTTGCCGACTTAGTGTGTTTGACGAAGTTTGTGCCTAAACCTTTACCCTCATGCGTGCCTTCGATCAAACCTGGCAGATCCATGATCACAATGCCATCCAGCATGCCTAATTGCGGGTAGAGCGTCGTGAAAGCATAGGGCGCGACTTTGCTAGTGGCGCGGGTGATTTCGTTTAGGAGGGAAGATTTGCCGGCGTTGGGGAAACCGATCAAAAGCACATCGCTTTGCAATTCTAAATCCAAAAACACATTTAACTCGCCGCCTGGTTTGCCAGGATCAGCGCGGTCCAACTTATCCAAACCTTTAGTGCGGTAAAAGAAATTGCCTAAACCACCGCGACCACCTTTGGCTAGCAATTCTCTTTGACCATGTTTGCTCAGCGAGACAATAATATTGCCCTGTCCATCCTTAACGTGCGTAGTAAGGGGCACTTTGAGGATAAGGTCTTCTCCAAATCTGCCTGTGGAATTATTGTCGCCGCCATTCTCACCATTCTCTGCTTTAATTGTGGAATCAGGCTGAATTGCACGTAAATCGTAGGCATTCACTGAACCTTCTAGATAAACGCTAGCGCCATCTCCGCCAATGCCTCCATAAGGCTTGCGCCCCAGGAAATAGCTCACGTGACCATTGCCACCATCACCTGCCACCAATTTTATCCGGACTTTATCTTTGAACATACTTACAATAATTAGGAACTAATTAATAGATAATTAATAAATGACCAAAAGCTAAGACACTGGCCTATACACAATACCATACCAATGCAAGTATTTCCTCATTCCTATGTGCTTAAGTCTAGTGAGATGCCTTGAGAAAGTCAACCAACTGATTTGGTTTTAAGTAATTGCAAGTCCAGCGACTCTGCCAGTGGCCCAGGCCGCTTGGAGGTTGAAGCCGCCAGTCAAACCGTCAATATTCAAGACCTCACCCGCGAAGTAGAGGTTGCTGTTGTGCTTGGAGCGCATAGTCTTAGGGTCTACCTCGCGGAGCTCAACTCCACCAGCGGTGACGAATTCATCGCCTGGGCGCCGCGCAGAAAGTTGAATTTCCAAATTACCACTCAATAAATGTGCCAGACGTTTACGATTAATCCTGTTTAGCTCTGCGCCCTTCATATCTGGAGATATCTGCGCAATTGTTAATAATTGACTACAAAAGCGATGTGGCAAACGTTCTTCTGTCAAAATATTGACCAGAAGCTTTTTACCCTTGCTGCTTGCAGCAGTCTGCAGCCACATATCCCAGCGACTAAAGTCCAAATCTGCTTCTGGCTTAAATTGGATGACCAGCGGCTTGCTAGAGTTAATAGTCTCATAGGCAATATGCGCAGCCAAGGCAAATACCGCTGGCCCTGAAATGCCAAAGTGTGTAAATAACATTGGACCTTTAACTTTTACTATTTCTCCAGTTGCTAAAGTAGCACTCAGACTTGCCTGGGAGAAACTAATCCCCGAAAGCTCTTTGCACCAATTTTCTTGAGTTTGGAAACTATTCAGAGAAGGTCCCAGCTGGCTAATGCTATGTCCTAGAGTTTTGGCAAATGCATAACCGTCTCCTGTTGAGCCTGTATGGCTGTAGGCATTGCCACCAGTGGTGATTATTAATTTATCACAAATATATTCAGTATTAATTGAGGTCAATTTGAATTGCCCTTCAGTGTAACTTTCAACATTAGTAATAGCTTCCAGATAATGTATATGCATCCTCTTATCCTGAAAGATTTTGAGAAAAACCTCTACAATATCCTGGCCAATATCAGACTCTGGGAATACTCGTAGGTCAGACTCGATTTTTAGAGGCACATTGTGTTCATCAAACCAATCTTTGACTTTAGCTGGTGAAAAAGCTGCAAAGGCTGGGGCGAGAAACTTACTGCCACGGATATACTTGCTCAACAATAGCCTTTTGTCTACAATCCCAGTAGTCACATTGCAGCGTCCACCACCGCTGATCGCCACCTTGACTCCAAGTGTTTTATTTTTTTCAAATAAATGTACTTCCAGCTGTTTGGCGGAATTACTTTCAAGAATCGTGGCTGCGGCCATAATTCCCGCTGCTCCACCGCCAATTATGCCAATACGCGATATATTTGCCATAGTTTCAGTATATAGTTTACTATTAATAATGGATATTACGTCATTTATATTGCATTTAGTCTTTATTTTAGTTACTTTTGGGGCCGGAATAGCTGTTGGAATTGCCTATCAAGACAGACTAAAAGAGGTGTATCAACGCCTGATTTTACTGATCAGTCCGCCTAAGTAGCTATTGTATGAGCCATTAGGCTCTATAATTGTGGCTGTGTACTATCGGCTAGTAACTTGCTAGCATATAAACAAATGCAAAGTATTGTAATTATTGATGACTCTGCAGTAGTGCGCTACGTGGTTAGTGATGTAATCCATTCTCTGGATCTGAATGACAATGACATTGATCTACGCACCTATACGGCTGAAGATGGAGTCGAAGGTCTGGGGTATGTGTTTGTCGTTAAACCTACTTTGATAATCGTGGATACAACCCTACCCAAATATTCAGGCCTAGAAGTTGTTGACTATCTAGTTAGCAATTCACAGATTCTGCAGAACACTATCCCTATCTTGCTGTGGGAAGAAGGAGTTACTTTGCCCGGCAATTTGACCAGCAATTTTATTGCCATAGACAAACGCAGTCGTGATTTTTTGCCTAATTTACTCAAGAGCTTAAACTTGGTTTTGAAGGCTGAGACTGTGGCGCTTGATAGTCAGGGCTTTAGGCAGAAGTCATTGATTCAGCTAGGTACTAAAGTATTGAAATGGGCAAACCGCGCAGATTTATTGGCAAAAACCGCTTTCAACAGTAAGTTTCTTGTGAGACCATTAGCTTGGGCCTTATGGCTTGGCACTGAGATTATTATGAGTATGTGGCTAGCGTTTTTCTCGCTATTTGCTTCTTCCCCTAGGGCCTTAGAAGAGAATATAGTTCTTGTAAGTGCCGATAGAGCCAAGTTTCGAGCTCGCATCTATCCTACTTTTGCAGGCATCATTGCTATGCTTCTGGGCGCACTTTTGCTGGCTTTTGTCTATCTGAGCGGCGGCTACTTATTGTTTAGTGTAGTCAAATAAGATGCACATCCAGCGCGGGCTGAAATTTCTACTAGTGATTGCAATGTTCGCCATGCTCTTGTTAAGGCCAATTAGCGCTGCCACACTGGAGCAAAGGCTGGTAGATGGCATTGGAGAATTTTTTGACAAAGGAGCTGAAGGCTATCTGTTCTGGCAATACTCGGGCAACAAGGTCGAAAAATTGGGAACAGATGAATTTTCATTTTTCCGCAGTAGTGCCGAAGGTGAAGCAGTTTGCAAAGCCTTCACCAGGTTAAGGACTAAATACCCCCAGAAATTTGTAGGAGTGAACATGTGGGACGTGGGTCGTAATGACTATGCCACAGCATTGCGCAACTTTCAATGGCTAGCCGGCTGTGGAGCCAATATGTTGAGGATTAATGCCGGCGTATACTTGGGTAATAATGATAGCGTTGCAGTCAAAGTGCATCTGAATAGAGTTTTGGAGGCTTTGACCGAGGCCAATCGTATCAAAGGCCTAAGCGGCGACAGTGCATTGAGGGTGATTATTGCCATTGGCGATTACCCCAATGGCGGGGGCGGTGTGCCGAAATCTGCGGGGATTGAATATTATCAAAGTAGTCACCTTGATCAAATCGAGTTTACCAACTTAGTACTTACTGCTACAGCTGCTAGCCCTTTAGTTTATGGCTTCGAAGTAGCCAATGAGCCTCATTGTGGTGGTAATACTGCTGCCATTCCTGCTTATGTGGATTGGTCTGGGAAATTCTCGAAGTTGCTAAGTGCCAGTGGCAAAAGAGTAAGCCTAGGGCAAATGGCCAACTTTGACATTCCCAATTGTGATTCAATAGTCTCGAGTGGTGAGCTAGCAGTGAGCGGCTTCATTCAATCCAACCGTTTTAGTACCATCACCGATACATCTGCTCATTTTTATAATGGCACTCAGAAAGCAATGGCTTTGGCAGCCTTGCGCAAGTCTAAAGACGATCTCCAGAAGCCATTTTATGTAGGCGAAGCATCAATCTCAGCAACTATCGAGGGGATAATACCTCCAGGGGTGCTAGAGGGCAAAGCAGATAAATATTTTATTGCCGCGCCCCAAGTATATAGTCCAGTTGAACCTAAAATAATCAACGTAGACGAGCCTGGGCTATCTCCCGTACCCTTAGTGGACCCAATAACTCCAGATGTGCGCTCAAACCCAGAGGCAAGTCAACCTATTTCAGCCCCGCAATTTAATTTACTGTTAATACTGCTAATTTTATTAGTTGCGATAGTATTGATATGCGCAGCAATTTATTGGGCGCGTAGGCTTGCCAAGAATCAGGCTAGCCCGACTATTTAAGAGTTGTGATCTTGGCAGAGATAATTCTATCTCCGACTTTGATATCATCAATGACATCAATACCTTTGATCACTTTCCCAAAGATAGTGTACTGCGGTGGCAAGGGCACATTGGCTAGCATGATAAAGAATTGACTACCATTGGAATTTGGACCTGAATTGGCCATGGCCACAATTCCACGACTATACTCCCGCACCACAGGTTCATCTTCGAATTGATAACCAGGGCCTCCATAGCCCAAGCCTAAAGGGTCTCCACCTTGTATCACAAAACCTTCCTCACGTCTGTGGAAAGTGAGGTCGTCGTAGAACTTCTCTTCCACCAAGAAGATATGGTTACTAACGGTCAAAGGTGCTTCTAATCCGAACAGCTCAATCTCAATAGTGCCTTTGTCGGTTCTGAAGATAGACTTTTTTTTAAGCAATTTTTCTGCAGACATGACTTTGGCCGGCTCGCTATACTTGTTGTGCTTAGGGTTATTTTGGTTATTTTGGTTTTTTGTGTTTGATGCTTGTTTCTTTGACATTGCGTATATATAGGTTTAAATATAAACACGAGTTTAATTGTACCACTAATTTTTATTAGGTTAGTGCTAGAATCGTTTTTATGGAATCACTGCGAAAATTTTTTTCACCTCAACTACAATCTAAATCAGCAGGCAATGTTGAGCGCCATGCCAGCTGGCTAGAGCTGTTTTATGATTTGGCTTATGTAGCTTCCATTGGCGCACTGGCACACCATGTCTTGGCACATTTTTCTCTAGTAACAGTATTAGGTTCAATTCTGCTATTAGCACCTATTTGGTGGGCCTGGGTAGGCAGTACTTTTTATGCTGATCGCTTTGACACAAATGATCCTGGGCACAAGTTGCTCACTTTGGGCAAAATGATAGCTATCATTGGCATGGCCCTGAGTATTCCTGATGGCTTTGACCAAGGGTATAGTAGCTTCATAGGCTTTTATATTGTAATTCGGTTGCTACTTATCTTAAGTTATATAATTGCCTCTAAGTTTAATCACAGTGCTCGAGGACTAATTAGATCATACCTGCAAGGATTTACATTAGCTTTACTGATATGGATCAGCACTATATTCCTTCCTATTGAGTTGCGACCATTTGGCATGATTGTGGCGCTGTTAGTGGAATTCGCCACTCCTTACCTAGCTTTCCACGAGCAAGTTAAGTTGCCAGTTGATGTATCTCATGTGAGGGAGCGCTTTGGATTATTCACAATTATTTTGTTGGGGGAAATACTTCTGTCTATGACTAAGGCAGTCGAAGATGCAACATCTAAAGGCACTGTAATCTGGATCGCATTATTGACAGTAATTTTGGTGTTTTGTATCTGGTGGCTGTATTTCAGTTTGGAAAAGGAAACAGTATTGTTGAACTTCCGCTGGAGCAGACTTGCCTGGTTAAATTTACACTTAGTCCTCACTTTTGGCCTGATGTTATTCGCTATTGGGATCGAGCAGGCAATCCTTGGAGAGTTCAGCTATCATCCTGAAACAGCACAACTATTTTTGCTGGCTAATGGTATAGTAGTGCTTAGTTTGGCAGGAATCGATATTGTCACGAAAACTAAGCTGGCACAAGGAATATTGGCCAGTGGCTCCGCTCAGAAGCATAAAGTACTGTTTAAAATCCTAGCAGGGTCTGGGTTGATAGTTGCGGGTGTTGTATTAGTCCCCGCAGTAACAGTCAATACAGTAGTGATTATGGTTGGAATCTTAGGGGTATATACCGGGATCGTCGCCCAAGTCTGGCACATCAATAGACGAGTCTAATTGGGGTTTCCATAGGTAAATGTCCAAATCAATAGTGAAATCTCCTCTGCAGATTATTTTTTCGGATTCTAGCAAGTTTTTCTGTACTTCTTTCTCAATCCCACCGTCACCATGATTAATAGAGATGTAGCCCTGCTTATTTACCACCCGCCACCAAGGAATTGCTTGTTCTTTTAGTCCCAGGGCACGCAAAGCGAAACCTACTTGTCTTGCAGCTCTAGGGCTAGCAATCAGCCTGGCGATTTGTCCATAAGTAGCAACGCGCCCTTCAGGGATCTGCCTCACAAAATAGTAGATACTTTCTCGAGATGTCATATTAGAGTTTAGCTATAACAATATTATATGAGTTTATTTATATTTTTGCTGCGCGTTTTATGATTAGTTTATGAAAATATTCAAACTAGCCGTGCTTATTTTGATCGGATTACTCTGCAGTTGCCAAATGTTTAGCTATGTGGTGCTCACTCCCATTCTCCCCGCTATCAATTTCAGACTATTCCAGCCACAAATAGCTTGGAAGCAGTCAGATTCTGTTTTCAAAACTGCTGTAGACTCTGAATCAAGTTCTAACACAAACAGACTGGTGATACCTAAAATTGCTGTGAATGCTGAGATCCTGGAGTCTGAGAATGTGGAGATATTGAGGCAGGCAGAGGGGGTATGGCGTGACCCACTAGGTTCAGTGCCTTCAGATGGGGGCAACACTATAATTGCGGGACATAGATTCCAATATTTGCCACCAAATACGGTGACTTTCTATAGACTCCCAGAACTAGATGTAGGTGATAAACTGCAAATCTATTGGCAAAACGCAGTTTACAACTACGAGATATACCAAAGGGTGGAAGTGTATCCTGACGACGTAGGAATGCTTTCAAACTCGGTAGCTGATGAACAGGAATTGACAATATACACCTGTACTCCTTTATTCACAGCCCAGAAAAGACTGGTTCTGAAAGCTAAGATATTGATAGGATTGCGCTGAACAGGAATCGAACCTGTAACCTTCTGTTCCGAAGACAGATGCTCTATCCAATTGAGCTATCAGCGCAAATTTGATTGCTGAAACAATCTTATTGATATTATACCAGTCAGTAAGCTTTAAGGTTGAAAGGTTTTGCCAATTGGATAAATACCAAATACCCGGTATTGAACTGCGTCTTTAGCCAGTTGCTCTAGGCTAGTTCTAATGCCATCGATGCTAGCATTGCTGATAAAGTCCACGTAGAATCTATACTCCCAGGGCTTACCGATAATTGGCCGGGAGACAATTTTAGTAAGATTGAACTTTGCCTGGGCAAAATCGCCTAATACGTTCAGCAAAGAACCTGGTTCGTGTGCGACTACAAATTCTAGTCCCACCTTTTTGGTTTCATCAGTATGCTCAGAAGTTACCTCAGCGATTGGGTATAGATGGTTCGCACCTAGTTTGTGCTTAGGAACAACTACAAGAAATCGCGTGTAATTTTGTTTGTCAGTCTCGATACCTGCTTGCAAGACTTTCCCACCATAGACTTCAGCCGCAATACTTGGCGCAATAGCAGCAATACTGGGATCACTTAATTGTTTAATATGTGCCACTGCTGCCGCTGTATCGAAATATTCTCGTGCTTCGATATTTTTCGCATCTAGAAAATCAAAACATTGCTTTAAAGCCATCTCATGAGAATAGGCAGCCCTAATCTGACCGAGATCGCTTTCTGGTAGTCCGATCAGGCAATGTTCAATACGTAAATAACCCTCAGCGATAATGGTGAGATCATACTTGGAAAGCAAATCATAATTGCCTAAAATATCCCCAGCAATGGTATTTTCAATTGCCATTACCCCGATATCTGCTTCTTGCTTTGCCAGTTTCTCAGCCAGAATTGGAAATGATTTGGCGCTTAGCAATTCTAATTCCAATTTGCTACCTGACCAAAGTTTCCTAGTAATCAAATCGTGGTTGCTGCCTTCATCACCTTGAATTGCGATTTTTACTGCCATAATGCCTAGATACTAGCATAATTAGCTTAGGCGAGAAACGAGTGCCGAAAAATTCTGAGCTTAGGATCAAAATGTATTAGAATAATACACATGGATATTCTCACCGTAGCTGAATTTAATAAAGTGCTCAATTCTGTCTTCTCAGAATTGGGTGAGTTCAGTGTGCAAGGTGAAATTGTTTCGATGAAAATTACAGCAAATAGAGCAGTATTTATCGATTTAAAGGATAAGAAGGAAAATGCCATTTTGAAAATCTCCAACTTTGCTCCTTGGGTTGAGGGGTTGAATTCTGTGCAAGAAGGCATGGATGTCATTGTGAGCGGTGCTTTGGAGGTGTATTCACCATATGGCACAATGACTCTGAAAGCTCGCAAAGTCGAGCCAGTGGGGGAAGGTTCACTCAAGATTGCTTCTGAGAAATTAAAATTACTACTAAATAGTGAAGGTCTCTTTGCACCAGAGCGTAAGCGTCCTCTTCCTCAATTTGTGACCAGGATCGCCTTGATCACAGCCAAGGACTCTGCTGCATTCGCAGATTTTACCAAGATAATCGCTGAGAATGGCGCCGCCATTAGTATCGATTTTTATCCGGTACTCGTGCAAGGTGCTTCTTCGAGTAATGAGATCAGTGCTGCTCTGCATAATGTTGGTAAACAAGGCTACGACGTTGTCTGCTTGATCAGGGGTGGAGGCAGTTTGGAAGATTTACAATCTTTCAATTCTGAACTGGTAGCGCGGGCGATATTCGCTTCTGCCACACCATTAATCTGCGGTGTTGGTCACGAAGTCGACACCACAATTGCAGATATGGTAGCTGATGTGCGCGCCTCTACGCCTTCACAAGCGGCTTATTATCTGGTCAGTCAGAACAACAGTTTCTTGCAAGGTATAAATACTCAGTTGCAAAATCAGCAAGACAGCTTGCGCGGCCTATTGCCTGCCCAGGATATGATTGGTCGCTTGCAGCGTATATTACTGGAAAATATCAGCCAGCATTACTCGAGCAGCACTGTGGTGGATAGCAAAGTAAATAATCTCAATCTAGCTGTGCACAAGCTCTACAAATACTTGAGTGATTACGGCGCCAGCTTGAAGTCACCGGAGTTGATTCAGCAAAACATCTTGGCTAAAGTCAAACTTAGTCAAGCACAGGTGGGGGAAAAGATTAATCTTATTGGTGCGTACAATCCAGGCAATGTTTTAAAACGTGGCTATACTTTGATCAAAAAGCAGCAGAAATATATTTCTTCTGTGGAGGCTTTAAATATAGGTGATAAACTAGAAATAATATTTAAGGACGGTAGTGTTGAGTCGGCAATACTTGGCAGAACGCACAAATTAAAATAATAATTAAAATAACAATAAAAGCAACAAGTAAAATTAATATTAATAATTTAAAATTATGGCAGAATTAAAATCCACTGAAAAGTCAGCTGAAAAAGGCTTAAAAGAAAAAGTTAAAATGCTAGAAGACATCACCACTTATTTTGCTCAAGAGGAGATTGACTTAGATGAGGGAATCAAGAAGTACGAACAAGGTATGGAGCTAGCCAAAGAGATCAAGGCTCAATTAACTGCCTATGAATTGAAAATTAACGAAATTAAGGAAAAATATGCTGCTGAGGGCTGATAATTTTCTAAAGCACCCAGGTCTTCTTGTGAAAGTTGGTCGGGGAAACAGGACTCGAACCTGCGACCTCTCGGTCCCAAACCGAGCGTTCTAGCCAACTGAACTACTCCCCGTGTTTAATACCGATAATAACCGTTACCGGACAATATTGAACCAATTCCTAAACTAAAACCAAAGACCAAGAGGCAAATAGGGATAATGATGGCGAAAATATTTATAATAATTCCGACAATTGCCAGACCATCACTACGTTTTTCTGTTTGTCTTATTCTAAAAAAGGCAATGGCATTTAAAGTTAAGCCAATGACCGGTAAGAATGTACAAAGTATACTACAAAAACCCGCAGGAATAGATACAACTCCGATAATTACGCCAAGTATGTTTAGAAATTGAGTCTGGTCAGTGTTCTTTTTCATTGGTTTTTGACAATTTACTAAATAAAAAAAATTCACACAAATAATCTCACAGAATGCCGGGAGAGAGAATCGAACTCTCATGCCTCGCGGCGGAGGATTTTAAGTCCTCTGTGTATACCATTTCACCACCCCGGCTTTATTGAACAGATGATGAGACAATTTACTGCGTATTATAGCAGTTATTCTGCGGAAAAATAATGAGGCCACGGTGGGATTCGCACCCACGCATAGCGGTTTTGCAGACCGCTGCCTTACTACTTGGCTACGTGACCAAAATATCAACTGCCCAATAAAGACAATTATACAAGATGTTACAGGATTAGTCTGAATAATTGCAGGAAAAGATTTTGTCCCTTGAGTATTTGCTAGATGATATATTAGTATATGGGGATTTTTGGGAAGATTTTGAATAATGATAAAGGTAGGGTCAAGCCAGTTGTGTTAGCGGTATTGGATGGACTAGGGGTTGCCCCGCCAAGCCAAGGCAATGCAGTTACCCTGGCCAATACTCCAACGCTTGACATGCTGTGGCCACGCTATCCGCACACATATTTGCAAGCAGCTGGAACAAATGTCGGCTTGCCGCATGGTACAGATGGCAATAGTGAAGTAGGCCATATCAGCATGGGTGCAGGCAAAGTCGTGTTCCAAGATCTTCCCAGAATTGATAACGCAATCAGCACTGGGACTTTCTTTGATAATCCTATGTTGATGAAGGCAGTGGAGCAGGTCAAGCAAAATAATTCTACTTTGCATTTGCTGGGGTTGATTGGTAGTGGAGAAGTACATTCCTCTTTGAACCACTTCTACTCTTTGATCAAGTTACTTGCCAACAACAAACTTAGGTCAGAGCAAGTATTGGTCCATGTATTTGCAGACGGACGCGATTCGCCCCCCAAGTCGGCTTTAGATTTCTTGGAACAAGTGGATTCTGAGTTAGAGCGTCGCAAAGTAGGCAGGATTGCCAGTGTGGTTGGACGTTACTTCGCAATGGATCGAGACGAGCGTTGGGATCGCACAGAAAAGGCCTATAAGCTGATTGCGCAGGGAATTGGCAAGAAGGTGAAGTCTTGGTCGGAGGCAATCGCAGAAAACTATGCACAGCAAAAATTCGATGAAGTTCTAGAAGCCTATGTCATTCCCGACTCTACTGGCAAAACTCATGAAATTAAACCAGAGGACGCGGTGATTTTTTTCAACTTCCGCCCAGATAGAGCGATACAGATCACCAAAGCCTTTATGGATGAAGGGTTTATGGGCTTTGAGCGCAAGTTACTAAGAGGGCTGTACTTTGTAGGTATGACTGATTACGAGAAAGATTTCCCCAAAAATGTGGCTTTTCCCCCAGAAGAAATCACCAATCCATTAGGCAAGATTATTGCTGATAGTAATCTAAAGCAACTTCGCATCGCCGAATCCGAAAAATTTCCACATGTGACATATTTCTTGAATGGAGGCCGCGACGAAATCTATCCCGGCGAAGACCGAATCGAGGTACCTTCCCCAAAAGAAGTGGCCACCTATGATCAGAAACCTGAAATGAGTGCACATTTAGTGACAGATTTATTGGCCAACAAAATTGCCACTGGAAACTATTCTTTTATAGTGGTTAATTTTGCCAATGCAGACATGGTAGCGCATACTGGGAATCTGCCTGCAACGATTAAGGCGATGGAGATTTTAGATGAGTGTCTGAAGCGTTTGACCGAGGCAGTTTTGGAACAAGATGGCACACTCATTGTCACAGCCGACCACGGGAATGCGGAAGAAATGTTGGATTTACGCACTGGTGAAATTGACACCAAACATTCTATCAATCCTGTGCCCTTAATCCTGATCAATAAAGGATTTCAGCCTACAGAAATCCCAGTGGGGATTTTGGCAGATATCGCGCCCACTATTTTGCACATTCTAGGCATTAAGAAGCCAGTCGAAATGAATGGTCGCAGTCTAGTCTGATTTCCCAATTGTTAATTAATCTCCAATATATGCCTTCCTATGCTGGTCTCTTCATTTTGAGATGGATCCAGGCAAAAACCAGACGCTCTGAGTGTGTCTTCCTCAGAGACCTACTTTCTGCTAGATTTATATAGAGCTAAATTTGTCCGTAAAACTGTGCATTCTACGCTGAAGACTCTGAAGTTTGTCCAATTATATATAGTCATTTTGGCTTTCTTAGGTTTGCTTACCTTGGCTATGGTTAGCTTAATCTCGTTGAGCCCCATTGGCTATGAAGATTATCAATTGGCTCAAAATGCTCAAAAGAATGCTGGCGATCTAGCTGCCAATGCCAGTTTGGTAGATAATATTCGGTTAAACGGCCAAGTGGCGGGAGTCTCCACTCAGTCAGTTGACCTGCAGATTGAGAATTTGTTGGAGGGTCAGAATTTGCCTTATACCTTCAATCAAGATGCCAGCGCAATGACCTTGATCGTAGGCAATGCTAGCTTGGGCAATGCACGTTTACAAATGCTGCGGTTCAATAACCCTAGTGATAGCAGCAAGACCTTGGCATTGAACTTTGCACCAGAGAAAAATGCAAATATTCTTACTAGTCTAAGTCTTGAAGGCAAAGGAAATCTTGCGGTAGTGCCAGCAACTGCCAGTCCAGTTAGTTTGCCCACTAGAGCAGTAGATGCTAAATCCTCGGATATCCTTTATGAACTGACTATTCCAGCCAATTCTACTAGTTACCTAGCCCTATTGAGGGTGCCTAAAAATAGCAGTCTAGCTAATGAATTACAGAAGCCATTTGGGTTTAAGCTCAGTGGAAATTACAAATCTGTAAGTACAAACCCTAGGCCTTTACAACTGCCTTGATTGTAATGCACTGGCAGTTAGGCTGTTAAGTGCTTAAGGCTGACAAGAATGCCTCTTTTGGAATTTCTACATTACCAAATTGTTTTAAGCGCTTTTTGCCTTTTTTCTGTTATTTAGCAATTTCATTTTGCGAGTAATGTCACCGCCATAAAGTTTGGCAGTAACGTCTTTGCGGAATGCTTGGATTGTTTCACGCGCGATCACTTGACCTCCAATCGCAGCCTGGATTGGGATCTTAAATTGCTGCCTAGGGATCAAGTCCACCAATTTTTCCACTAAACGCCTGCCACGGTAATCCGCCACAGACTTATGCACCATAAATGACAGGGCGTCGACTTTCTCATCATTTACCAATATTGTAACTTTGACGATCTCGCCCACCCGGTGGCTAAGCAACTCATAATCCATCGAGGCAAATCCCTGCGACACAGATTTCAATTTATCGAAAAAGTCCGTGATAATTTCCGCAGTAGGAATTTCATAATGTAGGATCACATGCCTTCTGCCTGCGACCACTTGATTGGAGACATACTCCAATTTTTGATAATTCCCACGGTGCTTACTAACTAGAGCCATTATATCTCCTAGGTAAGTGTCCGGAGTAATAATTTCTAATTTACTCCAAGGTTCTAGGATTTCAGCCACCAAGCTAGGATCTGGATATTCACCAGCAGTGCGAATGTGCAGATTACCCTCTGAGTCGAAATTGGCCATATTTACATTAGGCAGTTTGGACATGTCCTTGGTATTGAGTTTGAGAATATACTCCACACTAGGTGTGGTCGTCACCAAACTAAGGTCAAATTCGCGCTCCAAGCGCTCTTGGGACACCTCCAAATGCAATAAGCCTAGGAATCCACAGTTGAAACCTGAACCTAAGGCTTGGCTACTTTCTTTTTGATAGGTGAGGGCGGCGTCGTTCAGAGCTAGTTTTGCTAATGCTTCCTGAAATTGAGGGAAATCATCTGCTTCCACCGGGAAAATACTGGCAAACACCATGGGCTTTGGCGCTAAATATCCTGGCAGTATAGGCGCATTTTTAGTGGTGACGGAAGTAATGGTATCGCCAACATGAATCCTGCGAATGTCCTTCAGACCTGTGGCGATATAGCCTACTTCGCCTGTATTGATCCGAATATCTTTGTGCAAACCTGGTTTTAAATAGCCAATTTCAATTGGATCTAAGACCAATTCTGAATTGATGACGTACATTTGCTGAGGAAAAGTAATCGTGCCATTGGTTAACTTCACCAAAACCACTACACCCTTGTGTTCGTGATAAAAAGAGTCGAAAATCAAAGCCTGAGTAAATCCATGCTCTGGTAGCTTAGGCGGGCTGATTCGTGCGATCACAGCGTCTAGAATTTCTGCGACACCAATCCCAGTTTTGCCAGAGGCCAAGATAATCTCATCTTTCTCGAAGCCGAAATTGGCTTTCAGCTCAACAATGGTCTTTTCTACTTCTGCAGAAGGCAGATCGATTTTGTTGATCACTGGAATAATGTCTAGATTGTATTCTAAGGCTTTGTATATGGTGCTGAGAGTCTGGGCTTGAATACCTTGAGTAGCATCAACTAATAGTAACGCCCCTTCTGAAGCGGCCAGAGACCTAGATACTTCATAGGAAAAGTCTACATGTCCAGGGGTGTCGATCAGATTGAGAATATGACCTTTATAATTCATGCGCGCGGTCTGTAGCTTGATGGTAATGCCCTTTTCTTTCTCCAATTCCAAAGTGTCGAGAATGCGATCCTCCATGGCATGCTGGGCAATTGTTCCAGTCATTTCCAACAGGCGATCGGCAAGCGTGGATTTCCCATGATCAATATGGGCGATAATAGAGAAATTGCGAATTTTGCTTAAATCACTGATTTCCATTAGATTTAATATGTACCATGTGATTTTAACACTTATATGACCAATAAACGTCAAAACATTATTTTGTTGGTGTTGATGCTCATAGCCTTGGGGACTAGTCTGTTTAGTTATAGTCAGATCAAATATTTCTTTAGCAAAAGAGTGACTGTATTTAATGCGGCCCAGCCTGAATTAGTGTTGGGCTTAGTGGATCAAGATGAATTGTCAGCGCTAGTTACGGTAAATAGTTCTTTGGAAAATAGTTACGCCAGTGTGGCAGGCGGTGATGTGATTGTTTCTTCTTACCAGGCTTTGATTTTGGATAGGTATTTTGCGCAAGAGGATTCACCACTGTTGGGCAGTGGGCAGGATTTTATTTCTGCCTGCGTCAAACATGGGGCTCCTAAGGACTGCTTGCTGCTGCCCGCGATTGCCAGAATAGAGACCAATCTGTGTAAGGCTGAAAATGAGATATCCGTCAGGCAATTTAATTGTTGGGGGTTTGGGGGATCTGGTCCGAATCGGATTTTATACCCTAACTTTGCTACGGCTATTGACGAGATTACTAGGCGTTTGATGAGCGGCTACGGTACTAGGTTTTTCAATAATCCTGTGGCAGGCGAGCGCTTCTACTGTGGGGCACACTGTACTTCATGGGGGGCTAAAGTGCAGAATGAAAAACAGCGTATCAATCAATACTACATTTCTCAGGGACATCCTAGTTTGCTCTGATTCACTTGTCACTGAGATTCCCGTCATCTTGTGGACCTCCACTAATCAGTCTCTTCTGTGCAGGGTGAATATATTAATAATCCACTTTTGAAAAAAATAACATTGTACTGCTCAGTTATTCGGTTTGTAGCAGTGCTATAATTGCATAGTATTTTCCAAGTGGAAAGGTGGCCGAGTGGTTCAAGGCACAGTCCTGGAAAGACTGCGGGCGTAAGCCCTCGCAGGTTCGAATCCTGTCCTTTCCGCCATTTGCCAAAATAGTCAGTTTAATTTATTTATATTTATATTTAGATTTAATCACTATGCATAAAGCAATTTGGAAAGATAGAGTATTGGCAGAAAGTGCTGACACCATCATGATTGAGGGAAACGTGTATTTTCCGCCCGCAGCATTAAACCGTGAGTTTTTCCGCGATTCAGATTTCCACAGCACCTGCCATTGGAAGGGTTTCTGTAGTTACTATCACATTGAGGTGAACGGTGAAATCAATGAAAATGCTGCCTGGTATTACCACGAGCCCTTGGTCGATGCCAGCCCAATCGTAGCCCAGCAAAACGATAAGCCAGAGGATAGTTTTAGCTTCGCAGATTACGTTGCCTTCTGGAACGGAGTGGAAGTTATTGAGGGAGAAAATCCGCAAAAGTAAGAGCTATACCAAGGCATTTATTAGTAGTATGTCTAAGTCATAGTTAGGCTATAATACAATGTATTCTGACATAATTTATGGTATGTTGATTCGTATTCATGATGAAAAAGATTTTAGTCATTCCTGGTAGCTTACGCAAAGGTTCGTA
>CAZXFQ010000021.1:0-6515 GCA_964640685.1 uncultured Candidatus Saccharibacteria bacterium
GCCTTCAGCCGCATGGCTAGGCTGGAACCAAAGGAGCAGCGCTATTATATTCCCGAAGACGATTTGTATCTGGTCGGCAGCGCGGAGCATACTCTGGGAGCAATGTACATGGACGAGACACTGTCTGTTGAGCAGCTGCCAGTTAGGTTATTGGGATTTTCGACATCCTTTCGCAGAGAAGCAGGCACATATGGCAAAGATACCCGCGGTATCTTACGTGTGCACCAGTTCGACAAGTTAGAGATGGAGTCTTTCACATTACCAGAGGACTCGTTAAAGGAGCAAAATTTTCTGGTGGCAATCCAAGAAGAATTAATGCAGAGCTTGGGGATTCCTTACCGGGTAGTAATATGTTGCACTGGCGACCAGGGAGACCCTGACGCCAGGCATTTCGACATCGAATCTTGGCTACCTGGGCAGGACAAATATCGTGAGACCCATTCAGCAGACTTGATGACGGATTATCAAACCAGGCGAATGAATACGAGATTCAAATCGAATGATGGACGTAAAGGATTGTTACACACTAACGATGCCACTGCCTTTGCAATTGGCCGCACAATTATCGCAATCATGGAAAATTACCAGCTGGCTGATGGCACAATCATGGTCCCAGAGGTGCTGCGTGATTTCATGGGTAAGGAGTTAATCCAAAAGTTAGCCAATTAAAATAATTAAATAGTCAGGAAATTATGCCGGACATACAAATGCAATTTACTAAACTTGACCCAGAGGCTAAACAACCAGAATATAAGTCTGAGGGCGCGGCAGGTGTGGACTTCGCAGCTTTAGAGGCCACCACCATCAAGCCGGGCGAAACTGTCCTAATCCGCACTGGAATTGCCATAGCTATTCCGACAGGGTACGTAGGGATTATGGCGCCACGCAGCTCGCTAGCCTTGAAACAAAATCTGAGCATGCCTAACTCGATCGGGATTATTGATAGCGACTATCGAGGCGAGATTTTTGTAGGTCTGCGCAATCTTGGCCAGATCTCTGTAACAATCGAAAAACACGAACGCATTAGTCAAATGTTATTCCTGCCCTACCCCACTGCCAAGATGCTTGCAGTCGACTCTTTGGACGAAACTTCAAGAGGTGCTGGTGGATTCGGATCCACTGGCAAGTTCTAGGTTTCGGTATCGGCTTCGTATTCCTGTGTTATAATTTTGACATGCCAGAACTTCCAGAAGTTGAGAGTGTAGTTAGATCTCTCAATATGATTATTAAGTGGAGGCGCATCGAAGCCGTTGACGTCCACGAAACCGGAGTCAGAGCCTTAGGAGGATACTCCCCCACTCTGCTCTCTGAAAAACTGCACTTGCAGGTTTTTAGGATGGTGGAAAGACGTGGAAAGTTTATTATTTTCCACCTAGTTGATAATCCAAGTTTGAAGGTAGTAGCACATCTACGCATG
Organism: uncultured Candidatus Saccharibacteria bacterium; assembly: GCA_964640685.1. Taxonomy (GTDB): domain Bacteria; phylum Patescibacteriota; class Dojkabacteria; order CALFHW01; family CALFHW01; genus CAZXFQ01. The sequence continues at coordinate 1,418 of CAZXFQ010000021.1, forward strand.
ACAGGTGGCTTTTTCTATCAAAAAGATGGGGTCAACTCTAACCTACTGAATCTAAACAGCTATATAAATACTAGTAATCAAAAAGTTCATAAACTTTCATCTCAAGTTAGCAATAAAATACCTGACAGCAAGTACTATAGAATTAGAATAAAACTCGATATCGGTGAGCTAATATTTACAGACAAAAGACGGTTCGGTACATTCCATGTTGTCGAGAATTTAGAAAACTACCCAGGTTTACAAAGATTGGGTGTAGAAGCGATTGCACCAGGGTTCAATGCAAGTTATCTTTTAAAGAGGCTGCTCAACAAAACAAAACCTATATATAATTCCTTGTTAGATCAGTCTATAGTGGCGGGAGTGGGCAATATCTATGCATGCGAAGCTCTGATTAGGGCTAGATTACATCCGCTGCAGCCCAGTGGTAGTGTTTCAGCTGGACAGCTCGCAAAACTAGTGGCAGGGTTAAAAAAGATATTGGAATTAGCAATTTTGAGTAACGGTACTACCTTTAGTGATTTTAAGGGAGTCGGAGGCGAAAAAGGTGAATTTCAGGGTCAGTTGCTCGTGTACGGCAAAACTACAGCAGATCTGGATGGCAGGCATTACAAGGTAGCAAAGCTAAAGATAAGTGGTCGCAACGCGCACTATATTCCTGAGTTACAAATACTAAAATAGCATATTATACAGATTGAGTATGAAGCCACATTTACTAGTACTGATAAACCTAGCCTGCGCGCCAAACTGAAAGTAATTGGAGCCAAGCTAGCCAGACCTGAGTTTCTTCAGAAACTGGCAGCACTAAACTTGCCAGCCGGTAGCCGCTAGCCTTGCACTTGGCCGCGACTCCGAGGTGAAGGTGATAAAACCACCTTGACGTACAAATCTGTCAAGAACGGTGGAGCTATTGATGAGCAAAGGGAGATAGCAGTGATAGTGGATAATCTTGCAAATACTATAGAGCTACTTGAGGCGATTGGAGCAGAAGCCAAGGCCTACCAAGAGACACCCAGCATTGTATTCGGTATGGCAAATCTATTTCTCTAAGCGATTTGCTAGTTGCCGAGTTAGACTGTTGAGCTGGATTAATTGAGATTATTGAGTTAATTGGCTGTGATTTGTTGATTATGCCTATTCCCAATCAGGCTCATAGTAGCGCCTGCCACGCAAATTGTCCGGCATATATTCTTGCGTAACCTTTTTGCCAGACTGCTTTTCCTCTAGCCATGGGTAGCGCACATGATCTTTGCCATAATCAAAACTAGCCATCAGCTTCGTAGCAGCATTGCGCAAATGTAACGGAATAGGGGAGAGGTTCTCCAAATCCACATCACTCATGGCAGCGCCAATTCCCACAGTGCTAGCAATTGACTTTGGGCAACTCGCTAAATAAGTGGTGGTCTGCGCCAAAATCAAAGTCGACTCCGGCATACCAATCATTTGCACAGCATGCATGCAACTCGTGGCTAGAACTAAGGCGTTTGGGCGAGCATTACCAATGTCCTCCGCGGCAAAGATCAGTAAACGCCTGGCAATAAACAACGGGTCTTCTCCAGCTTTGAGCATTCTGGCAAGATAATGCAGACTGGCATCTGGCTGGCCCCCGCGCAGAGACTTGACCAGAGCCGAAATAGTATCGTAGTGAGCATCACCCTTCTTGTCATAATAAGAAGCTCTTTGCTGAATGGCGTCCTCAACCACTTTTTTCGTAACTCTTCCGGCGCCAGTTTTAGCAAGTTCTACTGCCAATTCCACCGCATTTAGTCCTGAGCGAGCGTCACCATTGCTAGATTTGACAATATAATCCACTGCGTCAACATCCCACTGAATCTCGGGAAAGCTTGTCACAGCGCGCTCTACAATCAAAGCCATGTCTGCATCACTAAACTCCTGCAACCTGTAGACTCGCGAACGCGACAATAGGGGAGCATTGACATAAAATGACGGGTTCTCAGTAGTTGCCCCGATCAATATGACAGTACCAGCCTCCACATGAGGTAGAAAAGCATCCTGCTGAGCTTTATTGAACCTGTGAATTTCGTCAACAAACAACACTGTCTCTCGACCATAATCTTTTCTTAACCCATCTGCTTTGGCGATAATTTTGCGCACATCTGCAATTCCGCCAGTGACGGCTGAGAAAAGAATAAACTCTGCGTCTACATACTTGGCAACCAACCTAGCCAGAGTAGTTTTGCCAGACCCAGGTGGTCCCCATAGTATCAAGGAAGCGATCTTGCCGGCCTCCAGTAATTTACGCAAGGGTGCGTCGGTCCCCACCAGATGTGACTGTCCGATAAACTCCTCCAAACTCTTGGGGCGCAGTCTCTCAGCCAATAGATTGGGCATTTTGTTATAGGTCTAGGGCAAATTAGGTTTCGTTTAATGATTATAACTGACTTTGGATAAATACGAAAGTGGACACGAAGTCTCTATTTTTTCAGGGGGGGCAATTCTTGCTCGATTGCTCAATCTAGCAATCCTATTCCTGTAAAGTTTATAATTAGTTCAAGGTAATTATTTATGCAAGATATGTAAAAAATTACAAGCAGGTCTCACTGTCGTGGAAAAAAAGTTGGCAGAAGCAGCACTAGCAGCAAGCTACAGTTAGGCCTGCCATTTGGACTTATCCAACTAGAAAAGACATGAGCCAAGCAATTAGATATTAGTGTAGGGAACCTAGGTCACAGTCACGCGAAGAATTTGACCAGCTTATGGGAAACCCAGAAGTTTTAGTTTATTATTAAGAAATACAGCTAATAACTAAGCATGAACTTTGTCAAAGTCCTAAAGATTTATTTGTCATTAGTATGGATACGCAAGTGGGACTTCACTGCCTTCCTAGTTCTACTGCTAATTAGCTCGGGGCTAACCAGACTTTCGCCAGTTTTCTTAGGCAATATCGTCGATGAATTAACTAGGCAAAACTTCCAGCGCGCCGAGTTCATTGTGGTAGTGCTAATCGGTGTTAGAGTTTTTGGAGGACTGCTGCAAAATCTGAAAGACCACTTTGGTGGCTTGACGCTGGTCACTGCCCACAGAGAGGCCAAGAATCGCTACCTAGGCGCCCTACAACGCATGGATTATGCATATCACACTTCCAAGTCGTCTGGCTCACTTATTAGCATTTCCAAGCGTGGTGACGGCGCTATAGGCACTGCCAATGTCGAGATCAACGACAGGGCGATGGTCCTAATAGTAGAGTTCATTGTGGCCATTGTCTTCGTAGCCACAGTCAACCAGACAATTGGCTTAATCTTTCTGGTAACAGTCATCCTGACACTGACAATTTGTGCATTTTTGATCAAATTAAATATTGATAAACGCAAGATCGCTAACAAAGCCGATGACGCTGTTACTGGCGTAATCGTCGATAATATGGTGGGGTTTGAAACAGTGAAGATCTTTGCTAGGGAAGCTTGGGAATTACGCAAACTGGACAAGGCCTATATTCCTTGGATAAAAGCCTATTTAGATTACTTCTTCACCTTCCGCTATATTGAAGTCTCAGTATTATTTTTTAGTACCATCGGCATCAGTGTAGCCTTATTTTACGGCGTTGAGCTGCTTAGAAGTGGACAAATTAGCCTGGGTCAGTTCACGATTATCGCTGGTTTTATTTTCGCTTTGGCTCAGAGTATGATGGATTTGGTTTACAAATTTCGTGAGCTGGCCAAAACCTACACTGATTTGGTGAATTACTTCGAGATAATGGAATTACAGCCTAAAATTGTGGACGCAATACGTCCGCTAAAATTAGAGCGCGCCCGGGGCAATATCAGCTTCCGCAAAGTGGCGTTTGGCTACAACGGCAGTCTAGAGGTTTTGCAGGATATTAACCTAGACATAAAAGCGGGGGAGAGCATTGCCCTAGTTGGCAAGTCAGGCGCTGGCAAAACCACTCTAACCAAGCTGGTCTTGCGCTTCTACGATGTCTCACAAGGGGCGATCTTTCTAGATAACGTCGATATACGCAAATTACAATTGGAAAATCTGCGCAAGCAAATAGGTTTGGTGCCGCAGGAGGCAGTGCTATTCAACGACACCATTGCCTACAATATTGGTTATGCTTTGGATAATCCTAGCCTGGAAGAAGTTAGTAATGCAGCCATGAAAGCCAATCTGCATGATTTCGTCATCTCTCTCCCCGAAGGCTACAACACTATCGTAGGTGAACGCGGCATCAAGCTTTCCGGTGGGCAGAGACAGCGTCTGGCAATCGCCAGAGTGATCTTGGAAAATCCTGCAATCGTCTTGTTTGACGAAGCCACCAGCCAGCTCGATTCTGAGAATGAAAAGCAGGTGCAGGAGGCATTTAAAGAATTAACTACTGGGAAAACTACGCTGATTATCGCGCATCGGTTATCCACTATAATGCATGCTGATCGCATCATTGTGTTTGACCAAGGGCGAGTTGTGGAACAAGGTAAACATCGAGAGCTGATCGCACAGAAAGGCTTTTATGCCAGACTCTGGAGCTTGCAAACCGATGGGATGATCCCGGAATAATTGCCCAATATTGTGACTATGCAGTGAAGTACTGCGGATTGCGAAAGCTGGTTAGTGACAGCATTACTGGCTGTACGAACGACTCCTTGCGACTCATAGCGTCGTTGGTAAGAATACCGATAGCGCCGCTGGACTGCTTGGAATTGCTGCGACCATAGACTTGGTCATCCGCGTCACCCAATTCCATACCTTTTTCAAGCAGGGCTGCCACCCGGGCTGGCAAGAACCAGCTGGCGGCGCGTGCTTTGCCAAGCTGCCCAGACTTATCAATGGTTACTACCCAAGCAAATCCCAGCATCTCCCCTTGCCAATAGTCCACGCCACCCTCCAAGCCAAACCAGTAATCTGCCTCTGGCATAGCCAATCGGGCGTTTTGGGCGCGATTCACAGCCCCAGTATAAGTTTCCTTATCGGACATAGGTTGATCAGGCACACCTGAAACTACACTTACTGACTCAATCTCAAAAATCAGTTCTGGAAACATTTTAGCAAAGCCCTCGCGCACCGCTTCGATTTTCACAGGATTAGCCGAGGAAACTACTAGTTTTAACTTGGAGTTTGACATGGACTTGGAGTTTGACATGGACTT
>CAZXFQ010000021.1:6615-19639 GCA_964640685.1 uncultured Candidatus Saccharibacteria bacterium
AAACTACTAGTTTTAACTTGGAGTTTGACATGGACTTGGAGTTTGACATGGACTTAGCTATATTAAAATTTAAGTTAGAGATGTTAGGATTCAGTAACTAAATTAGTTTAATATAACATGGGAAACTTCTTGCAGAATATCTTAAAGAACATTCAGCTCAAGCCTTTAAAGGAAGTAACTTTACCGGGAAAACTGTACTCGAAAACCTCTTTTAGTCAGCTCCGTTCGCCAGGATTTCTTTTAATAGCACTATTGGAAATTTTTACAATCAGCTATTTTGCGATTTACTTTCTGGGAGGTGGTTTGTGGGCTATTCTGCGCAATGCTGGCACTGACAGTTCAGTGCTGGGCATGCCCACGCAAGAATTACTTGGTTACAATCCTGTTTGGCAGCAATTAGGCATCTCTCTGGGATTACTGACTATTGCCCACATGGCCTTGAACTTTGTCCTTACTACCAAGTGGCGCTGGGTAGAAAATCTTTTTGGTGGTCAGGACAAAGCATATAAAGTGCATAATTTGATTGGTCGCTTCACTCTCATTATCGCTATACTGCATCCAACTGTGTTAATCACCGCAGCTTTGGGCAATTGGGAGTTAATTGGGCTTTATATAACTCCAGGTGCCTATCTCCCATATAGTTTTGGTTCATTGGCATTGTCGACCCTTATATTACTAATTGTCCTGACTATCGCAGTGAAAATGCCCTACCAGTGGTGGTTGCGGACTCATAGGTTTATGGGGGTTCCATTATTGCTGGCAGGCATCCATGCATTTCTCATCAATCCTGAGTATCAGACTCCTTGGAACGCCCGTACACCATTTTTATTGATTTGGGTTCTAGGTATGGGCGCCTATATTTACAGTATTTTCTTGTTTAGATACTTGGGACCTAGAGTTAAGGGAGTTTTGAAGCAAATTAAGTTAACAGAAGGTGTGAGTGAGCTAATTGTCGACCTGACAAGACCTATCCGCGTACTTCCCGGCCAATTCATGCTACTAGAAGTGCCTGCTAGTGCTGCTATTCCTAAAGAATCCCATCCTTTTTCTATCTCAGGGGTGGCTGAGGGGAAATATCTCGACTCCACAAAGCAGGTCCGCTTTTCCATCAAAGCCTTGGGGGATTTTACGGCCAAATTATCCAACCTGCTGCCCGGAGCTGAGATCAAGCTGCAGGGACCATTTGGTAAATTTGGGGAAAGATATTTGAATGGCAAAAAAGACATGATTTGGATCGCTGGGGGGATTGGGGTTACGCCATTTTTGAGTATGTTAGGTCACGAAGCTCAAGCGCCTAGTAATAAGATAATTGACTTCTATTGGTCGGTAAAGACCGCTAGTGAAGCAACATATCAGGCAGAAATTGAGGCCAAGGCAGTGCAGATCAACCAGGCACATGTTGGCCAATTCAATTACCGTCAACACATTGCAGATACCTCCAATTTCCTGACAGCACAAATAATCGCGGATCATTTAGGCGGGACTGAAAACTTTCGCAATCGCACAATCTATATCTGTGGACCAGCCATGATGATGCATGCCTTGGCAGAACAATTTCAAAACCTAGGTGTGCGACCCAGTCAGATAGTGTTTGAAGAATTTGCATTTAATTAAAAAATTTACCTGGGTAATTTTTGCTGGTCAGGTATTCACCTGTATTCAGAATAAGTGCGTAATCTACATTAATCAAATTAGCCACGACAGCTAATTTGTCAGGTGCACAGACAAACAATGCTGTAGCAGCGAGATCCGCTAAAAGGGCAGGGTAGTTATTTGTATCTGCCACATACGTAAACACCCCGGCCAATTCCGTATTTACTTCGCCTGTGGTTGCCTTCACGATGTGATTAACCTGTGCCCCGCTGACACTGTCCCTCCAAGCTCTACGGTTGCCTGCAGAGCATGCCAGAGCAGCATTACAAAGCCCGATCTCGCCAACTGCTTCTTTAATGTTTAATGGGTTCTCCAGCAGAAAATTTACTTGCTCTCCATTGTCAGAAGTGCCATAAATATCACCCCCGCCGTTAATAGTAAAATAGCTATACCCTCCTTGTCTTAGCAGATCAGACAATTCATCGATTAACCAGCCTTTGCCGAAAGAACCCAGGTCCACTTTAGCCCCAGTCAGCAGCTGTAAGCGCCGTGCAGTTAATTCTTGGAATCCACTGGCTATAAGCGTGGGAAGCATAGCTGCGCTGCGTTGGAATGAATAATTGGCGTCATAGCCTAAGTTTTCCATTACACCACCAACACAGACATTAAATTCCCAGTCAGTGCTAGCCCCGGCCTGCTCAGCCAACTTGAGAAACCTCACTAGATCTGCCGGGGGAGTCTCCAAGTAACCTTGCTCGTTTAGTCTTGTAATCAAGCTATCTGGGAGAAATCGCGAGTAAAGTTGGTTGAATTGCTCCACATATGCCAAAATCTGGACTTTTAAATCGGCCAATTCAGTATCACTAATATGGTCGAATATTTCTATCCACCAGTCAGTACCGATGCCAGTAAAGCTAAGTAGCATCGACAATTAAGCTCTGGCTTGCTGCTTAATCGATTCAAGAGCTTTTTTGAAGCCCTCAGAAGTAAGTGACGAGCCATTGACACGGCCTAAGGAACTTAGCTCGTCGATGGTTTTCCCCACAACAACAGCACTAACCCCGTCTTTGTACTTTATCTGATAGCCTCGGGAGGTGCTATTGATAGTTTTTGGTTCCACTGCAACCGCTGTGACTTTGCCACTGGCCACTGTCAAAGTGACTCCAATAGTCTCTGGCCCTGCTGGCGAGCGATAGCCTCCAGTTGCTGAGTAATCACCATCTTTAAAGGTGGCAATTGCATTGGAGCTATCCTCGCTAGGCTGAGTAGTATTAGCAATAATCGGATTTGCAGCACTTCCCTCTGAGCTTGTCACCTGCTTCACCACGCTGTTATTCGCTGTTCCTTGGTTAGAGTTCAAAGAACTAATCACCACCACTCCGCCCACGGCAACGGCTGCAACAATCACGGCAATGACAAAGGGTCTATTATTAGAACTTTCCATACTGGTATTTTCCAAAAATAATCTAGTTAACTAATGATAGCAGATGAACTTTCAGACAGAATAATATTTCTATAGTCCTTAACTGATATATACTAATTGTTATAATAGACATTGCTTACCCCAAATGACAGATGTATTGACGAAAACAATTATTGACGGCGTCATACATATAAACTCCGCTGTTTTAATTGCTATGGATGGGGTTGTTAAAAGCACTGCTGCTTTTTCTCCAGATTATGCAAACCGATGGAGACAGCTAACAGAAGGGCCTGATGCTCTAGATCTCTTGGATCCTGAGAATATTGCACAGATACTCTTCCCTAGGATTAGTAAAATTGACGAAATTAGTGATGTAAAAGTGGCATCGGCAATCCGATTGCTGCATTCACCCATGGAATCATGGACAGACACATTAGGGAGAGATCTTATATATGAAGGACTGCTTTTGAGGTACTTGGCCATTATCAATGGGCAATTTCTCTCAGGTGCAGGCTCTCATAGTGCAAACCCTATAGCTTTCTTACCCGTGGCAGAAGTTCGGCAAATTGGAGTAGATTGGCAGCTGGCTTTAACAATTGGTCTAAATGAAACTGATAGAGGCTCTGCTAGGGTTTCCCCTTACTATTCAAGCGAGCGCTTAGCAGGACATTTGGACGCAGAGGAAATCGCCCCTAGACTAGCTATGACCCTACTAGATCAAGCAAGTGTATACCTAGACTGGCTCCATAAAAATGACATCTGCCATGGAGACGTAAAAAGGGCCAACCTCATGTACCGCTTTAACCCGGAAACCGGAGTATTTGAACCCGTATGGATTGACTTTGGGTCTGTGCAGATAAAGGGTCTTTCCAGAACCGGTGCAATAACCCCTACCCACGCTGCCTTTGAAGACTTGGTGAATGGGGCTAAAAAGACTTTTAATCCCGCTGGTGAACGCACCAGTCACGCAATAAACATACTAGAGACTATTGCTGGGAAGACCGATATATTTGACATTCCTAGAGACATCACTAGTGTCATCCAGCATGGACATTTCGCTTTTAGAGAAGATCTCACAGGCATTATTGAATCGCGACTGGAAATTACCCACGACGAAGCCCAGCTCATAGAAGATTACATTGGGATCTCCTTGCATAAGGACCCGCAGTTACGATTGAGAACAAATCAAATGCTGAGCGGATTAATTGACATTTTCCTTAATGCTGCGGATGACTCAGACGCAGTGGTATTAGCAAAAGAATTGATGCAATTCGCGATTGATGTCAGAAAACCTAGCCACTTAGGTGCAAATGCGATGACATCACCTGAGAGTCAGATTAAAGTGAAACTGGCTAATGCTGATCCGAAAACCGTTTCTAAATTAGCAGCAAGAATTGGATTCAATGACATCATCGAGGCTTTAAAACCAGAACTTTCAGTGTCAACTGGAGTGTACCCAGTAGTTCCTGAGGATGTATTGCCGTCCAGAATCAGAGCTTATGTTCCACTAGATGGAAACAGTACACATATTCTCTTTACTCAAACTATCAAATTTCCTGACCTAGCAATAAGTGGTGCAGGTGTAACCGCCGACACTACCACCGTTGTAGTTCAGGCTGACTAGCGGTATTTTCCCTGCAATAGTTTGTAGAATTTTTGATAGGCAGGGACATTCAGCACAGTCATTGCAGCACGGCTACTGCCCGCGGTATTTACACTCAGCATTCCAACTTTAAATAGTTTTTGCAGGAAATTTTGTTGCGTGCCAATGAAGTCAATCTTGCCGTATAAAATCGACTGCCGTCTATTAAAGAAAATCCCTGAGTCAGCTACGATCCGCTTATCCTCCATATAATACCTACGTTTTAGAGCTGCCCACACAGCAAACGGCAAAACCAATAGCAATGGCGGGAATATTAGACATAGCAACAACATAACTGCGAAATCTGGCTTCCAGTTTGAGCGGGCACTGTACTCAATAATTTCGGGGAATTCTGCCAATAGTCTTTCAGCCTCATAGGTTTGCGCACTAGGTTTAGTCAACATAATTAAATCCAAAAGCCTTTGCCATTGCTTAGATTCAATCCCACTAACAAAATTTAAGCTAAACTTACTAGCATTGATATATTTACTGTAATTACTTTGATTTGCAGAACCGTATTGGCCGGCCATTTGCTGCTGTTGCTGAGTGGATAGTGGAATTAGCTCACTGGCAATGTTAAATTCAATGTTACCGAAATCACCAAGTGGATATCTGACAGTGGCCACATCACGAATATTATCATGGGTAACATAGTAATCCTGTCTTAGAAAAATCCCTGAGGCAAAATGTAGAAAGCTGGAGAATACCTGTAAATCCATTCTTTGGAAATAGAAGTGGCTGTATACTAAAGCTACTGATAAAACTATTATCACGATTGCCCAAATAGCTACTGCTAACCATGCATAATCAAACACAAAGACAATTGCGGAAGTAGTGCTAATTAAACCAGTCAAAAGTATAGCTAAACCAATAATATTGGCCTTAAGTGCTGTCAGAAAAGTGAACTCGGGCGCAATCTGAGTGAGGGGAGTTTGTGCAGTGTCATCTAGGAGCAAGGCCTGTTTAATCTTAGTCTCGAATTCCACGTCTTTTTTGATATTTCGCCATAATAATTCTGTACTTGAGCCAATGGACAGAAAGCGAATTGAGCAAGTTCCCAAGATCATATCAAAAACATCCTGTTTAAAGATCACGGCCGTCACTTTGCTCAAACTAAATTCTTTATTGTTGGTGGTTAGAAACTTATATTGTTCCATTACGCTTTGTGAAGAAATGCTGTATTTAGTGAAGAAAGCACGGATTGCTTCGCTGATTATGCTGAGAATAGTGCCAAAAAATCCAACTAGCAGAAATAGCGCCGGCGGGAAAAATATACTCAGCGCAATTACTATCAGCACCCCAATCCCGATAGAAATAAATAATGGGGATAGGGAACGAATTAGGTTCATCTGGAATGTAATAGTCTCAGAGAAGACGGTTTGATCAGTCGCAGAGCCAAACTGCACTTTTTTGATACTAGATTTTTGATCTGAATAATTGGCTACCGCGACTGCAGTTTTTGTGACTAACTCGTCTGTTTCTATCTCAGGAACCGCTGGCTTATGGGTCGTTGCAGTATGGACCACTGCAGAATCAGATACTTTTGCAGCTAGACTACGTATTGCACCGTCAACAGCGGCTTCCATAGCCGGACCAGCTGCAATGTTATTAAACTCGATCTCCGTACCAACCCCTTTGGCACTGAGCAGAATATCGTAAATTCCAAATAGTTTTTGCCAAAAATTCTGGCGGGTAACCGAATCTGCCATGCTTTCCAAAGGAATAAAGGCATAATGTTTGGTCAGAAATCCCTTCCGGTAATAAATTGCCCCGTCATAAACGCTATAGAGACGGTTTTTGATGTCGAAGTACTTCAGTATGAGTCCGATCAGATATAGCCCAAATAAGCCCAAAGCCAGAACCAAAACTATAAATGCTGGATTAATCCCAAAATTTACAAAGACACCCACTATGCCTGGTAAGTAGGCAAAGCTAAAGAATACGGCTACGATCAACTGCAGGGTGGCATTGCCAATATCTACAACAGTGCCTAAGGCACTGGGACTATCTTCGCGGATTAAACTTTTCTTACTGAGGCTAAAACCGTTGCTGCGCATCAATGATTCCAGTTTTTCTGCTATAGATTGCGGATCCTCTAATGATTCTAAACAAATCTCTGCCTTAGACGTCCCAGCAGACCTGAGTCTAAGGTTTCCAGTTTTGAATAAGCCATATTCCACGAATGGCAGCTCCAAATCCACGTGAGTAATATTCTTTACGGCCAATTCCGTTTGATTATCCTGCCAGATACCGCCACTCTTGATAATGATTCTATCGCTGTATAATTCATAGCGGGCCTTGCGAAATGTAACGTAACTTACCAATATTACGAGCAGAATCAGTAGAAATACACCTAACCAAAGCACCACAAGTATCAATGCTATGGGCAGCGTACCCTGGCTGTTTGCTCCGGTCAAAATCGCGCTAAGAATCAATCCCAATACTAGCAGGCCCAGTAGACTGCTGGCGAGCTTGTTTAGAAAAAACGCGCTGACTTTTGGCTGGAGAATCAAATCAGGAGCCATTATTTTGAAATAATTAAATAAGTTCAAACTAGCCGATTATAGCAACTTGGCCGCCAGAGCGTTTCTAGTTACAATGCATTATGGAAAAAGCACAACTTCTAGAAAGATTAATTGCTGGGGAAGTGAAATTACACGAGCTAGAAAAATTTGCTGATGCTGAAGTTGCAGGAGATATCAGACGAGAATTCTTAACCAGCCAGACAAAGGTAGAACTGGTCAGTTTAAAACCAGCAAGTGAGCAGATTTCAGCTGCGAAATTAATCAATAAGAATATTGAGAATTACTTCGGAATAATTGCTATCCCTGTGGGAATAGCGGGTCCGATTATACTTAATAGAAACTCTGTTAATTCAAGCCACTACCTCGCCATGGCCACTACCGAAGGCGCCTTGGTGGCAAGTACAAGTCGTGGCTGTAAGCTAATCAATCAAGCTGGTGGAGCGCTTACGTACAGTGAGAACGCAGGAATTACTAGAGCACCAGTGTTTATGGTGCCTGAGGAGTTAGAAGTAGAGAGACTAATTGCTTGGGTGGAAGGGAATTTTGAGCGGTTAGCAAAGGCAGCGGCTAGTACAAGTGGTCATTTACAATTACTGAGGATCACTCCGCATGTTTCCGGCCAAAATCTGTGGCTGCGGATGCACTTTGCTACAGGTGAAGCCATGGGGATGAATATGATTAGCAAGGCCAGCAATGCCATTTGTCTGGAACTTACACAACAATTTCCGCAATTAAACTTGCTCGCACTTTCCGGTAATCTTTGCAGTGACAAAAAGCCAGCGCGGATCAATCTGGAGACGGGTAGGGGGATAATTGCGAAAGCGGAAGTAATGCTAACTTCTGAATTAATCACTAACGGCTTGCATACTACAGCTGATAAGCTAGTCGCGGTGAATCGCATCAAGACTTGGGAGGGTAGTAGACTCGCAGGAGCACTCACACATAATGCCCACTCCGCCAACATTATTGCGGCAATCTGGGCGGCTACTGGGCAAGACTTGGCGCATATCGGTGAGGCCAGCAGTTGTGACACCACATTCATCCTCCAAACCAATGGCGACGTCTTATGTAGAGTAGAATTGCGCAATCTAGTCTTAGGGACTGTTGGTGGGGGCACAGGCCTACCCACCCAAGCAGCGGCGCGAAACTTAATGCTTACTGATCTCACGAGCAAGAATATTCCCATTATTGCGCCAACAAAACCAAGCCAAGGTCCCGCCAAAGAATTATTAGCCGAAATAGCCGCCGCAGCAGTATTAGCAGGTGAGATCAGCCTCCACGGAGCCCTCGCTGCCGGCCAGCTAGTCAGAGCTCATGAAGACTTAGGTAGAGGCAAAAGCTAATCTGTGCTGATAGGAGGTGCTATTCTTACTCTTCTTTCTTTCTCTCTGGCTCCAGCCAGTAAGTGAATTATTTCGTGAGGCATTGCGTACCTTTTAAATGAGTATCTTTGGTACCAATGGCTTAGTGATATACCGAGGAAGGTAAGCGCTCCTGCAGTAGTGGATAGCCTCAATGCTGCTGTATTTAATGGATTTAATTGTTCATAAATCGCAGGAGGAGCCGTAGCCAGAAAACCTCCTAAACATACCGCAATGCCCAATCCACCAGTCAAAGCTGTAAGTATAGTCTTAAGACCTGCTGTAGATTTCACACTACCTTCTTCGCTCCATGCATATGCTGCGTCGATATTAAGCTTGTATATGAGTCCAGCAGCAAATCCGGATAATTTTGCAAGAGTGCGTGTAAGGACATTTGATCTTATTTTATCGAGTGGAATAGTCATTTCAACCAATTGTGTAGCATAATCAATAGCATTGCTATATTTCATCTCAAATGCACACCCAACTAAATATTTTATTTTTGCCAAGTCAAATAGGTTCCAGATTGTCGCTTCTATGGGGACTATTAAAGCCTGATTATCCTCTCCAAATCTAGTAGATTTAATCTGTTCTGTTAATTTACCAATTACCAGCGGGATTGCTTCCTCTAACTTTGGATCATCAAGGTCAAATTTCTCATCACATAGTACTACTTGCAAAGCAGCTTTATTGATAAATTCTTTAACTCTTCTTTTAAGTGTTGCTAAATCAGTTGATGGTTCACTTCTTATAAGAATCTGCAACATTTCTTCTTCAATAGGCGCTAAAATAGCTGTGCCTGAATAGGTCCGTAGATGTTCCAAAACTATTCCATAAGTTCGATCAGCTTCCGTACCATCTGCCTGACTTCCTATTGCCTCTACACCCATTCTGACAAACTCACATACATATTCCTCAATACCAAGTAAAGCGTCGAGCCATTGGTACACTTCCCGCCTGCTAGGGCTCACTTCAGGAAACATTTCGGTAAATAACTCGGGGATAACCTCTCCCCAACGCTCAACTTTTTGACTTACTTCTGTGTAATCAGCATTCTTGATCTTTAATATTCCAAAAAGACCATTTACACGAACAATCCCTTGTTCAACGAGCCTTCACTAAAAGGGATAAGAAGCAAATCACAGAACAATCTTGCCCAGCCCTCGCCAACCTCAAAAGCCTCCCTCACGGTCAAGCTGTCTTGATGTCCAGATTCCGGATGGGTATTAGACTGGTTACTATCCAAATTTTCTGTTTGCATGCATCAATATATCATGAATATATAGATTTATCATCTCCATGCGCATTGGACAAAAACTAACTATTACAATTCAAAATCCGCCGGATCTGTTAAAATTACACTGTAATCTGCCGCCAAGTTCGACGTTACAAATTACATAAGATTAAGTACTGAGATTTATGCATTTTTCTGATCCTATAGGTATCATCAGCTTTGGCACCGCAATCCCTAAGTTGAGAATCAAAACTGACACTATTGCCAAGGCCTGGGACAAAGACGGTGCCAGTGTGATGGCTTCTTTGGGTGTGATTGAAAAAGCTGTGCCTGCAGTGGATGAGGACACGATTAGCTTGGCAGCCAATGCCAGTCAAGAGGCATATTGGAGATTGAGCAATGGCAAGAGAGATGTAAAATTGGACGAAGCCATCGGGGCAATTTACGCTGGTTCAGAAAGTCACCCCTACGCTGTGAAATCGACTGCCGCAATTGTTGGGGAAGTCTTGGGTGTAGGTCCACGGTTTACCGCGGCAGATTTAGAGTTTGCCTGCAAGGCAGGCACAGCCGCTGTACAGATTGTGGCTGGATTAGTAGGCTCGCAGGCCATCGAGGTAGGACTAGCTATTGGCGCTGATACAGCCCAGAGCAGACCAGGCGACGCATTAGAGTATTCCGCCGGCGCTGCCAGCGCTGCATTCTTAGTAGGTCGAGACCCCATGCAGGTTATCGCCAAATTAAAATACAGTTATAGCTATACTTCCGACACTCCAGATTTTTGGCGCCGCGAACACGAAATGTATCCCAGCCATGGTGGCAGGTTCACAGGTGAACCGGCCTATTTCAAACATATCTTCGGCGCAGTCAAAGGCCTATTAGCTGAAGCCAAGATGCAAATCTCAGACTTCACGCGTGTGGTCCTACACATGCCTAACGCCAGGTTTCCCAAGACCATTGCCGGAATGTTAGGCGCTACCGAGGCCCAATTGGCCGCTGGTTTCACAGTAACGATGTTAGGCAATTCTTACTCAGCTTGTTCGCTGGTAGGGCTAGCAGCCACTCTCGAAGTCGCTAAGCCTGGCGAGCAGATTCTTGTATGCTCATATGGTTCTGGATCGGGCAGTGACGCATTCATCTTTGAAACAACTAAAGAATTAACTAATTATCAAAATAACTTCGCAGATAATCCAGTGGCCAACGAAACTGTAGCAATGAAAATTGCCCAGAAAAAATATGTAGAATATCCAGAATATCTGCGTAATTTAAATAAATTACAATTATAAATGTCAGAAGTATACGTTGCCGGAGTTGGACAGACAAAATTTGGGGAATTGTGGGAGCAAGACTTGCGCGATCTGGGTTTAAATGCCGCTAAACAGGCCTTGGCAGATGCTAGGCAAGAGATAAGCGCCGTCGATGCCATCCTAGTAGCCAATATGAACGCCGGCATTTTTTCGGGGCAGGAGCATCTAGGGGCTTTATTTGCCGCAGAATTGAGAACCAATGTCCCTGCATTTCACATTGAGGGCGCCTGTGCATCTGGAGGTCTGGCTATTAATCTCGCTTGGACAATGCTGGCATCAGGTCAATATCAAAATATCCTAGTAATTGGCGCCGAGAAAATGACCGATGTTGATGGCGCGGAAGCCACTCGCGGCTTGAATAGTGCGGCAGACGAGGAGTGGGAAGGCTTTTACGGCGTCACTTTTCCCTCATTGTACGCGATGATTGCCAGAGAGCATATGCGCCTATATGGCACAACCCGTGAAGACTTAGCAGCAGTGTCCGTCAAGAACCATGCTAATGCTTTGCTGAACCCTGACGCGCAGTTTCGCAAGGCCATAAGTGTGGCAGCAGTACTCGAGGCCACGCCTGTAGCTGAACCATTAGGCTTACTAGATTGTTCACCAATCTCCGATGGTGCTGCGGCTGTGATTCTTAGCACTCGTAAGCCAAAGAATAGTTCCAAGCACTCCGTAAGAATCCTCGCCAGTAATGTTGCTCAGAGCAGCCTGAGCTTGCACAACCGTCAGGAAATTAGCACAATTGATGCCACTATCACTGCAGCGCAAATGGCTTATAAGGCGGCGAAACTCAAGGCCGCAGATATAGATATTGCTGAAGTACATGACTGTTTCACTATTGCAGAAATTTTGGCCTATGAAGACTTGGGTTTTGCTAAAAAAGGCCAGGGTGTAGACTTAATCAGATCAGGTGCTACCAACCGCGATGGCAAGCTGCCAGTGAATGTCTCCGGTGGGTTGAAAGCTTGCGGTCATCCAGTGGGTGCCACCGGAGTCAAGCAAATCGTCGAGCTCACTAAACAGTTGCAAGGTAGAGCAGGGGAGAGACAAGTACAAAAACAACTAAAACATGCACTGGCACACAATGTGGGAGGCAGTGGCGCCACAGCAGTGGTGACAATTTTAGCATTAGATAATATAGATACTTAAACTATATAGACATAACTATATATAGATACTTAGTCCAAATAGACGCACTATGACAACTATAAACCCAGCCAAAGCTTGGCGTAAGTACAACAAACGTTATCAACTTAACCAAACAGCCAAACTAATCACTTGGTCCAAGGTGTTCTCAGGCCCTACAGGCTTTGAGCGTCAAGGCCATTATTTTGTGGCAATAGTAGAATTACCCAGCGGAGAGAGAATTACCACGCAATTAGCGGACGTAGACGAAGCGCAGCTAAGCCATGGACTAAAATTACAGGCGACTTTGCGCAAGATTTCCGCAGCTGGCGCAGACGGGATTATCAATTACGGAGTGAAATTCAAGGCTGTTGATAGTAAACCCATTTCCTTGAATCTGTAAACTATTGAGCTAAAGCAGTGGGGTAATAATTAATCGCCAATTTATCGAGATAGGATTGCAGGCTCAACATTTGCTCAGGGGGTGCGAAGCAAAGCACTGCGCCACTGCCACCAGTATTCACTGCTCCAGCAAAGTTGAATCCGATAGAACCTGCGCCAGAGACTTTAAACACTGCTTGGCTGGCTACGCGTTTCAGTTTATTGATCAATTCCAAAGTCTCGGGCGTGACAATCCCCAGCTTTATCAACAGTTCCCCGGCCTCGGCAATCGCATCGCGAAAATTTAAATGATCCAAACTTTGCAAAGCAAGTTCAATTTTGAAAGTTAATTCGGCCAAGCGGCTGAAAGCCGCCTCTATCTCTTTGTTGGCGCTAGCACGTCTATCCTTAAGCCAGGCTACCACTTCCCCAGTGG
>CAZXFQ010000022.1:0-19563 GCA_964640685.1 uncultured Candidatus Saccharibacteria bacterium
ATAATTACGCAGTAATTAGCTCATAATTACGCAGTAATTAGCTCATAATTACGCAGTAATCAAGCCAGTTTAATTTATTATAATCAATAACCACCGTGGCATTCGCGAAACCAAATACCCAGCCGAATTTGAATGAGATTGAACAGGGTGTAAGCAAATTTTGGCGTGACAATAATACTTTTGAAAAGTCAGTGCAGAATCGCGCTGGCCAGCCAGCTTGGCGCTTCTACGATGGACCCCCGTTTATTTCAGGTACTCCCCATTTTGGCCATATCAAAGATTTCGTAATTAAAGATTTAGTTCCGCGCTATTGGACAATGAAAGGCTTTTACGCTCCTAGAGTCTGGGGCTGGGATTGCCATGGCTTACCAATTGAGAGTAAGGTTGAGCGCAAGTTAGGTATCAAAAGTAAATTGGAGATTGAGCAAATGGGTGTGGAGAAGTACGTGGCCGAATGTTACAACTATACCCGCTCCACTTCTGCTGAATGGCCTTGGTATGTAGAGCGTATGGGCAGGTGGATTGATTATGATCATGCCTACCGCACTATGGATCAAGATTATATGGAAACAGTTTGGTGGGCTTTCAAAAGCCTTTGGGACAAGGGTCTAATTTATAAAGGCTGGCGTAGTTCACTATATTCCACCGATTCGGCTACTCCAGTATCCAGTTTCGAGATCGCGATGGATAACACATACGAAGAAGTGGAAGACGACGCAGTGACAGTTAAATTCAAGCTTAATCAAGACGATAAATTCAAGACAGTATTTACTGAGCATTTGGACCAGATCCAAGCACGAGATGTATTTATGCTTAGTTGGACCACGACGCCATGGACATTGGCGGCCAATTTTGCTCTCGCTATAAATCCGGCGGAAGAGTATATTTTACTTGAGACAATTGCCGATGGGCTAGATCTTACTGGCAGATGGCAAATAGAAGCATTACCATTTGATTTCAACAAGTTCCAGCAGAGCAAGTCAGAGCAATATCTTTTGAGTGCCACTGGAGAAGCAGTGAACAGTACTGAATTAGCGGAAAGAGCGGGTAAATCTCTTAATGAGTTAACAAACCTTGAAATTAGCGTCACTAAAATTGGTAAAAAATTCTTTTATCAGGTCGCTGGAAGTTCTAGCGAGATTTCTCAAAACGAGTATCAGAATCTAGCCAAGCTGAGTAATTACAAACCTTTACGTAAAACTAGGTATTTCTATCCATTAATTAACCAGACTCCAGGCGCAGCTGAGTTAAATAAAAGTACAACTAAAAGGCAGCCAATAGTGCATATTGATGTGTACGGCGATGATCTAGCTGGCCTGCAACTTGCAGAGGTAGAATTCGATTCTCCTTTAGCCTATCAATCCTTCAGGACCACTCAACCTGAGTGGTTTACTAAAGAGCTGACACAAGCAGAAACACTACAGACTAAGCAGTTAGTTGAACTGAATTGGGCAGAATTGGAAGCGAAGCTAGTTAGTTTGCCCGCGACAAGCCTAGAGATTCGCTCCGACCAGTCTAGTTACAAACAACTAGCAGTATTAGCATTGAAACTGGCCGAGCAAAACCTTAAATCTGACTACCAAGTGCTGGCCAGTTTCAGTGGAGAACAGCTATTGGGCTTGAGTTATGAGCAGTTGTATAAGTTCTTCCCTGGCAACGCCAATGACCACAAAATTTATCCCTCCCCAGAGGTAACTGTTACTGACGGTACAGGGGTTTTGCACGTAGCGCCAGCTTTTGGCGAGGTAGACTTCGATTTAGGCAAACAATTTGGACTTTCATTTGTACAGTGTATTGATGAAGCCGGGAATATGTTACCACAAACAGGTAAATTTGCAGGTAAATATCTGCGCGTCGTGGCTTTGGACGTCATCGCCGACCTCCAAGCTCAGAAGCGATTGTACAAAGCGCAGAAATTTGTGCATAGATTGCCCTTCTATCGTTATGAAAATCCTCTGATTTATCGCGCTCAAGATTCTTGGTTTATCAATGTGCAAAAATTGAAAGATCAATTATTTGCAGAAAATGACAGTATCAATTGGGTGCCTGACCACTTGAAGGAGGGCCGGTTTAAGAAAGGTATCGAAACCGCTCCTGACTGGTCCATCAGCCGTTCACGTTACTGGTCTACGTCCATGCCAGTCTGGGTAGAAGCTGATTCTACCAATACTAGCAAGCCCAAGGCCGATTTTGACCCAGCCCAGGCTTTGATTATCGCTTCTAGAGATGAATTACGCCAACATGCAGCTGAGCCAATTACCAAGCTAATTATGGTTGGGCACGGCAGTGAAAACCTACAATCAGAGACCGCGCGCTTTTGGCAAAAATATGCCCCTGAACATTTTGCTGATGTCACAGGTATTTATACTAGTACGGTCGTTCAAGCTACTGATACTGCTGCAGCTTTGCTTGCAGGGCTGAAAGAGAAAACTGGTAAACAGGATCTTGCCATCGTTCCAGAGCCAAGTTTTGGGAGTGACGAGCTATACAAACAATATCAGCAATTAAAAAACGAGCTACTACAAAAGTATGTCGTGAAAGAGCTGAAACAAATTCCTGCAGCAGACTTGGAAAGCGCTTTGGCCGTATTTGTACTCCAACTAAAAATAGCAGTAAGTGGTTTCTTAGCGGCGCATCCAGGACAAAGTCTGTTGGTCAGCACGCATAGCGAGTTTGTAGCTATGCTGAAACATGCCTTTGAGGGCAGCTCTTTGCAGGAATGCTTGGCTGGCAAAGTAGGCTTCCTAGAAAAATACTCGATGTATTTCTGGCACCGTGATGGCGACGCCAAACTTCTAGATCTACACAGGCCAGTGATTGACAACATCAAAGTGAAGCACCCAATTACTGGCCAGCCCTTGGTAAGGATCCCCGAAGTGCTGGATGTATGGATGGACTCAGGCTCCATGCCTTTTGCGCAGTTGCACTATCCTTTCGCACAGCAGGCAGATTTCGCGGAAGGCTATCCAGCCGACTTTATCGTGGAATACATTGCCCAAACCAGGGCTTGGTTCTATGTAATGCATGTTTTGGGAGTTGCCTTAACTGGACAAAAAGCTTTTAAAAATGTGGTGACTTCCGGGGTAATCTTCGGCACTGATGGTCGTAAAATGAGCAAGACTTACGGCAATTATCCTGATCCCAAGCTGACACTAGATACCTACGGGGCTGAGGCCATGCGCTGGTATTTTGCCACATCTAGATTAATAGTAGGTGAGGACATCAATTTTGATGAAAAAGCCCTGCGAGACCAACTAAGAAATTATATTTTGCCGCTGTGGAATATTTACACTTTCTTGAGCACTTACGCCAATGTGCACAATTGGCAACCAAAGGCTGAATTATTAAACAATAAAGTCAATTCCAATATTCGTACAGTATTTAGTGTTCCAGGTGGTGAAACAAATGACACTTACTGGTTTAAAGTTCCTTTTCAGGAAAGACATGACAAACTTGATATTTGGCTATTGGCATCCCTGCAAAAGCTCACCCACGAAGTGCGAGCAGCCATGGACGCCTACAATATCCCTGAGGCCACTAGGAAATTACAGGATTTTGTCACTATTCTGTCCAAATGGTATGTGAGACTGTCCAGACAAAGATTTGCCAAAGGCGAGCAGGAGGCTTTTGAGACGCTTTATCACGTGCTAATCGAGGTTTTAAAGCTTACAGCACCTTTCACTCCGTTCTTAGCAGAGTCGATTTACCAAGATTTGGTCTCATCAGTATTTCCTGACGAATTAGAATCGATTCATTTGACTGATTACCCTCAGGCTGACATCGACTATTTAGAAAAGCATGACAAGCTGCTCCTGCAAATGCAGCAGGTTGAGGGGATTGTGGGACTGGGCCAAAGCGTGAGAGTACAGCAACATCTCAAAGTACGCCAGCCCTTGGCAGAATTAGAAGTAAATCTGAACGCTGACCATGCTCGTGACCGAGAACTGGAAAACTGGATGAAAGAATTGATTGCTTCTGAATTGAATGTAATGCAAGTGGAGGAGCGCCAAGTGCTTATAGAAAAAACTGGCTGGCTAAAAGCGCAGAGCCACGATGGCAATCTGCAGATTAATCTAAACACCAATCTTACTGCAGAATTGCGCCGTGCTGGAGTTGTGCGTGAGGTTATGCGCCAAATTCAGGCCCAGCGTAAGCAACAAAAGATGCAACTAAATGAACAAATTCACTTAACCCTAGCGGTAGAAGGATTAGAAGTTAAGCAAGCTTTGGAAATGGAGAAAGAAGGATTAATGCAGGCAGTTAATGCTACTTCAGTTTCGATTCTGCCTCTTACCAGCAACTTACAATCCAATAATGAGTATGTTATGGTGAAAGTTAATGGAGGTAGCGTTTTTATCAATGTAGCTAAGCTGATCTAAAAAAACATGCGCTTTGACGAATTCAATTACGACGAGAATATTGGGGGACGCAGTGGAGGTTTGTTGCTCGAAGCATTACAGACTATTGTCTTTGCTCTGGCTGTAAGTGTGGTGATTTATCTGTTTTTTGCCATTCCCAATCAAGTTGACGGCTTATCTATGTTTCCCAACCTACGAGATAAGGAAATTTTATTGACCAATAAATTTCTACAAATCACTGGCGGTACTGACGGCGTCTTCAAAAGCTATGATTACCAAAGGGGGGACATGGTGGTATTCCAACAGCCTGGACGTCCTGATCTAGTGAAAAGGCTGATTGCTGGCCCGGGGGACAAAATTAAGATTGAAAATAATAAAATCTACGTCAATAGCAAAGCGCTAATTGAAGAATATTTGCCCAGCACAGTGGTTACTGAACCGGGGCCATTCTTACCCAATGGAGTGGAAAAACGTATCCCAGAGGGAAATTATTTTGTTATGGGGGATAACCGCACCAATAGCAAAGATTCCCGCACCAATGACGTAGGCTTTGTGGAACGTAGATATCTGAAGGGGTCACCTTTTCTCAGGTTATTCCCCCTAGACCGTTTCGGACAATTAGACCGCGGCAAATACCGCGAAGTTGAGTAGATTTCTTCAAATTATTACTACCCAGTCAAAAGTTTAGATGTTAGCATGTAGCTATGATCATCGCCGTCGCAAATCAAAAAGGAGGAGTTGGAAAAACCACTACCACACTGAATCTAGCTGTATATTTAGCAGATCATGATAAAAAAGTGCTCCTGGTAGATCTTGACCCGCAGGCCAATCTCACCTCCGGCTCGGGTGCCAAATTAACCAAAGACCAGCTCACTATCTACGATTTGCTCACTGCTGAAGACCTAGCCCCGGAGAGAGCACTCATGGATGTACCAAATACGACTGTGCAACTTCTACCCGCGGCGATAGATTTAGCTGGTGCAGAAGTGGAATTGGTCAATATGCTTTCTCGCGAAGGCATACTCAAAGGCGTATTGCACAAATTAACCAACCGTTTTGACTATATCTTGATTGATTGCCCCCCTTCATTGAGTCTCTTGACTATCAATGGTCTGGTGGCTGCTACACATGTATTGCTGCCAGTGCAGAGTGAGTATTTCGCATTAGAAGGTTTAGGACAATTATTAAATACAATCAAACTAGTGCGTGGTAAGTTGAATCAGAAACTAGAGATTCTAGGTATTGCTATCACCATGTATGACAATCGCACCAATCTTTCTAAACAAGTCGCTCAGGAATTGGTACAACAATTTGGTAATAAAGTTTTCAATACGATTATCCCCAGGAATATCAGGCTTTCTGAAGCTCCCTCACATGGCTTGCCCATCAAACACTATGACGAGAATTCACATGGCGCCAAAAGCTACTCTAGTCTGGCCAAGGAAATAATTGCCCGGAGCTGACAATACACCCAAAACTTGCTACATTAGAGTAGTTTCAAGCAGTTTTTTTACATTATCTAATTCGAACTTACATGAGCAATAGCAAAATAGCAGTTGTAGTTTTGGTAGCAATATTTCTTAGTTTTTTTGTTGGCACGGCAGCCGGTTTAGGGATTGTGGCCAGTGGTTTATTGCCAATAAATACTTCTAGCCGTCCTGCGGATAGTTCAGCTCCCACCGCGTCTTATCCAACTGAGGGTCCCGATTCCATCGAACTCACTGCAGGTGGAGTAGCAGTCAACAGAAACACACGCAGACCGGTTCCAACTATTGAATGTGGCAATGTAGATGGAAATAGTGATGGCATAATCAATGTTACTGATTTTAGTTTATTAGCTAGTAAATACGGATCCGCCTGCAGAATTACGACTTACGACTTAACCTCTGGCTGTGGGCCATTAGACTACAATCAAAATGGAGTACTAGACAAACCTGACTTTACTGCTTTAAGCAAAAAGCTTACCGCATTTAGTGAAGATGCAAAGGCAACTTGCAACTCAGCCCGATATTCCAATTGTAAATCTATAGACTTTAATGGTGATAAGATCGTTAATGTTCTTGACTTTTCATCTTTTAGCACTTCATACAAGACAATTTGTCGAGCTGAGCCAATTCTGAACGCAGTTACTGATCCAGGAAATTGTGGGTCAGTCGACGTAAACAACGATGTATTTCTAGATGACATTGATTTCAATAACCTTAAAGCCAGATTTGGGAGCCTAGATTGTAAAACACCTGTCGTGGAGAAGGAAGGGGTCGCCTGTGGAGATTTAGACAGCGATGGCAATAGACTTATCAACATTAGTGATTATTCTTCAATGGCTACTTTGTACCTAAAGAATTGTAATGATACTAATGTAGTTTCTAACTCTAAGTGTGGTAAAAAGGATACTAACCTTGACGGTGTGATCAACCACAAGGACTTCGATGTGTTGGCTCAAATGTTTGGCAAGACTTGTTCTTAGAATTAGTAGCACTAGCTATCCCTGGTATGCCAAGTAGGACTGGCTTACGGGGGGACACTAGTTACTTTGACCAGCTAACAATGCTATGATAATTTAAATCATGCAACAGAAATGGGAAGATCACTACAAAGCGCATAATTACTTTCATTTGGCTGCGCACGAGGCACTAGCTAACTTTGCAGACAAATGCACCTCTAAAGGTTTCACTACAGTATTAGATTTAGGCTGTGGCACTGGAGCTGATTTACTAGACTTGGCCCAAAGAGGATTTGAGGTTACTGGAGTCGACTACTCCCCTGCTGCTGCTGCCAACGCTGAGGACCTCCTGCAAAGCAAAGGATTAGCTGGCAAAGTCTACGTAGACAACCTTTTCGACAAAGTCACTACTTTCAATCCAAGCGAGTTTCCTGCAATTATTGCAGTCAACTCTTTGGAGTATACCGATAAAGACACATTTGAGACCAGTTTACGTGAGGTCGCTAGAATCCTGGTTTCCAAAGGCCTGTTTTTGCTGGTAGTTGCAAGTAATAATAGCAAAATGGCCAGTTTGGGTGATGTGGAACAAGTATTTTTCGGCGAGGATGAACTTACCGCCCTAGCTAGCAAGCATTTTCACATTCTAGATTTTTTTGAAGATAGTAATAATTGTTTTTGTTTAATTCTAGAAAAGATCAACTAGTATGAATAATCTGCAAATAGATACAGAGCTGATTGGTGGACTAGGTGAAGAGCCAGATAAAGGAACAGATAAAGGACGTCATGCTGGTGTGCGTAGGGGACTGGGAAAAGGATTGGGTCAAGGATTATCTGCTCTCCTGGCCAATGACTTGCTTAAGGTTGACGGCGAAACTGGATTTATCCCCAATTTACCTCTAGAATCCATCAGCCCTAACCCCAAACAGCCAAGGTTTTCAGTGAATCCAGAAGAACTAATTGGCCTGGCCGATTCAATCAGAGAACACGGTGTGATCGAACCTTTAATTGTCACTAAAGATCCTCATGTGGCGGATAGATATCAACTAGTGGCAGGTGAAAGACGCTGGCGGGCGGCGAAACTGGCTAAGCTTGCTCATGTACCAGTAGTTATCAAGGATATTTCTCCGCAGCAAATTCTAGAATTGGCAATTATTGAGAATATTCAACGCCAAGATTTAAATGCCCTGGAAGAAGCGACCGCTATTGCGGAACTTCACAATACCTATCATCTCAAACTAGAAGATATTGCCAAAAAAATTGGTAAGGATATTAGTACGCTCAGCAATAAAATGCGCTTATTAAAGCTGCCTCAGGTCGTGCAGGTTGGAATTTTGTCTAGACAGATAACTGAAAGCCATGCCTACCAGATCCTGGCATTAAAGAGTACCGACGCGATCCTAGCAGCGTTCAATATTATCGTGAAAAAGGAATTATCCGTGAAGCAGACGCAAGAACTAGTGCGCCGAATTTTGCATGCCAACAAAGAAGTCTTTGGCCAGAATACTAAGCAAAATGCCGTGCTCTATGACGATTTGACTATTAAAATTACCCAAGATTTAGTTGATAAGCTGGGTAAAGGCGTAAAAGTGCACCGCAGAAAGAATGGTGGCTCGCTTACACTGCCGTTTAACAGCGATGAACACCTGCAAAGCATTTACCAGTATCTAATGTCAACGTAATGTGATATAATGTCCTATAGTATTAAGATTTAGTAGCAATCTTAAGTGGCAAGAGTAATCATATCGTCTGGACATACAACTTCTGATCCTGGAACAGTAATCGGTGACCTCCGCGAGGTAGACCTGGCGCGTAAAATTGCCAAAGCAACCACCGGTTACCTCCGCCAGAGTGGCATTATCACCCTAGCAGTACCCTACGACCTCGACGTCATTAGGCGTGTCAGCTGGGTCAACAGCACTGGCTACAAGGCTGGGAGCAACGACTTATTCATAGAAATTCATATCAATGACGGCGGTAAAACCGGGATTGAAGCCTGGTATTCTGACAGCAATGGGCAAAGCTCTGAGCCAGTAGCCAAGATCATCACTAGTGTAATCAATGCCCAGACAGGCCTGCAGATCCAGGGAATAAATCACGAGTCTAAACATCCACTTGGTGGAATTAATATCCTCAAACAAACTGCTCCACATTCGGTACTTTTGGAATGTTTGTATATAGATAATCCTCAAGATCAAAAGTTCCTCCAAGATGAAGTCAAAATCGACAGTTTAGGGAAGGGAATCAGCCAGGGTATAGCCAATTATTTGGGTGTTAACTTCCGAGGTAATAAGGATACTAAGACCGCAGTAGTACCCAGCCCTGTCCCAGGGGCTCAGGGGCTTGCAGTAGCACCGAAAGCTCCGGTGCCTCAGAAAGCTCCGGTGCCTCAGAAAGTCCCAGTAACGCCAGTCGTGGCGAGGGATATTGCAAGCCCAGCGCCAGAAACCACTTCAGATGATGATGACTTTGGTGATGATTTCTTCAATGATAGTTTCGACAGCACCCCCATTAAGCCGATACCTAATCCCAATAGTTTTGGGAGTAATTTAGGTGGCAACTTAGGTGGTAATTTAGGTGGGATCGGTTTTAATAACCCTTTGGCTAACAATACTGCCAAACCAATGAGCCGTGACGAACGCAAGGATATGATTAATAAGCACTATAAAAAGGCTTTCGGCAAGGAACCAGCCCAAAATGACTTAAATTATTTCTTGAATATTGGAATTACTGAAGAGCAATTATTAAAACGTATCTTAGATTCTCAAGATCATGTCGATCTGATCGCTAGTGCTGCTAAGTATAATGATATCAAAGACAAGCATGACATACTAGAAGCACAAGTTTCTGGACTGGAAAGAAGCTTGGCTGACCAAAGACAAATTATGGAAAAATTAAATTCTTTATTATTGCAAAAAAACTACGCTTTATCTGAAATGCAGAAGCGGATGCAATTGCTAGTAGGCAAGTTAGAAGAGTTTCAACAAAATAGAAAACAACAAAAAGCTACGATAAATTACCAGGCTTCAGGGTTAGACAAGATCCTAGACTTTTTCAGCCGCAAACTTTCGTGATAAAATTGAAACAGAGTGAATTTTGTTTAATTTAAATTTAGTTTAAGGGGATATTTTAGTAGGACTGAATTACGATGGACTTTTTGGATTATTTGCACAATAGACAATCCCCAGGGCAGCTCATTAACCAGAGATACCAACAGATTTCGGCGGCACTTTCAGTGACGCAGTATCCGCTTGCCTAAGGTGTTATAAGCATATGATCCAGTGAGACCTCTAGCGTCCGGCTAAGATTTTCAAAACAAATGGAATTAATCGTGATTGTTCTGGCACTTCTGCTGCCAGCCAGTGTTTTAAGTGTATTTTTTTATCAGAATACTAATGTCAAAAAGCTTGAGAAGGAGCTTGGAGATACTAAGACTCAGCTAGCTAGCACTCAGAGTTCTGACGCTAAGGCTGAAACTATTGTCTTAGAAGCCAACAAAAAGGCTCATGAGATTGCAGTGGAAACCGAGAAACGTGGCAAAATTGCCCAGGAGAAATTGGACACCGCTGAAAAGCGCGTGGAAGAGCGTGAGCGTAAGCTTATTGACATGACCAAGACACTAGACACCCGTCTAGAAGAAATGGACAAAAAGGAAGTGGGCTTGGAGCAGGCCAAAAAGGACGTTAAACAACGCTCTGCCCAAATAGCTAGTGAGTTGGAGAAAATTGCGGGACTTACTAAGGAGGAAGCTTCTACAAAATTATTTGCACAGCTAGAGACTGACCTCAAGTCTGAAATTAGCAAGAAAATCCATGAGTCTGAAATAGTAGCCAAACAAGAGGTTGACCAACGTTCCCGTGAGATTATGGTGGACGCTATGCAACGTAGCGCCACTGATTTCGTGGCAGAGACCACCTCTACTACTTTCACTATTCACGATGAGGAGCTGAAAGGCAAAATTATCGGTAAGGAAGGCAGAAACATTCGTACTTTTGAGAGGCTTACTGGCGTGGATATTATTGTCGATGAAGCACCCGACATCGTTACTGTTTCATCTTTCGACCCTATCCGCCGAGAAGTGGCTGCCTTAGCAATTCAGAAATTGCTCAAGGACGGTCGTGTACATCCTGGTTCTATCGAAGATACAGTGCGCAATATCAAAAACGACTTAGCTAAGGAAATTCAAAAAACTGGTGAGAAAATTGCCTATGATACTGGATTTCCAGATCTACCTCCAGAATTGATCAAGTTATTGGGTCGTTTCAAATATCGTTTCAGTTATGGCCAAAATTTGGTAAAGCATAGTTTGGAAATGGTTAACCTTGGTCAGCAATTGGCCCAAGAGATTGGCGCTGACGTGCAGTTAACTAAAAAAGCTTGTCTATTACACGATCTGGGCAAGGTTTTGACCTACGAGATCGAAGGTAAGCCCCATCATCATATCTCTGGCGATTTAGTGCGAAAATATTTGAAGGATGAGAAACTAGCCAATGCAGTTGAATCTCATCACGGCGATATTGAGCCTAAATCAGTGGAAGCAGTTCTGGTAATGATCGCTGACTCTATTTCAGGCGCGCGTCCTGGTGCTAGACGTGATAGTTATGAGGACTACGTAAAGCGCGTGAAGGGTTTGGAGGACATTGCCAAGCAATACGACTCCGTCAAAGAAGCTTATGCTATCCACGCTGGCCGTGAAGTCAGAGTAATTGTGAAGCCAGAAGAGATTGACGATGAGACTAGCAGAATCTTGGCTCACAAGATTGCTAAGGAAATCGAGGAAAAGCAGAATTATCCTGGTACTGTGAAAGTCACAGTCATCCGCGAAATGCGTATCGAGGCCGAGGCGAAATAGGATCACAGCAAGTATGGTTATAGCAGGTCAATATGCTGTCAGACTGGGAGAATTTAAGGGATCGAGCGCAGGCTCGGTCCCTTTTTGTACTGCCTGAATATGCTAATCTCTGCGCATGTTCAATTCTGGGATGACTTTACCTGATGGTAAACGTCCAACTTCATCAGGAACCTTGCCTACAACTTTAAAGCCCAAACTCTCGTAAAATTTGATGGCACGGCTGTTGTAACTTGCGACATTTAATTGGCTTGGTTTGTATGGTCCAATGTAGTCCAAGGCATGTTGCATTAATTGGCTCCCAATCCCTTGCCCTTGCCATTTTGAAGGCACATATAAAGCTCCTACTCGTTGTGGATCAATCTCATCGACTGTCACTACGCCTAATACTTCAGCTGAAACTCCCTCCCCAGCTTTGGTAATCCAAACCTTCGTTTCTGACTTCTGAAAATCTCGCTGAAGCATACCGTAGAACTCCTGCCATTCTTTGATAGTCTGCTCGCGCTTTTCCGGTGGATAGCGCCCCAAAATATCTTCAGCCGTGATATCCAGCTCAATATTTTGGTAAGTGCTCAGCCAGGTTTGTTTAAAGATTTCGTATACCTGCTCAGCATCTACTGGAGTAGGGATCACAATTTGGATATTCATAGATAATTATACTTTACTGCCATGCTAAATTTAACTATTATGACAGATATTTCTACATTAATTGGGGACTATCAAGTCTTCCTCAATAAACTCCTAGGCTATATTCAGAGTATTGGTATTAACTTTACTAATCTTGGCTTCGCAGAGATTGACCATATTGTATATCGATTTGCTGATATAAATAAATATGAGTCTTTTAAAGCCAGACTAGCTAAATTTGTTACTTTTGTAGACTAAATCAGCATTAGTAAACGCCCAATAGCTATTTATAAATTAACCCAGCCAATAATTTTCAAAAATTACACAATTGGTCACTTTGAGATTATTGCGCCTACTTGTGATAACGACTATGCTGAAGGACTGGAACATATCGAAGTGGTAGTAGATATGGAATTGACCAAGATACGAGAAAAATATCCCGAAATCGAATTCAATCTCAAGAGACCCGAATCAGTAAATCCTGAATTAGTGTTAAAATTCCCAGATCAGACAGCTGTCAAATTTCATAATCAGTCATTTGCTAGAGTGATCGAGAGACAGCGCGAACTGGAATCACAAATTATGACTAATACAGACTAGTCTGGTTGACTATTTAGATAGTATTTTCCCCACTTCTTAAACATGAGTCCTACTCATATTTAGCCAACTATGCAGAAAGTATAACGATTGTTTAGCAATTGCAAATATCTGTATATATAATTTATGTGTATTTATATATAAATTTATGTTCGGGGAGTAAGCTAGTTAGACAGGCGTCTCGAAGCGGAAAGATAAGAACCAAGAACTCGGATCCATTGTCACGCAGGCTTATCCGTCACACATATCCAACTATGTTATTTATATTTAATTTATACATTCGATATGTGCTGCAGTCGTGTTTCGATAACAAACTGCCATAGTATGTTGAGAAATGAAGTGTGACGCAGCGAAGCGTAGCATTAGTGCGTAGCATTAGTCCGTAGCATAAGTGCGTAGCATTAGTGCGTAGCATGAGCAAGAGCTAAAACTTACTAAATTCCTGCCACATGCTCAGGCGAGAGGCGGAAAAGACCTTCGTCCATGCGCCTTTGATCGAGGTAATGAGCAGTTAGCCCAATACTACGCGAAAGTACAAAATAAGCGTTGAAAAGTCCAATCTCTATTGCCTCTTGCAATTGCTCAGTACTGAAGCCTTCGCCTCCTATCAAAATGTCCAATAATAATGCTGCCAGGGTGCCGTCCACGTTCAAGATCAAATTGGCCTTCTTCGCCGAAGTAATTTGTGCGATTGCCAAAGCGTAGTCGGTGTAAAGACTAATCTTCAACTTAGACTTGAATTTAAGTAATTCGTCCACACGCGGATCAGGTATACCCACCCTATACTTACGATGGCCGATACCTAGGATGTACTCTCGTTTGGCTGCAAAACTTTCCACAAGTTCAGCTGGCTTTTGTTGAGATTGCACACCGGAAAACCAGGTTTGCGCAGCACCATTAATTGCTCCGCCAAAGCGATCGCCAATTGTAAGTAAACCAGCAGCCAGACTAGAAACCAAGTCTTTGTTGGCCCTGGCGGCCACCATTGTATTGATTGCTGCTGACTGATATGGGCCATGGTCAACCAATAACTTCAAAGCTAACTCAGTAAAATCGGCCATTAACTCGGATTTTAAAGGTCTACCAATTAATAATCCACCTACTATCGCGCCCAAGCTATTGGCCTTGGTAAATTTCAACAAGTCTTGGCCCAAGATCTGTACTTCGCCGTCAATCTCGCCGGAAATACGCGACATAAATAGTGCAGGCTTACGCTTTTGAAGCAATTGTAATTGCGCACTGTATTCTTTAGCTTCGGGCTGTAGTTTAGCACTCAGCTTAGTCTTCTGGCCGCTCTTCTGGCCGCTCTTCAGTTTAGCCAATTCTTGCTTGATCAATTTAGAGAGGTCATGGTAAGACCCTGCCACGAGGGCGCCAGCACGCTTGAGCTCAGCTCTTTTGGCCAAGGCGGATTGATCTTGAGAACCGGCCATAGCTTTGGCGTGCCCAAACTGTGGCGGCCTAGCAAACATCTCAGAAATTACTCCAGCAATGAAAGTGATAATCGGCTTTTTGACCTGCCCGGTCTTGAGCAACTCCGCAATTTCGTATTCATCTAAACCACCTAGTTCGCCATAATAGACAATCAGCTTAGTATCCGGGTCTGCTTCAGCAGCTAAAACAGACTCTTTAGGAGTGAAAATGGGAAAGCGGTCACCTCCAAATGATAGTGCAAAGGAAATTGCCCCGTCATGGTTTACCACAATATTGATCAATTCATTCGTCATGCCCCCAGAGGCCGAGAATACTGCCACGTTGCCTGGTGTGAAGGCCTTAGCCTCTACTAATTGCTGTGCTTGCACACCCGCGATGGCACCAAGTTTCAATTTACCTGGAATTAATAGTCCGACACTAGAAGGACCAATTATTTCTTTGGAGCTGGCAGAACCAGCTGGATAATTAGTTTGAAGACTTTGCCAAATTCTTAGCGACTCCTGCTCAGGCACCTCTTCTGCGAAGATACTTCCCACAGTGAGTTTTGGCAATTGTGCCAAAGCTTCCAGAGAGGAACTGGCAGTGCGTCGTCCTGAGGAAAAATTCAGGAAAAGATTGATCTGTCTTCGCAAATCATCCGGCATTGACTGTAAACTAGCGTACAAAGGCAGGACGACTTCTTTGGCACCCCAAAAATACCTCTCCACTTTTTTGCCAGCAGAGATGATTGCTAATACTGAAGGTCCAGTTTTGCCTGCCAGCCAGTCAAAGTCCAGTATTGACTGAATAATCCCTGGGTGTGACCCCAAGGTGACAATTTTAGGATCTAATTTTTTGAGCGCGGCAATATTTAACATAAGTGTGCAATCTCAGTTAAAGGCATTGACGGACCAGATACTATTCCCAGTAACTCATATCGTGCTAAAAATGCTTCCATACTCGCCAAACCCTCAGTTTGGAAAGGTCCGCCTCTACGCACATAGACTTTCACTTGTTGCTTGTTTAGTTTTGGCGCGTATTCTTCCAAAGCTTTAATAATCCCCTTAAATGTAATCCGAATATCTGTGAAATTGGCCACACCGCCAGCGATAATTATCACTTTATCCTGAGATTTTGACTCCAATAATAACTGCACAATATTTTTAGTATAGATGTAGGTCTCTTCGGCGCTAGGATTACCACTGTATTCGCCGTAATTGGCTAAGTTCTGACCCAGACCCATGTTATAAAACTCATCTGCCAAAACTATACTCGCCCCACCCCCGGATAGCAATAACCAAATTTTGCCGTCAGGATTCAACAATTCGAACTTGAGTGAAGCCTGGCTTTTAGCGTCCAATTGACGAATCGCCAATTCTTGTGTAGTTCTAGCGGCACTTGTAACCTCCACGAAATTTTTATCAGTCCACTGTCTTTCGGCAAGGAATTCGCCCGCACTATCAACTTCCACAGCCAAATCCTGTAGTTGCAATTGACCATTCTCGACTACTAGCGGATTAATCTCAGCGAAGGCAATTGCTAAGGAATCGAATAATTCTGTAGTTTTCTTGAGGAAATTTAGGCCGAGTTCTGCTGGCAAGTTTAATTGTTGCACAATCTCAGGCAATTGCTCGGAATGGGTCAACAGGAGTTTATGCATTTTTCCACCTTGCTCTTCCACTTCTATACCGCCTGCTGCTGAGAATAATACCTGCCAACCGCCACGCACTCTTTCCCAGGAAATATAACGCTCAGTATCATCCGCGTGAGGCAAAAATGGCTCGACAATAAACTGCTCATAACCTAATTTCGTCAGCCGCTGCCAGGCTTTAATTAACTTTGCCAGATCGCAATTCAACTCTAGTAGTCCTAATTTCCCACGCTTCTTGATACCTTGATCTACTTTCAATACCCAGCTGGCTGTTTTAGACCCTGTTTTAGATTGGGATTCAATAAAGCTCCTCAGCTCGGATTTGCCCTCGGGATAATTAGAGAGTTTGTGAATTTCTGGCAACTGTAAGCCAATCTCAGCGAGACCCCCACTTAGAAGTAGCTTAGCTGTAAATTCAGAGATTTTTTTGCGCGCCATGATAAGATTGTAGCATTAGTCTAAGTTATAACCACACAGGAACCAGCTAGTTACACCGGACACTAAATTTCAGCCCTTGTATAAATTAGGTTTAGAATTAGTGGATTGTAAAATTACACACTATGAGCGATCAAGAATTGAGGGACAAATTTATTAAATATATAGATAATATTAAGGCTATCAGAAAAAAGGTAAACTTTTCATTAGCAATTACCAATCAACTAGAAGAAAGACAGAAGTTTTTTGCAATTAAAAACTACAATCCTCAACTTCAATATAAAGCCCTACCATTAAGGGATATTTCCCCGGAGCTCACTACTTTGGCAAGATTATTGAAGCAGGAAAAATTTCCAATTGTGATCCAGGCTTTCATAGAGTCCCAGATCTCTAGTGTTAACGATTCTTTTCTCTCGGCAATTTATAAAGGTAAACCAGAGATATTTGCACATTCGCAGAAGTTATATACATATGCACCATTGGGGGAGTTGTATAAAGAGTGGGTCCGGCTCAAACCTGAGCAAAATAATCATTTATTAGAGGCTGAAGAGATTCTCCGGCAGTTCAAACAACTACTGACAGAAAAAGGATTAGCCAGCATTGCAGTGAGCTTAAGTAGAGAGAAACCAAATAGAATTTGGGTAATTCCCAGCAAAATCCATATTGGAGTCAATATGAGAAAATCCCAATTGGAGATTGATCGTCTTCTCGTACATGAAATACAAACCCATCTGTACATGAATTTGAATTTGGCTGCGGACCCAAGTAATATTCTGGCTAGGGTTCCTAAATCACCGCAAAGTTTAGAGAAGAATGAAGGAATGGCTATCTATAACGAGATTGCTCAACAAGTGATAACTAACTCAGCTAAGTTAATTTATGCACTCCGGGCTACAGTTGATTACAGATTAAGCTTTAATGAGATATATAAATGGGTGCTGCCTTATCTATCCGAGGAATCAATTGCATATGACTTTACACTGAGGATCAAACGAGGCCTCAGCGACACCACTGGACCAGGGGGCTATACTAGAGATCGCACTTACTACAATGGTTACATGAAGCTGCAAGATAAATTAAGTCAAAACATTAAACTAAAAGAGTTTTTTTATATGACGAATGTAGGCATAAGCAATAGCGATTTATTCGAGTATAATCTTGTTCAGATTCAACCGAAATATATTATTTGATGATGGAGTAAAGATCGTGAACCAATTAATAAAAAAGGCAATATTTGTGGGCAGTATATCTTTGACCGGATTGAACGTAGCTATCGAAGAGGGTTATACGCCTTATTTACTAAGACACAATCTTCACAGACAACATAGCGACCAGTATCAACAAGTGCTAATCCCCCAGCTAGAATCTGTTCTCGATGTTGACTTTACAGATATGACTGCGGTGACAGATGCTGCAGAATCCTTTGGCATTCAATCTGATACAGTGTTTCTTTTTTTTAAAGATAACTATCTTGAGCCAGTAGTTAGATTGGCAAATCATTTTCAGACCATACAAGCGCAAGCGCTAAGTATTGAGACGATGTTGAAAATCAAAGATAAGTTCCAGCAGAAACTGGCTTTGAGAAAATCTCCTAGCGAACTCACCTCTCCTGGCGAGTTAGCGCAAACATTAGTTGAGGCAGAATCATTTGCTCTTACAGTAGGATATCCCATTATTATCAAACCCATCAACCTTTCCAGTAGCCTCTATGTAAAGCTTGCCAAAAACGTAGATGAGCTTAGATTGGCCCACAATGAGGTGGCACAAAAGGTGGGCAAAAAAGAGGTAATCCTGGAAAAATACATCAGTGGTGATCAATATTCTATTGATAGCTACGTTGACTACTCTGGCAGTATCAAACACACTCCTATTTGTCGACAACATATAGGCTATGATCATGGTTATAATGATTTTCGAACATTGTATTCAGAATATCCAGCCGAAATTAGTTTAGCCAGGAAAAATAGCATCCAGAAGGTTGTAGAGGAAAGTATTAGTACTTTGGGGATCAAG
This sequence comes from uncultured Candidatus Saccharibacteria bacterium, assembly GCA_964640685.1. Lineage (GTDB taxonomy): Bacteria > Patescibacteriota > Dojkabacteria > CALFHW01 > CALFHW01 > CAZXFQ01. Next base: position 18,384 of record CAZXFQ010000022.1, read on the forward strand.
GGTATGGTCTGTCATATTGAAGTAAAAGTAGATAGCTCAAATAATGTATTTATTATCGAGATCAATCCACGCTTAGGAGGTTATAGGCATGATATGTTAAAACACAGTTATGGAATTAATCATTACAGGAATATGATATTAACTCAACTAAATATTAATCCAATTATAAATGGGAGTTTTTTGGCATATAGCGCAGCAGCACAAATTTGGGCTTCCATAGAGACCATCTATCCGATACTTCCTAAATTTGAGCAGATTCAAAAACTAGCTAGTACGAAAAAAATGACTAATCTGGTTAAACTAGGTACGACATATGGCCCACCCGACCGAGGTTACGGAAGGATTGCCGTGTTAATATTGGCAAACTCAAATAAACAGGCAATGTACAACGATCTAAATACAATTATCGATTATAATAAACTATGGCAATTCCAATAATATATCCCAGCCATATATCCTGGGTGCAATTTCTTGATAAAAATATAGATATCGCTAGTCACTTCCACGGTAGGATGAAAATGAAAGTGCCTAAAGGGATTGCTATATTTGAAGCGATGGATCAAACAGTTGAACTGGCTGATTTAGATATAAATACCAATTTCCAAGCGTTTGCGGAAAAGTATGAAAAAATTATGTCTCTTAAGGTTAGTCACCTTCCGATAAACATTAAGGAGAGACTTTTTCAATCTGACAAATCATACAAACTGCTAAATCTAACAGTAAATGGAACTTATTTGGGGGGTACTGTATTTAGAATTCATAATGACACGCTTTGTATTGCTTATGCTGCTGCTGAACACGGTTCAGTGGGTAGAACTGGTTTGAATGCCAAAGATATCACAGAGTATTATCTGAAAAAATTAGCTATAGAAACTGGTCTAACGAAGATAGTGCATGGACGCGATCGTAATCTATATGGTGATACTGGCTCAAATATAGGACTGGCTATGATCAAATCCGGCTATGGCATGCAGCCAGTGTATAATCGTGCAGCTGGCACTATCATCCACAAAAGTTATGAGTGGGCTGGCAAGGACCCAGTAGTTATATTTGGCTCAGAATCAGATGAGAAAATTGATAAGGTTTTTATCTTCACTAAAGATAAAGAAGGCTTTATAGTCAAATTTGGAAAATTGCTCAAGATAGAGGGAGTTACGCCCGTAATACTAGACTATACCAA
>CAZXFQ010000023.1:0-16654 GCA_964640685.1 uncultured Candidatus Saccharibacteria bacterium
GAATAGTATTGCTTCAGGGGAAGCCAAATGAGGGAGAATTAAATTTCCGTGAGTTTGGAAATGATTTTAGCAAAGTTACTCTGTCAAAAACTGATTATAATAATTTGATTTTCATATGGAACAAGGCAAATCGATCTCCAATCGTATTTGATGATCTCGATGATCCAGATTATCAAGCTAAAGGAACACTAAATGATTTAACGAACTGGATCCAACCAATTAAAGAAAAGATGTTAGAAAGTAACATAAAGCTTCTATTACCAGTTAGTACAAAAGAAGAGATACTGGGAATTATTATTATAGGAGAAAAAGAAGCAGATACCCCATATACAAAAACTGATTTGAAATTTCTAGATAGCATTGCAAGTACTGCTGGCTTAGCTATCGCACGCTCATTGTTCTATGAAGAAATTAAAGACTTAAACTTATCCTTGCAACAAAAGATTGAACTAGCCACTGATGATTTACGCAAACAAAATCAATCTTTGGAAATAGCGATGAATCGTCTGGAAAGACTGCGTCAGCAGGAGCAGGACATGTTGGATGTATTGGGGCATGAGTTGCGGACCCCGATTACTATTGTCAGAAATGCTCTAGCGGTACTGAAGATGGACTTTGAACCTGACAAACTAATTGACCCGGAAAGACTGGGGCCATACATTGAAAAAGCCCTTGAATCGACAAAGCGAGAAATGGTTTTAATCGAAACCCTATTGGCAGCCACTAAGATCGACGCCAACCGTATTCAACTCAATCTAGACAAGGCGGACCTAGACGATGTAATCAGAGATTCAATTGACGGGCAGGAACTGGTGGCCAAGGAAAGAAGGATCGAAGTCATATACCACAAGCCTGAAAACATGGTTGCAGAAGAATGGCAGATCTATGTAGATAGGACTAGAATTCAAGAAATCCAAGACAACTTCCTGAATAACGCAGTAAAATACACTCTAAAAGGCAAAGTGGAGATATTCATTGAGAAGCTGAAAGTTAAGGATACCGACATGATTAAGGTCAGTCTCAAGGATACTGGGATCGGTATCCCACAGGAAGACATTCCTAAGTTAGGTCGCAAGTTTTTCAGAGCCAGACAGTATATTAAGGAAAACGATATTGGCGCTATTGTTAGGCCTGGGGGTACCGGACTAGGTTTATATGTATCTTTTGAATTGGTGAAGATAATGGACGGTGAGGTCAAAGTAGAGAGCGTTATTGGAGAGGGATCCACTTTTAGTTACACTATTCCTTTATACAATGGACAGGCCCCAAAACATATTGACCAAACATTTGGCACTGATCAGGAATTAGAAGAGCAATTATTGAAAAGAAGAGAACGCGACCAAAGCAAGTTGGCAAATCAAGCCCAGGAAGATGTAGAAATAGAGAAGAGATTAGGACAGACCCCCGCAATTGTATTAGAGGATTTCAAGAAAGTTAGCTCTGCTAACGATATAATCTCGCAAATCAATGCTACTCGCAAGATCATGGAAAACAAGTCCAGCTAGCTTGCAGATTGGCTTCAATATTTAGACTGATTTGAAATTTACCCAAAACATGGTATATTTACGCTTAACTAGGTTTAGATTCCCATAGTATGAAAGCAAGCAGCGAGATTGTGCATGGCCTTGAAGAGCGCAAAAAGATCCAAAATATCATTAAACTGTTTCTGCTAATTTCTATTGGCGCCGCATTGTTCTATTTCTCTTACTTGTTCAACCCTAGCAATATTGATAATGCCTACCTCTATATTTTCCTGGTTTTTGCCGAACTATATATATTTATTCAATGTGTGGGTACTTGGTATACATTGTTGCTAAGTCCCACAGATGACCCAAGCAAGCATTCCGGATATAGAAAGCTAGTAAACCAACTAAAAGAAACTGCTGAAATAGATGGTGGTGTGGCAGTATTTGTGAATGTCTGTGGTGAACCTATAGAAATTGTAGAAGCGACTTTGGCCGCGGCAGTGGCTATCAAAGTAAAACACAAAACTTACCTGGTCGATGACTTGGGTAAACTTGCAGGGAAGGCCAATAAGCCTTATCAAGAGATGGCTAAAAGAGTGGGGGCAAGTTATATCAAGACTATTGAAAATTATGAGTTTAAAGTTGGCGCCTTGAACTATGCTCTTAAACAAGTTAATACTAAATACTTTGTCAATTTCGATTCTGATTTCATACCCCAAAAAGATTTCCTATTGGAAACATTGCCGTATTTCCACGACTTAAAATTGGGTTGGGTGCAAACCCCACAGGTATTCCGTGACAGCAACAACCTAATCTCTAGGGGTGCTGCTGACGCAGTTACCGCATTTTATAGTAATGTAATGCCTGGCAAAAATGCATTTAACGCTGCCTTGTTTGTAGGCACTAACGCCTTGTTTAGGCGTGAAGCACTAGATAGTATTGGAGGCTTCAAATCGCATCATTCCGAGGATGTGTATACTGGTTACAATTTACACCAAGCAGGTTGGAAAAGCCTAGCCATCCCAGAAAAACTAGCATTCGGTTTAGCACCTGAAAATGTAGCTAGTTTATTCAAGCAGGTGCTCAGATGGTCTGGAGGCTCATTAGAAATTTTCTTACATGAAAGGGTGTTCAAACGCAATCTTACTGTCGACCAAAAATTTCAGTATTTCGTTACTTTTTCATTCTATCTTTATGGACTAGTGATATTGATAATGCTTTTATTCCCAATGTTATATCTACTATTTGGCATTAAACCTTTAGGGTCCAGTTATTCAAACGAATGGGCTGTACATTATCTTCCTTACTTTATATTCCAATTCACCACAATTGCTTTATTTGCCAGCAAACTAAGCTTGCCGGCAATATTGACTTCGATGAACCTATATCCAGTTACCATCAAAGGATTCTTCAATGCAGTAAGACGTAAGCACAGCAAGTGGGTAGTTACCAATTTGGGCAAAGACCAAAAAACCAACTTCTTTCAAGGTGCAGAAATTCTCTACTGGCATTACCTAATTGCTTTTATGTCAATCATCAGTATTTTAATTGGTCTTGTAAACGTTCGTGAATCACTAACTACAGCAATATCAATATTTTGGGTGGGATTGAATTTAATTTTTACTATTATTTTTATTTTCCATTCACATAAGTCTTTTCATCAATTCAGTTAATATCCAATCTAATTAAATTTTTAGTAATTCCCTTAATAATCCTGTGTCTGGGTGTAAGATTATTTGTAGTGCGTGCCATGGAGAGAGAGCTGTTTTATTCTGCCAGCGCAAGTGTGATAAGGGCACAGACCAATGTTGGCTCTGAGGGTTATGGCACAGTGAGTTCGGTTAACGTAGAAGTAGGACAAGTAATTAGCAAGGGCGCCATCCTGTATCGTTATTACAATTCTGCTTTGGATGAGAAAATTTTCGAAATTGCAGAAGGTAGAGTCAAATTAACTCAAGAAAACACGAATATTTCTTTAAATGAGTTCAACAAGAATATAGACTTCACAGTGCGCTCCAAGACTTCTGGTGTGGTGCAAAAACTAAATCTCGCTCTGGGTGAATACATTACCAGGGATACTATTCCTTTTGTACTACAGAGCCTTGAGCCCACTGTGAGCGCCGAAATAAAGGTACCCCCGCACTTGATTGAACAAGTCTACCCAGGCTTAGCAGCAACTGTGATCTTACCTACTGGTATAAAGTATGATGGAGTTATAAACACTGTTTACCCAAACTACAGTTTACTAAATAACACACTAAAGGTTGATGTATCATTAAACATTAGCCCTAGCGATCCTACCCAAGAAAATATCTTGGATGGCACGCCAGTCATTGTGGTAGTGGAGAGCAAAGATATCTTTGCTACCGAAGTAAGACGTGTAACTCAAAGTATTAATATACCTGTATTAAAAGAATTTCTAACGTATGAACCCAACCAATAAAGCTAACAAATCTGTGATTTTGATTGTAACCAGCATTGTCATAATGTGTCTGTTAGCTACTGCAATATTGCCAGATCTCTATGTTAACTTGACTAAGGCCAATGCCATTAATAATCTAAGAGCCTCAACCGGTTCAGTCACTACACCTAGCCTAAACACAGCTACAATTACCTCGAACTTCCGTAGTGATAAGCTGTATTTCGATAAAACTGGCCCTGTTCCTACAAATAAGATCTGGTCAGGAGTCATCTTCGGCGGTGAACTGGCTGGGCTTTATACATTCCCCTTCGGAAGTAAGTTAGACAAAGGTAAGCTCAATATTGCTATCCCTAAGAAATTCGTGTATGAAAAGCTTGTTACAGCGCAAGTATTTGCAGAAAACATTGCCATCGAGACTGCTAAACCGATTGAATCGGTATATGTAAAGGATTACTCGGATTTAAGTGTAACTCTAAGATTTGTAGACTCACTTGGTGCGGATCAATACACGGCCACCTTTATACAAGGCTCACCTTACATTTATATCTTTCCTACAGCCAGCGAGCTGAAGCTTAGTGGGGCCAATTACAAATTAGCTAAGCAGAATGGCAATTACTTTTATAAAGCCGACACTGGTGGAATAGCAGTATTTACTGATGGAAAGATCAGTGAGCAGAGTGATGCTCTCACTATTGACTTCGGTGATGGTAATGTAGGCGCTGATATAGCACCCAATGGCAGTCGGAAGGATAGGTATCTCACCTTGGCAGCCTTTGCCGTCCCGAATAATGACGCAAGCTTAAACGACGTACTAGAATTCGCAAAAAGTTTTAGCCAAAATTTTATCACCTCAGTCAACAGCCAGTATCAGATTAATGCAGGAAAAATCACTATAAGTTACAAGTTCGAATATGGCTCTAATGAAACTACACAAAGCATTTTCGGATTACTGCCTCATCAATATCAAGATCAAGGAAAATTCAATTCACCTAAATATGTAATCAACACCATTAGAGGTAATCAGAAGTTCTTCCGGGTAGATGAAGAAGTTGCATACGACATTGAACGTCTGCCATTGGTAGCAGAACTACCTACAAAAATGACAGCAGAAACCAAAGAAAGAATTACTAGGCTTCTGGAAAGAGATTTACGCGAGACTGTGTTCGTCAGATCTTCTGCCTATTTTGGAGGCAATGACCTCTTAAAGTTGGCTAAAATGCTGCAGCTGGCAAATAAGATAGGCAATACTGCTCTTCAACAAAACTTAACACAGAAACTTACACAAGAGTTTCAGGATTGGTTTACTTACACAAGCACCAAGACTGGCAAATACTTCAGTTTTGATAAAACTGTAGGGAGTATTACAGGTTACGAAACTTCTGGGTTTGGCGGGGAAAATTACAATGACCATCATTTTCAGCATGGTTATTTTATTCATGCAGCAGCAATCCTAGCGCAATTCAATCCGGAGTTTGTCAACTTGTATGGAGATATGATTGATACTCTGGTGGCTGATATTGCTAACTATGATCGCAACAATACTAGTTTTAGCTATTTGCGTAACTTCGATGAATATGAAGGACATTCTTGGGCAATTGGCTATAGTAATTTCCTTGATGGTAATAATCATGAGTCCAGCTCAGAGGCCATTAATGCTTGGTATGGTAGCTGGCTCTGGAGTGAAGTGCGCGCGAATACAGAACTTGGAGCTTTGTCAGAGTATCTTTACTCAGCCGAAGTAAATTCTACTAAACACTATTGGTTGAACTGGTTTAATAACAAAGATATATTCCCAGTTGAGTACGCTCGCGCTAAAGCTAGCATGGTTTGGGGAGGTAAGTTCGAATATCAAACTTGGTTTAGTACTGAGCCGCAAGCAATTGAAGCAATTCAGTATTTACCTTTTAGTGCTGGCTCCTTATATCTTTATAATAAAGCAGTTCTCACGCGTGATGCCAATAATTTTAGCGGACTACTAGAAAATCGCAATGCTCATTTGAATGACATGAATTACATGTACTATGCCATGCTCAAGGGAACTGAAGTATTGCCGGCAGCAACTATTGACTCTTTGCCAGTAGATGAGGCTCAGTCCAGAGCATACATGTATTTATGGTCAGACTTTTGGCAAAAGGTGGATAATGTGAGGATAGTTTTGCGTAACGGCAATCCAGAATATGAATTTATCCCAAAGCAGGCGCCTAAGCCGGCCAAGTCCACACTGACAAAAAAAACGTGAGTGTTTGTATATTCAATTAATTTATGTTAAAACTTACCTAGTTTTACTCCCCATCTTAATTTCAACAATATTCAATTATGGTAATTGCTATTATCGGTGCTGGTTATGTTGGCTTAACAACTGCTGCAGTTCTTGCAAATGCAGGTTATATTGTAAAGCTGCTGGATACTGACCCAAAAAAAATCGATATTATCAAACAAGGGAAATCACACTTTTTTGAGGTTGGTCTAGATGAATTCGTGCATAAAGCAGTGACAAGTAAGTTATTACTCCCTACGTTAGACTATTCTGAAGCTTTAACAGATGCTGACGTAGTCTTTTCTTGCGTAGGTACACCAGACCAACCCGATGGCAGTGTTAATTTAGAGTATGTTTTCGCTTCTGTACGCACTGCAGCACCGTTTCTCAAGTCCGGAGCAGTCTATGCTCAAAAGAGCACAGTCCCTGTAGGCACTGGAAGAAAATTGGAAGAATTATTTACTGAGTTAAGAGGTGTAGGTACGATCAATTATGTCTCTAACCCAGAGTTCCTAGCCGAAGCTTCAGCTTTGGTAGACAGTATTTACCTGGATAGAGTAGTAGTAGGCGGCAGCAATGCCCAGGCTGTAGAAGCAGTTGTCGATATCTTTCGTAAAGTGCATCAATTGGCAGCCGAAGTAAATCTTTCCGAATTTGCGGAATACGCCAATGTATACAAGAACAAAACTGATAAATATGACCATAATTATGATACTAAGGTAATCCGCACCTCGCTAGAAAGTGCAGAGTTGATCAAAGTTACTGCCAATGCTTTTCTCGCCTTAAAAATATCTTTTGCCAACTCAATTGCAAGATTATGTGATGAAACTGGCGCCGACATCAGCCAGGTAATGAACGGAGTAGGCAGCGATGTGCGCATAGGCAGATCGTTTTTATACGCTGGCTTAGGTTGGGGCGGTAGTTGCTTCCCGAAAGATGTGGCGGGCTTGATCAGAGTTGCGCAAGACTATAATGTTGAGCTAGACATTTTAACTGCAGCAGTTGCAGAGAATAGTTTAATGGTGGATTACGTGATCAATAAATTAAAGAAGCAATTAGGTAGGTTAACTGGCATGAAAATTGCTGTGTTAGGAATTACATTTAAGCCTGGAACAAGTGATACCCGTAGATCACAGGCTATTAGGTTTATTGAAGCGCTAGCAGCCAGCGGGGCAATTGTAAGTGCTTATGATCCCAAAGCAGTGGTGGAAATTGCCAATGTACATATTGCTTCGACTGTAGACGAATGCATCCAAGACGCTGATGCCACGGTGATCGCAACAGAGTGGAATGAGTTCCTAGAATACAACTGGGAAAAAGCTGCCACCTTAATGAAGGGTAAATTAATCCTTGATGCCCGCAATCGCATCAATAAGGAAGTTATCACCAGAGTAGGACTAGATTATGTTGGAATTGGACGCAACTAGCTGGCTAGCTTTCTATAATATTCAATTGTACTGTCAAGCCCTTGCGACAAGGCTACCTTTGGTTCCCAACCTAGCTTTTCTTTGGCCAGACTGATGTCTGGTTTGCGTTGCTGAGGGTCATGTTTAGCTTGATAAGGACTATTAGGGTCTTGCTCAATCAGCTTTAGTTTACTGCCTGTATCAGGTAGTTTAGACACCACTAATTCTGCCAATTCCTTGATAGTGAATTCCACGGGATTACCCAAGTTAATTGGGCCTAAAAACTGTTTCTCCAGCTTGATCACTTTGCGAATCGCTGCAATTAAATCAGAAATGTACTGAAAAGAACGAGTTTGATTGCCACTGCCATAGATTGTTAGATCCTCGCCCCGTAAGGCCTGCAGGACAAAATTCGTAATCACCCGACCATCCATTGGGTCCATGTATGGCCCGTAAGTATTGAAGATTCTAATAATTTTCACATTGGTAGCAAATAAACGCTGGTATTCGTAGCAAATAGTCTCACTGATGCGCTTGCCTTCATCGTAGCAGCTCCTTGGCCCCACTGTGTTGACATTACCCCGATATGACTCAGGTTGGGGATGTACTATAGGATCGCCGTAAACCTCTGAAGTAGAGGTGTGCAAGATAACAGCGTTGTATTGCTTAGCAAGTTCTAGTACATTGCGCATGCCAGTGACATTCACATCAATAGTTTCCAGAGGGATATTGATGTATCTGGGAGGAGACGCTGGACAAGCTAGATTGTATATCTCGTCTACGCCAGATTCATTTAGGGCACTTAAGCCTTCTTGCACTTCAGCAGCTATAGGCTTGCAGATATCGACCTCAGCAAAGTAATAATTAGGGTTATCTTTGAAAAGTTCAGACTTCCAAGGCTCCGACGCAGAAAAATTATCAAATGCTATCACCTTGTAACCATCTTCCAAAAGATTTTGCACTAGATTTGTACCAATGAAACCACTAGAGCCAGTAACTAATGCTATCTGCATAATATATAAGTTAATAATTTACTTAATTGATTCAGAAGTGATATATTCTAGCAACTGCTCAGCAAATGACCAAATAGTCATTTAAATATAGTATTTTCATTTTCACTCACTTAGCAATACACGCTAGGGTCAAGCTTATAGAAGGAATCTACAAAGATTCTTTGTCGTAGCTATATCCTATAGTGAGTAAATATATTATAATGAGATATTAGTTTCGTAATTTTTAATATTTATTTTATCAACTTAGCCTCATAATGCTAAAAGCAAACTTCAGATCCGTCAGTGCAATTGTGATTTTAGTTCTATTTGCTTTTAATTACCTAGCTCCACTGAGCCCTTTGTTAGCAGAGGCTCTTGCCCCTGCTGAGACTGAAACTACGAAGTCTAAGGTAACCCAAATAGAAGCTCCAGAGGCCCCAGAACCTAAAGCCGTCGAAGAGACAAACAGGGCTGGCAGGATTTCTGAAGAAGCTGCTGCAACTGACATTCCATCAGAAACTCAAGTTGTGGTTGAAGATACTACGCCTATGTTAGAGTCACAAGACGCTTTACCTGAGATCCAAATTGCTGAGGAGCAAGTTACAAATAACAACATTCAAGCAGCCACAGACTCAGGCGCATTAGAAGTGGTAATTGCACCTAATATTGCCAAATACAGCAATATTGTTACTGGAGTGGATTATCAGTCACAGGCATTCGGAGAAGCAGCGGTAAGATTTAGCAAGCTGCCTGCAACTGACCTTAAGCTGACAATCAAAAAGGTTGAGGTTAGTAGTGAGATCGAAGGCAAAACAGTTACTTCCCCAGCTTACGAGTTCACTACTGAGCCAGAATTAATCCCAGGAAGTTTTATTGCAGAAATAAAGCTCAAGCAACTGAATGTAAACGAGAAGGCTGAGGTAAAGTATTCTGAAGATGGTGTGAACTTTTTAACCGAAGAGGTTCAACCAGGGAACACTGACTACGTGCGTTTCGAGGTCAACCATTTCACAATCTTTGTATTAGTCAATGGTGGCGCCAACGGTACCGTTGTTCCTGCTAGCTGTGTAGGTGCCATTGGTACAATTAATACCATTACTATCACTGGGGCAGATAATTGCTACAACTCTATTCAAGCTGCTATCAATTTTGCTAGCGCAAATCCAGGCCCACACATCATAAACGTTGGAGCGGGAACTTACACTGAAAATCTAGTCATCAATAACAGTGCTAACTTAATTGGTTTGCAAATTGTGGGATCTGGAATGGCAGCCACAAATATAATTGGTAACATTCAAGTTAACGGAGGAACAAGTACCAAAGACCTTACATTCAAAGACTTTGCACTTACATATAATCCTTTAGTTAGCAGCGGTCGTGGAATCAATCTGGGTGGTCAAATGGAAACAATTGAAATTTTGAGACTTAGAGTATTGAACTTTCCTACATTCGGGATCAGTATTGACAATAACGCCACTGTAGTTGGCCTAAGAATTACCTATAGTGAGTTAATCAATAACACGGTAGGACTTAAATCTGCTTCCACGGCTAAGATCACAAATAGAGTAGGGGTTATGGGTCAGACAGATATTTTCTATGGAATGAATTTCCTGAATAATATAGTAGACGGCGACAATCGCGCCGGCAGTAGTGGTATTTACGCTGCAGGAGAAGAAACTTTCGTACCAAGCTTTGGTGAGGGTAAGTTCAATAGTGCTGGTATATTCAACTCCACTTTCAGAAATTTCACTGCGCACGGAATTTATGCAGAGAACTTTACCAATGGTTCGATTTACAACAATACCTTCAATAATATGCCAGTAGGCATAAAATTGTGGAAGGGCTGGAACAATGGTGATCCTATTGATAAAGTGAGAATTGATACCAACACTTTCACTGGCAACGCTGCCAGTGTAGATTTTATCCAAGTAGGTGGGGTGGATCAATCCTTAGCAAATACTGGAGCTACTGGTGGAATCAGAAGTCTGAGTTTCATTAGCAATAACTTCACTGGAGCAAATCGCGCAGCAGTGAACTTTGGTGGTATTGGAGCTGGTGGTAACACAGCATTTATGCAAGCCATTAGTGTCATCAATATAAATGGTAATGACTATGGCTTCTTCCAGAATAGCTTCACTAGCAACGCCCAAGACATCATTTACAACATTCCTCAGTTCAATATGAATGCCAAAACCACTGTGCGCTGGAGTGCAGGTTTTGCCAATGTGCCAGCTAACTGGGATGCAATTGAGTCAGACATCCAGCATGACTGCGTAACCTCTCCTTTCTTTCACGGTGCCTGTAATGGAGACGATTTCGTGACTGCTCTAGGCAGCGTGGATTATATTATCCCCACTGGCAACATCCAAATTCGTAAATATATTTGTACAAACGATGTCAGTGAAGATGATATTAATTCAGCCTCTGGCCAACAACGTCCAGATGCTAATGGCAATATGACAGCACTGCCAGGATGCGTACTAAGTACGAACAAGGATTACAGATTCGGGTATATTCAGCAAACAGGAGTTACCGGAACCGAAGCCCCCTATAACGGCTTAAACGACACAAATATCAGCCCTAACTTTACTGACGCAGGCTTTACAACTGCTGGAATTCTAACGATTAGTGGCTTAGATACTGCTGGACGCTACAACTTAGCTGAGTTTAGCCAAGCTGGGGAAAGAAGTTCAGAGACAGAAGTCCTAGGTTTCTTGTGCAGCAGCGACAATGGTCTAGCAACAAATAACTATGAAATTACAGTGGTACCAGCAGGCGGCACTGCTTATTGCGCAGTATTTGATAAACAAATGATTACTGAGTATGATTCAGTAGGTGTATGTAATGAGGGTACCAGCCCAGTATTTCAGGGTAGCTATCCTATTTCTTCTACAGATATTGATGGCACCAACATCCCAGTTACTGCCAACACTCAATACGTATTTAAAGCTTTAGGTACATACAATTTTGACAGTGCTATCCCTGGCAAACTAGGCGATGCATACTATGCAACTTTTGATGGTTGGACAAGTGAGAGTGACATCTTGGGTGGTGCACCTGGAAAGACTTTCAGGGGCGTGATGACATTACTATCAGATATGGGTACAAGCAATGTAGGAATAGTCAACTGGGGCGGGTATAGTGCTACTCATACATATGAATTCGGCTATACTCCTATTAGCAATAGCGTGCAATTCCTAGTGTCAGACTGGTATGACGATTGGTACAACAGCATTGGCTACGAAGGCAATGATTACAACAATCAACTGGGCATGAATAATAACGTCGATACTCAAGGCAATGCGCTCAGAGTAGAAGCCTATATGTGTCTTACTCAGCCCGCTAGTCCAATATTCTGGGTAGAGGAAGATACCACCCAGGTCGAATTAAATTGGTTGCCTGTGGACAATGCCACTAGTTATAAAGTATATCGAGCTACTACCAATCTTGGTGCTCCAAGCAACGCTGATTATAGTTATCCTGCTACACCAGTAGCTACCACGGCCGGAAATACAATAGTAGTGGCTCACGCAAATGGCGTAACAGCTAGATATATAGTTGTAGCCAGCAATGAAGACTTTGACAGCACATTTGCTCCAAGTACAGGCAAATTAGCTAAGACTTTTGACTACGTAATTGATGACAGTGCAATGGTCAGTGATTTTAATTCTACAGGTAGCTTCTCTTCCACTGGTGCTTGGGGAAGTTATGGTACAGACGCTCCAGCAACTAATGTCGTGAGTGATATCTTACAAAATGCTGTTGGTGGCGATAATTTTGGCAGTGGCCAAAGTTATGCAGGTGAAACTGCAACTTGGACAAAGAATGCTACTGGCTTTACAGCTGGTATTTACGAAGTCCTTGTAAGCTATATCTGTGACAGTTCCAGAGGTGTGGCTCTTTATGACATCTACTCAGGTGCAAGCAGAGTTAACGCGGCAAATATTGCAATTGATCAAGCTACTAGTACTGGTATAGTTGGAGATGCAAGCTGCGGAAGCCAAGCTAATACTAGCGTAGCTGGTCCTCTCTGGGTAAGTCTAGGCGCATTCGCTATGAATGCTGCTAGCGCAGAGGTACGACTAGTTGGTGCCAATACTAGCGGTTCCTCAGAGTCAGATCGTTATATTTTGGCTGACGCAGTAGCCATAAGAAGAGTAGGTAATACCAATTACTTATTTAACAAAACCGCAGCAGATATAAATGGAGGTGATTTATTGGTCGGAGATAACGTGCAATATACAGTGAGTCTAGAAAATACTTCAGCTGTGGACTTAGGAACAGGCAGTTTAACTGGGGTTGATCTACTAGGAGTGCAGATTAGCGACCTGATCCCAGCAAACACCACTTATGTAAGCGGCAGTATCAGTGCTAGTTGCGCCAGCGGCATCGCAGCAACGAGTCTGGATGATTCCACTTCTACATTAACTGCCAACTTTGCTGTAGTTAAATATACAGAAATTGCCTGTTTACAGTTCAACGTCACCGTCAACAACGGCACCGCGAATTCTACTACCATTAGCAATACAGCCACCGTAGCAATTGTTAACGCAGCTGCTGGACAGTCTACAGCCAACTTAGTAATGGGAACTAGACTGCCACAGATCGCTTTGAATAACTTCACAATTCAAGAAGGCAGATTGGATCAAGTCAACTCAGGAGCCAACGCCAACCTTATCTGTAATGCAAACGGTGCCCCAGGTAACCCATGTCAAAATCTAATTTGGGAAGCACAGATTCCTGGTGGAGCTTGGAAAATTATTCAAAATACACCAGGTACAGGTACTTTGAATCTAGTGACTAATCCAACTGACAATAGCAATGCTGCTGCTCAGAACTATGTCTTGACTGATAGCATCAACGGCAGCAGTGTGAACGGCTTCTTTAATGATGATCCAATTAACCCTAATGTCAGAGTAAGCTTTGCTGCATATGCAGTAAGTGATAGTGCTAATGTCACTATTACTAACGACTTGGCAATAGTATCCTTGAGAGCAACTGCCGGAGGCAATAGCGTCAGCCATACTACCGGTGGAGCGATTCCTACATTGAATGTGACTGCAGGGCAACAGGTTACCTTTAGTGGAAGCTATACTGACCTGGCTGGTGACTTCGACAAAGGTCCAGGCTGGCAGGCCAGAATGAACTACGGGGCTACAGGCTTCTTTGGACAGACAATTGCCGGACCAGTGAATAATATCAATTATACTGTCACTATTCAGCCTAGGTTCTACGCTAACGGTACTTACAATACTATCTTGAGAATCTGTGAAGAAAACAATCTCTACGGTTTCTGTAATACTGCTAACGTAACCCTAAATGTTACTGGAGGCACTAGCGGCAATACTGATAATAATGGTCAGTCATTACCAAATGGGACCGTAGGAACTTCAGGACAGCAACAAGGTGATATTTTAGGTATTGGTGATATTGGTGAATTCAACATCGATTTGCCAGTGGACTTCAATGTCCAACCAGGCCAATCCACAGTATTCACAGTGAGCTCCAATGGTCTTGGACTAGATCAACTAACTTGTAGTTGGGACTTTGGTGACGGCAGTCTGATTTTGGAAACCACTGGCGTAGAAAATGGTCGCTTAAACCATACTTACCAAAATCCAGGTAGTTACACTTTGAGAGTGACTTGCAAGGATGCGCAAGGAAAAACTGTCTCGGATACAAGTAGCGTTTTAGTTGGACCTAAAGCTGCACAAGACAATCAAACCAATGGTAACATTCAAGGTGAAGCCAATAATAGCCAAAATAGCCAAAACAATGCTGGCTTTAACTTAGGAGCATTTATTAGCGCTAATTTATTATTATGCTGCATAATCCTCCTAGTCTTGGCAGCTATTGTAGGTTTACTGGTTTATATTTCTCGCAGAAATAGAAACAGATAGTAAGCAAGATTTATAAAGTGATTAGAGGGCGAATACAACAATGTATTCGCCCTTTTAAATTTATAGAGAATTACTGGAATTAAAGACTTTCTCAAATCTGGGTGGTATAATCCGCTATATAAAACTATGAGATTACATTGGAATAAATATAGTGTCTACTATTTGATCTTGATAGCCCTACTAAATGTGGGGATATTCTTATTAGTAGGACGTGAACTATCTACATTAAGGCCTGTGACTGCTCAGAATCCAGTGATCTTGGGGAAGATTGTCTCAGGGCCTGTGAGCGGCCCCCTAGGTACAATTTCACCAGAGAAAAACTTAGGCGCCGAAACTATTTCAACTCTATCTCCTGCGCGAATTAAACAAAGACAAGACCAGTTAGCCGCAAATTCTAAAGAGGTGCTGAGTTTTCTGCAGCGCAAGGGCTTAACTGCCAACTATGCGATTGCCTTCACAGATCTGAATGCCGAGGAGATTAGTTTCAAGCACAATGAGAACAGGAATTATGCTCCTGCAAGTATTTACAAACTGCCTCTAGCCATGGTCATTCTCAAACAAATTGATCTAGAAAAGGTGAGTCTTGAACAAGTGTTGCGCTACAGCGGCAAAACATACACTGTAGCTGAAGCACTTACTCTTATGATCACTAAAAGCGACAACGACGCCATGACTGCCTTGGAAAGAAGTTTAGGAGGCTATAACTATTTGATTAAACTAATAAAAACTGACCTTGGCGTTCAAATCGAGAGAAGGACTATGAAGGCCACAGCTCTGGAAATTAGCAAGGCTTTCAAAATACTTAGTGCCACTGGCACAAATAGCTATTTGAGTGGTGCAAACAGACTTTATCTACTAGGACTGCTGGAGAATGTTATCCCAGAGCATAGAGATAGAATTCCAGCTGGAATGGCAGCTTTCGTAAAAGCTAGGGGACTCAATCCAAATGACTTTAGAGTCTTTAACAAAATAGGAAACTTAAACGGAATATATCAAGATGCTGCATTAATTAGTAGTAAAGATAGTAATTACGTCTTAATTGTTTTAAATAATACAAGACTTACAACTGACGCAGCCGCAGAGATTAAGCAAATCACCCAGCTGCTTTTTCAGGGCTTGGAGTAGTCGCATTTAGTAATTCTGTAAAAGCAGTGCTAAACTAGATTATGGCTAAAATCAAGCTACTTTCAGCGGAAGTTATCAAAAAGATTGCTGCAGGTGAAGTTATCGAACGCCCGGCTTCGATAATCAAAGAACTTTTAGAGAATAGCCTAGATGCTGGCGCCACAAAAATAGCAATCAAAATTGCGTCGGCGGGACTGTCTCTTATTGAAATCAGTGACAATGGAGAGGGTATGGACCAGGCAGATCTGAAGTCAGCCACACAATTGCACTCAACTTCCAAGCTAAGTAGTATAGAGGATCTGGAACAAATCTTTACTTTTGGGTTCAGAGGAGAGGCGCTGGCCAGTATTGAAGCAGTTGCCGATCTCACTATTATTAGCGCAACTACTTCCAAACAGGCATATAGCCGCAACGAGTCAGGTGAAGTCTTACTTAGTAGCCGCTCCCAAGGTACAACAATTATCGTCAAGAATTTATTTCGTAAGCTCCCTGCACGTCGCAAATTTTTGAAGTCAGAGCGTACTGAGGAAACGCTGTGTCGAGAGGTAATACGCAAACTTGCAGTTATTAACTCTAACGTAGAGTTCAGTTATTCTGTGGATGACAAACTATTACTCACCTTAACCCCCACAGCATTTTTAAACCGCTTTGCAGAAATATATAAGTTCAAAGTCCAAGATCTACTGAGTCTGAAAGGGGATAACACCGTGAATAATACAAACAACAACGATGTTAGAATTAGCAACGGTGTTAAAAGTAATAAAGACGGCAAAGATAGTAAATATAGTAAATATTCTATGAGTGGCCTTGTTAGCACCCCAAAACTTGCTACTAGCAGCCGCAAGGCTGAGCAATTAATAGCAATCAATGGCCGGTTGGTCAGAAGTCCTATGTTAGCAGTTGCGGTCAAACAAGGCTTCGCAGAAACACTGCCGCCAGAACTATCCCCTAACTTTGCTATCAGCCTCAAGATTGAAGGTGCGGACCTGGATATTAATATCCATCCCCGCAAAGAGGAAATTAAAATAAGCAATGAAGGGGAGTTATTTAGCTTTGTAAAAAATACTGTAGCAGAGACTTTGCGAG
>CAZXFQ010000024.1:0-16082 GCA_964640685.1 uncultured Candidatus Saccharibacteria bacterium
TTTCTGTTGAATAGAATGTACGCTGAAAAGCAAGTTGGCACCTAACATTAACACCAGTGCCACCAAGTTATTCACAAATCTGAGCAGCGGGTTTTTGTAATTGTGTTTAAATAGCCTATCGCTTCTATTCGCCAGTCTTAAAATGCTATTGGCCAGCCCGGACATCACCCTAGTCTGGGGTAGTAGAAAGCGAAATCGTCCGCGTAGTGCTTCTGCGAAGCGCTGGGAGAAACGCCCCCCGTTTTTGTTGACCACAATAAAGTTGCTGGGCAAATCTGCATGCTCGTCTTCACTTAGCAAAATAACCGGAATATGCGAGAGGCCTTTGTTGCTAGCTATATAATCCAGCAACTCCCTGCCAGAATAGCGCGGCAAAGTGGTATCAATTATTATCAACTGGGGTTTGGTGACGAAAACGTAGCCAAGCCCTTCAATTCCATTGTTTGAAGTATAAAACTCAAAGTCTACTTTCACATCCCCACCTAGTGCCCTAACCTCTGATTTAATAAGCTCTCTGAAAAGAAAATTGTCATCGATTACAATAATTTGCATATTTGGCAGTATAAATAGATTTGCCGACTTTAATATTAATAATCAGCTATTTAAATATACAGTTTTTTTGCGGAATTGTGGAAGTCTGGCAGAGTCTCACAGCCAGGTGGATTAATCAGATTAAACTTGGTAGTGATTATATAGTAAAATGTAGCCATGCATGTAAAGTTTCTTAAAGGTATCACAGCAGGGCATTTGCCCCAATATTTAGCCTACCACCTACAAGTAGGAGATGTAGCAGAAGTTTACATTTTGCGCTGGAACCAAGATATTGCTAATTATATACAAAGTTGTGAGGACATAGGTGAATACAGCTTTTCGGGTGTGGTCAAAACCTTGATAGAGTTTGGATTTAGCAAGGTAAAAACATTGAATAGTCTAGGCGAATTTACAGTGAAAGGTGATGCTATAAGCTTTTGGCAGCCAGGATTCACCAATCCAATTCGCTTCAGCTACTTCGGAGAAACTTTGGAGTATATAGAAACTTTTGATCTACTTACAGGCCGTAAGCTTACAAGATATCAAAATATGTTTTCCTTCAATTTAAATAAACTGCATAGTCGCAGTGACTGGGAAAATATTTCCGTGTTTGAACCCAAGTCCGCAGAGGTTGCTAAGAATGGAATTATACTAGGCACTGAGTTGACAGTCTTGCTGGCTAGCCTTGAAACTGCAGAGGCATTAGAAATAGCTACAAATAAAGCAATTAGATACGAATTCATTGCTTTTGATTATGCCAGCCCTGCTTTATATTTCAAAAACTTTAGCCTGCTTGAGGCTGACGCCGAGCGCTACCAACAGCTAGGTTATACAGTGCGCATTGTGACTAAGCACGCTGGTGAATTGCCTACAGCCTTAACCTCTTACCTATTACCTAAAAATCAAGAGCAATTGCCTGGAGTGCCGCTACTTTCTGTGCGTGAAATCGAAACAGGCATTATCTCTGCGCAAGCCAAAGTCGTGGTAATTACCGATCGAGAACTTTTTGGGACTATCTTTGTCAGTTCCAGACGCAATAGCAAGCTCAAGAGCACAGAAGCACAGAAGCTATTGGCACAACTAGAAGGAGAGATTGAAGTTGGGGATTATATTGTGCATGAGGACTATGGTGTTGGGACATATCGGGGGTTTGTAGTGGAGAATAATGAAGACTATTTGCAAGTTGAATATGCCGCTGAGGACGAATTGCTGGTACCACTTTCTCAAGTGAATAAACTTACAAAATATATCGCTGATGCTGGTCAAATTCCTACAATTACCAGGCTGGGGAAAACAGACTGGGAAGTACTACGAAAGAAAGTAAAGGCTCAAGTAGCAATTGCTGCTGAGGAACTGGCAAGACATTATGCCCAGATCAATCTGGCCACGGCTCTTCCAGTGGAAGCGGTTGATAGTGAGAGTTATCAGGGATTTGTAGAGGCTTTTGTATATAACCCTACCCCAGACCAGCTTAGTGCCGAAAGGGATATTATCAAGGACTTGGCTAAGCGTAAACCTATGCACCGCCTACTAGTTGGCGATGTAGGCTATGGGAAGACAGAGGTGATTATGCGGGCTACATACAAAGCCTGTGAAGTCGATAGCCAAGTTGTCATCTTCTGTCCCACAACAGTATTAGCTCTACAGCATTATCGTAGTTTTAAGGCAAGATTCGAACATACGCCTTACAATGTCTGTCTCGTTTCCAGATTTAATAGCCAGCAGGAAAATAGGCAGATTTTGGAAGATATTACTGCCGGCAAATATGACATTGTTATTGGCACCCATAGATTGCTAAGTGCCAATTTTCTACCAAAAAGACTAGGGCTGTTGGTGGTGGATGAAGAACAGCGTTTCGGGGTTAAGCAAAAAGAAAAACTGCGCCAGCTGGAATATGGTGTTCACACCTTATACGTCTCAGCCACACCAATACCTAGGACTCTATCAATGGCATTGGCGGCTATCCAAGATATAAGTATGATTCAAACACCCCCTGTTGGCCGCAAATCTGTAGAGACTCATGTAGAAAAATTCAGCTGGAATAGGGTAATAATGGCAGTGAGTGCTGAGATCAGCCGCGGTGGCCAAGTGTTTTTCTTGCATAATATGATTGAAACTATTGACTCTATTCGCTCGCAATTAGCCAGTTACCTACCAAATGTGCGCTTTGCAATTGCCCATGGACGAATGGCTAGTCATAAGCTTGACGAAATTATTACTGATTTTTATGAGCGTAAATACGACGTATTAATCTGTACTACAATTATTGAGAATGGTGTGGACATGGCCAATGTAAACACTATTCTGGTCAACAATGCCCAGCGTCTTGGTTTAGCGCAAATGTATCAGTTACGAGGCAGAGTAGGAAGATCTGAGCGGCAAGCCTTTGCTTATTTCCTCTACCATGGTAGGGATATTCAAGCTCTGGATGAAATTGCAGAGGCCAATACTGCAGAAAACGTAAGCGAGGCTGAGAAAAAAGCCAAACTACGTCCTGCCAAATACTTAGCCAGACTGGAAACTATTCTCAGCGCCCAAAGTTTAGGCTCAGGCTTTTTAGTTGCCTCACGTGACCTAGAGATTCGCGGCGCTGGCAACCTACTTGGTCGTGAACAGCACGGCACCATTAGCAAGATTGGCTATGGATTGTATATGCAAATGTTAGCAGAAGAGATTGAACGCTTAAAAAATATTCAAGAAACTGCTAGAACAATTAGTACCTTGAGCCCAGAAACTTTATAATTAATCATGGTGATCGAAATTACGCCGCGCAATCTAACGAGCCCAAAAGCCCAGAAGTCTGAGAGAGAAATGCTGTTACCTTTAATAGGAGCAATGATCAGTGCCGCCGTTTTCAGCTATATTGGTTTAAGTATCAACTCTCAGGTTAATTTTGTCAGATTAGAGTCAATCTGGAATGCACAAACTAGTGGTGCTCCAGCGCTGAATGCACAAACCAGCACTAACTCCAGCCCCACTGAACAATTTGAACCTTCAGCTGATTTGCCAACTGATCCTGCGGCATTGGGAACTTACTTAGTCAGTGGATTAGATGCTAAATCGCCCACCAGCTTGCAACCAGCAAGCACCGGAGCAGTTGGAGCAGTGAGTGCTCCTCAATATTACCTTGCCAAAAATCGTCCAGTTGCACCTAAAGTCAAAACTATAAGTCCTATTGTAACCCCAAGCGGACCTGAACTGACTGCTAGTTGTAATGATTGTAAATATTTCCCTGTAAATAAAAAATGGACATTATCTAGCAGCTATATCCCCGCCAATTTAACTGCAGTGAATCTTCCAGGGGGGGGTGAACTTACTAAAGCGACTCTGGGAGCAATGACAGAGCTATTTAGCGCTGCCAATGCCCAAGGACTAAAACCTAAAGTTAACTCTGCCTATAGATCTTTTGCCAAGCAACAGGAAACATTCAATTATTGGTATCAAGGTGAACTGCGCAAAGGGATCACTCCACTAAAGGCTGAGCAAAATGCCAATCGCTATTCAGCCAAACCTGGTCATTCCGAGCATCAACTTGGCACTACGGCAGATATTTCTTGTGCAAATGCTAGTGGTTTCGATCGAACCAGTCAGTGCAACAACGCGATCTGGGCATTCATCAAAGATAATGCCCACAGATATGGATTTGTAATTTCCTACCCACAAGGTAAAGAAGGTATTACAGGCTATGTTTATGAGCCTTGGCATATCAGATTTGTGGGAGTCGAATTGGCGACAGAATTGCATACAAGAGGTTACCTAGGCTCCAATGGCTGGTATCTAACCAAATTCTTGCAAGAGAAAAACCTCTACTAATTTAGACTCCAACCGCTACTCTCACCTGTTGCAATAATTCAGTAGTATAAGAGTTGACCCTGTCTGCTCCAGATCTACGCAATTGGGCAATATAATCAAGATTCGTCTCCAGTTCCTGTTTTTTTGCACGTGCCTTGCTAAAGTACTCCAAGAAAAGTCCAAATAGCAATTCTTTAATTTTGGAATCAGCAATTGTGCCTTGTCTGTATTGCTCTTGCATTTCAATCAATTTAATAGCGTCAAAGCCTAGTAATTGTAAATACTCAAAACAAATATTTTTTGCTGGATCGCCAGGATCTGTGGCATGAATTCTGGCTGGATCGGTCGTGATTCGCATTATCTGTTTGCGGATCTCTGCTTCGCTTGCAAATACTGGGATATCATTGCCCAAAGACTTACTCATTTTTTTGACACCATCAATCCCTCTCACTCGAGCAACTTCTTTCCTGATCAAAGCCTCAGGGACTTTGAACTGGAAGTGATCGGGATAGCGAGAGTTGAAACGTCTAGCAATAGTGCGGCAGATCTCCACATGTTGTGCTTGGTCCTCGCCGACTGGCACCAGATCAGGATTTAGGCACAATATATCCGCCGCCATCAGTACAGGATAAGAGAATAGGCCAAAGCCAATCTGAGATTGTTCCACAGAATTTGCCAATTTATCTTTATAACCATGCATGCGCTCCAGTTCAGCCACGCTCAGGACGTTGTTAAAGATGGTCTGTAGATAAGGAATGGCTTCGACATCAGATTCGACATACAAACAAGTTGTCTCTGGTTCAATTCCAAAGGCAATGTATTCCAGAAATATATTGGTGGTGTTGTCTCTAACTTCAGTAGGGTCGTAGATACTATTGAGAGCATGGAGGTTGGCAACAAAATAAAAACACTCACCTGTCTTTTGCATCTCTACATGAGGTTTCACAGCTCCAAAGTAATTGCCTAAGTGCAAGCCTTTTTTGGAACTAGGATTAATCCCCGATAATACTCTAGGCCTAGTCTCGGAGTTGAGTGAACTAATCATACTGGGTAACAGCAATATTATGTAATCTAGGTAAATTATAC
This sequence comes from uncultured Candidatus Saccharibacteria bacterium, assembly GCA_964640685.1. GTDB lineage: Bacteria > Patescibacteriota > Dojkabacteria > CALFHW01 > CALFHW01 > CAZXFQ01. The sequence continues at coordinate 5,410 of CAZXFQ010000024.1, forward strand.
ATGTTTTCTAGAATTTCTATTGACATCTGCTAGCTTATTCCTGTTAGTTATCTAACTAACATACTGCAAACTCCACATGATTCCTTCTGGCAAGCTTGATTAAATTCTAATGACATGATCTTCTGGTGCACCACTTTAATCTTCAGCTTAAGAGTAGAAACTTCTTCTGGTGTGATTACAAACTCTTCACTTTTGAATTTACCAGATTTGTTGGGACGCAAAAATACCAGAGTAGCTTTATTGACAACTAATTGTTTTTGGCTAAAACGCGGGTCTAGTTCTACTAATAATTTATAAAAGATCAACTGCTGATGGTAATTTGCCACATAGCCAGCAGATTTTGTCACCCCCAGCAATGCGTTGCGTGAGGCAGGTTCACCACTCTTATAGTCCACAATCTGCAAATGTTTTTCACTATTGGCAGCGACATCCTCAATTAGTAAATCAATTTTGCCCGTTAAAGCTATTCCTTCGAAATTGAGACGATGGCTAAAACTGTACTCTGCTGCAAAAATTTTACCGGCATTTGCTAGCATGATCTCTGGATAGTACTCAGACAGAACCTTTTCAGCCTCTTGAGTTATTGCCACACCTACTGCCTCTGGTAAATCCTTTGTAGCGATGTATTGCTTCACTAATAAGTTCAACTCAACGATGCCTAGTTGAGCACTATCATTAGATTGCTTGCCCAGCAGTTCAATACGTTTTGAGTTGAACTTCTCCAATGCGTAATGCAATGCCAAGCCTAAGACCATGCTTGGCTGTATAGATTTAGGAATTCTCAGAATATACTCGTATAGAAATCTTTGTGGGCACTCCAAATAGGTGTTGAATGCTGAAAATGATAGGCGTAGCTCCTTAGCAGCAGTGAATAAGAATTCACGCAAATTGCTGCCCACAATCTCTGGCAGTGGAGAAAGTTTGCGCAAGTTTACCGTCGGGTCTATCTGTGCTTCAGTATTATCAACTATCGTAGTATATTCTGGCGACACTTCTTCTAAATACATACTAGGTATAGCCTTTGTCAGTTTGTCCTGCTCAAAATTATAGTAACTCTGACTATATGAGATGTATAATTGCGCGCGCGCGCGCGTAAGCGCTACAAAGAATAAACGTCGCTCCTCTTCAATCGCATCCTCTTTATTGAGTGAATGATTCCCAATCCCCAGTTCGAACAAATTCAATAAATTCAATTTACTAGGTACGCGGCGATTGCCCCAATTGCCATCTGTGCACCTGATCAAGAAAACATAATCAAACTCTAAGCCTTTGGCACTGTGTGCGCTCATCAGATTTACACCCTTTGGATTTGCCTCCAATTTAGTAGCCTCAAGTTGCAACCCATGCTCTCGCATACTCTCTAAATCCAGCAGCAAATCACTGACCTTATAATCAGAGTTACGTCTACTTCGAGCAATTAAGAACTTCTGCAATCTATTGAGTACAAGCAGCTTAGCAGTATCCCCATCCCCCATAGCGCTTTCCAGAAATCCACCTTGTTCAATGAGTTCCAGGAACAGCGTGGGTAGATCCTCACTCATAGCTACCTGCCTTAAACCTAATAACTTGTTGGCCAAAGCAGTGATTTGCTCTACATTCTCAATACCAATCGTGTGTAGCGTGTCTGGACTTATGAGTATGTCTAATAATTCCAACCCGCTATACTGCGTGCCTAAGTGTCTGAGTATCTTATATAAGTCAATGGTACTGAGTTGCCAGTTGGGCCAATGCAAAATTTGTAGCAAGTCAGATGAGCTTGTTGGGCTCTGCAACCATTTGAACAATCCCAAAAGCTGCCTAGCCAAGGTGGATTGAAGCACATTATTGCCTATTGCAGAGTTAGTGAGAATGCCCTGTGCCTGCAGATGTTTCGCTAACTCCAAACCGTCAGCATGCTTGCGGTAGATCACTGCAATTGATTCAGGAGCAACGCCAGCACTGGTCAATGACTCAATTTGCGTCAATATTTGGTCCAGCTCTTGTTGTTGATTAGCGTGCTTGCTAAGTATGATCGGCTTCGGATCCAAGTCTCTAGCTGGCTGCAAGTCTAGACCTCTGCCGGCAATCAGCTGTTTATTCAATTCAATACCTAGCTCCTTGGCTTCTTCTTGATATTGAGTGACAAAACGTTGACTATTATTGCTAATTGAAGCCTGGGCCACGTCCAGCACCTCTTGCCTGGAACGGAAATTGTATTTAGTAGTGATAATTTTAGTGCCTTGATAGTTCTGGACAAATTCGAGAATATTGCGCAGATTGGCACCTTGGAAAGAGTAGATTGACTGGTCGTCATCCCCCACAGCAAAGATATTTGGCTGTTCCACTTCCTTGGTAAGATTCCATAGCAATTCATTTTGAGCACCATTTGTATCTTGATATTCATCAACCAGCAAGAATTGATAACGTTCTTGCAAATCAGCGAGGAAATCTGGGTTCTCATTTAGCTCTCGCGTCACGAACAGAATCATATCCTCATAATCATACAAACCTTCATCTAGTAATCTTGACTCGTATTGGCTATATATTTCTGCCAGCTCAGTATTCTTGGCAATTAACTTGTGATAATCCTGCCATATCTTTTTGTATTTTGCTTTCTCTGTTGGGGCGTTTGTATCTGAGGCTAATCTAGCAGTACTAATATTTTTGCTGCTAGCTTTAGTAGTACTAATCTCAGCATTTTCAGTGAGATATTCTGCGTGCTCGGTAGTTTTCAGATAAAATCGTTCTGCAGTGAGACCCTCCTTTTTCAAAATACTAATAGCCCTGCTGATATCGCTTAGCATCATATATGGGGAATTGTACTTCTTTAGCAACAGAAACTCATTGCCATCAAGTATTTCCTGCAAAATCTTAATCCGCGTCAAATCATCTATTTGACGCATCTCACGCGCAAAAATGAAGTTGGCTCGATAGGCTTGAATCAGTTCATTGCAAAAGCCGTGGAAAGTACTGACGGTGACTTTATAGGCTGCGTTGCCAATGAATTGTCTTAGACGCTCGCGCATATTGCTAGCTGCAGTCTCAGTAAACGTCAGTGCCAGAATATTGCTAGGATCCACATCTGCAACACGCAATAGATTGGCAATACGTAGCGTGAGCACGTGGGTCTTACCAGAACCCGGACCTGCCAGCAGCAATACTGGACCGTAAACAGAGTCAACAGCTTCGCGCTGCTCGGGTTTCAATTTTGTGTAGGCTGCGTCAAAGTTTTGTAGCATTTCTCAGTTTATCAGTTTGTAATCTCAACTATTTGTAAATATCGTTGCCATTTTGGCTGAGCACTTTTAGATTATAGCAGCAATTCGGTAATCTATTCGTAAGTCTTCGGGTAATTTAATTTGACTTTAAAGCTATAATGAATAGTAAATCAGAATAATTAATTATATTGAACTTAAATATGAACAAACAAATTATCATGTATGGAGCTGAGTGGTGTGGTGATTGCCAAAGGGCCAAGGCTGTATTTGCCGAGTTTGGGATTAATTATGACTATATCATTACCGACAACAACCCTGAAGCAACCGAGTTAGTTATGAAGCTGAACAATGGCAATACTAGTATCCCTACTATCGTTTTTCCAGATAATAGTATACAAGTCGAGCCTAGTTATGATGAACTAACCGACAAGCTCAAATCTTTGCAGCTTATTTAATCGCACTATGCTCACGCGATTTCTCTGCAATATTGATGCGATTGGGCTTAAGCTCAAGAGTTTGCAAAGTGTCAGCGTAGGTATTGTCTGGAATATCGATATTAATGAGTAAGCCAGATTTCAAAGCAGAATTACGGCCAATCTTAACGCCCGGCATGAGTTTAACTCCTACACCAATTCTGACGTCAGCCCCAATAATCGCTCCTAGTTTTGCTAAGTTACTGTCAATTTTTTCTGCTTTAATGTTCACTGCTACGGTCCCTTCATCTAGCCTGAGATTGGCAGTCAGCGCAGTCGAACCAAAGGAGACGTTATTATCAACAATTGAATCCCCAACGTAATTCATATGCAACCAGATTTTGTTGCGCAAGTAAGAACGTGCCACCTCACTGGCAAAGCCAATTACACAGCCTTCACCGATAATTGAAGCGCGCACCAAAGCATTATTGGCGATAATCGAATTCTTGCCAATATAGGCGGGACCTTTGATAGTAGCGTGCTCAAATACTCGCACACCAGCCTCAATGATGACATTACCTTTGATCACCGCGGACTCTGCAATCTCGGCGCTAGGATCAATCTTAGGCTCGGGAATAGAGCTTAAGAAATATTCCATAGTCGATAAGACATGCCAAGGGTATTTCAAAGTATGCCAACTGCTGGTATATTCCAACATTACAAACTCCTGACCCCGAGTCATCATATTGGTCAAGGCTACTTCGTAAACGTCATCTTTTTGACTACCAGCTTCTGCCATGGCAGACTTGAGCTGATTCACATCATGAAAATAGTCCCACACCAGCCTCACATAATCTGACGGTTCATTTCCAGCACCTGGCTTTTCCATTACACTAGTAATAAATCCCTGCGAGTTTCTGACCAAATAGCCTCCAGGGAAATAGCTAGTAACTTTATAGCCAGTCAGCAGATTTCGCCCGGACTCTCTCAAGCCAGGCAATTTCGCTGTGAAATTATTGATTAATTCTGGGGTGAAAATGTCATTCATATTGATCACCAATAGATCGCCAATGCTTGGCGAGCCGAATAATGCAGTTTGTACTGCACCTGCTTGGCCTTCACCGTCTTGAGCTATCACTCTGATAGTTTCATCTACTAAGCGCGCCTCAGCCTCAATGTCCTTGTATGAATTAGGGTTAGCAATCACGGTGATATTGGCAAAGCCGTGCTGCTTCAATTGACTTAGCTGTTGCTCTACTAAAGATTTGCCCAGGAATTTAAACAAATTTTTATCCCCTAGCGGCGCAAATCTAGTACTATTGCCCCCGGCTAAGACAACTACTTTAAGAGCGTCCATAATTAATTTAGTCAGCTTTAAATAAATTTGAATATACAGTTAATAATTCAGGCGTGGCACCGACAAAAATGGCGTGGAGATTGGGACTTAACTTGAGGAATTGTACTCGGGCACCCGCTTCTTGGGCAATTAACAAGCCGGCGCTAATATCCACTATTTTGTCCTTATGATTGAGCGGTGAGACGTAACCGCCAAAAAAGCCTTGGGCTAGCCAAGCCAGAGCCAAAGCGCCTGATCCAATATCACGCACGCGGTAGGAAATATTGTGTAATTTGATCAAATTCATATATACGTCCTGGCGATACTCATTCCAAGAGCACTCTGATGCAGCCGCAAAGTCGGCATCATACAAATCTACGACTTTGTCAGACACCGAGAAATCAAAACTTACTTGGACTCTGGAGGGATCGGTCTCAGACATCACTGCAATCTTCTTATCATTGAGCAATGCTCCTCCTCCTAAAGTGGCTTCATATAATTGCCCTGAAACTGGATTATAGATAAGACCGACTATAGGCTTATCCCCCTGCACCAAAGCAATCACCACGCACCACAGCGGTACTTCCTTGGCAAACCATTTGGTGCCGTCAATAGGATCTATATACCACATTAACTCTCCGGGACGATTGAGTTCTTTGAATTCTTCACCTTGAAAACCGTGATCGGGATATGTTTTTAACACCAATTCAGAAAATGCCTGCTCAATTTCTTGGTCTAGATTGGTAGAAACATTGCGCCCCCCATCCTCGGTCTTGGCTATGGTAACATTACCATAGGCTGCTAAGGCTTTTGCACCAGCACTCAAGATGAAATCTTTGGCAAATTGACGATACTCGCTTAAATTTAAAGTCATGGCAAATATTAACATGACAGCAATAAGAACAGGAAAATTAATTGTAATTGCAGGCCCCACTGCTAGCGGTAAAACCGGCCTGGCTTTGCAATTGGCCAATGTTGAACAACATGAACTGCTGAATGTAGACTCACTGCAGCTATTTACAGAATTGACAATTGGCAATAACAAAGGTGAGTTAGTTCCACTAACAACTCATATGCAATTGCCAAACATACGTTTGCAGGCTCAGGCCTATCCAGAAAGGACCGATATTCCCATCTGGCTAACGGATCTACTCAGCGCGCAACAGCAGTTTTCTGTGCAACAGTTTCAACAATTAGCCCGAGAAGTCATTGCAGACATCCACAGTCGTGGCAAGACTCCAATCCTTGTGGGCGGCAGTGGGCTATATTTGCTGGCTACTATTAGCGACTATAAGTTTGTCACAAGTTCCGAGACAAGCAGAGATAATTGGCAGGGTATGACAGTTGGCGATTTACAGGCAAAACTGGCAGGCAGCGGTTTTGATTTACAGAGTCTTAATAATTCCGACAGACAGAACCCTAGGCGACTGCGCAATTTACTACAAAAGAACTCTCTTGCTATCAGCAATGTAACCCCTGCGAAGCTGCTTTATGAATGTGAATTCCATATTCTCGCTCCCAAAATTGAGCAATTGGCTGTAAAACTGGAACTGAGAGTGCAAACAATGTTAAGTGCTGGCTTAATCGCAGAAGTAGAAAGCCTTCTGGCAACTTATGGATCCGAACAATTAAGCCCTACCATCAAGACAGCATCTGGATATAGACAAGTACTTAAATTATTGCAGTATAATCCTCAGCTAGTTGGTGAGTATGCAACCAATCTGAGTGCGGAAATATTTACCAGTCATAGGCAATTGGCAAAAAAACAACTAACCTGGAATAAAAAGTACTTGCTTCCGCTGGCGGACTAGTCAGAAATCCTATTCAGTGGCATAGTAAAGTTTCTGCCGTCTGGCGTGTAACATTGTGGTGGATAAGATTCGGCAATGGGATAGCCTGCTGCTACGCAGTCGTCAAAACTCTGAATTTGAGGTAGTCTGTCTACTAAAGGCGACGACAATGGCTGCTCGAAAATATCTCCATCTGGCGTGGAGCATTCCGCCGGGTACTTTTCGATCACAATCCCACCTTTGTTTACACATTCATAGTAACTAGTGATTTCTTTTTTAGCACTAGAAAGTTTCTGCGAACTATTGTATATCATTAAAGCTACAAGAATTGCCGCGGTTGTGGTACAACAGAGAAATACAGTAAGGATAAATATGATTTTCTGCCTTTTCATTAGAGACTAACGTACAACTTTGTTGTATTAATGTACAAGTATAACATTACCTACAATACGAGTATTTGTAAACTGGAGAGTGGTGCCGCGGAGAGGACTCGAACCTCCATGAGATTGCTCTCACTAGCTCCTAAGGCTAGCGTGTCTACCAGTTTCACCACCACGGCATAAGTAGATCAGCCAGCTTCATTATAGCCTATCTAAGGACTGCAACCAATATAGTTTTCAAAATGAATTAATTGCAAGGGGATTTAATTTACTATTAAAAGTGGGTAAACATCCTCCAAGTTACAAATTCTTTAGCAAGTCATCTTCCCCACCCAACCTCCAGAAGACAATCCCAGATATGCCGTAGTTTTGTGCCAGTTTCACGCGCGCTTTCACCCCGTCTGGATCGATAAAAACCAGCACTCGTTCTTCCACTGCGCCAGAGGCAGGATTTAGCTTTGAATAACGAAATATTTGCTCACCTTGATAACTCTCTAGTTTCCCCTTACTCTTGTTGTCAGTAAGTACTTTTTTCACCACTGAATAAGTATATGATCTGGACTTTTGCGGAGTTAACTCTAGATCCGGATCATCATCAAAATTGTAGGCTGCAGGTTCGACTTGCTCTGAAGGATTGGATTTGAACTTTAGTGGATCCTGGAACTTTGGGTTATCCCTCTGCGCATCTAGATCCGCCTTCTTTTGCCACCATTCATAAGAATATAGATGCAACCCCAAAACTATCTTTTGCCGCGGGATCACTGTCACTGCGTAATCCAAGAGCTCAGTTTGCCAGTCTAGGGGGGCTATTGGTCCGGGGTTTGCCGAACCTTGGAACGTGTAATCATAGGCCATAATCCTAATATAATCTGCAAAAAAGGAAATTCGAGTCCAATCCTGCACCTGTTTAGTTTCGCGAAAACTACCTATCTGAATATTGTCCGTTGTTTTAGCAATTACAGTCACAATCAAAAGCCTATTTTTGCTATGCAAACGCTTACTTAATTCTTGCAGAAATTCGAAGTACTTATCTTTGTCGATCAGGCGCATGGACTCATAGTCAAGGTCAATCCCGTCATAATTGAACTGCTCTACTTGAGCTGTAATGCTGTTGATATGAGTATTGAATTTAGTCGGATCCGACATTATCTGCCCAAGCAGATTGTGGTCAAATAAAGCTACTGTAGGGATCAGCGCTATCTTTTTTTTCTTAGTTTCAGTTTTGACTATTTCAGCCTGATCGGAATTAATTTTGCGCAAACTACCATCAGCATTCACTTCGTACCACATCGGAGAAATGCTATTGAAATTATCGGGCAATGCCTTCAGACTTCTACTGCCCGCGGTGCCTGCCCAGACTGGCAGCCAAGCACTAAAGTTCAGCTGCTGCATTGCATCTGGCCGATAGTTCTGATTTGCCAATACTAGTTGCTTCTTTAGGTCATTCACTTTTTGTTGCTCTGGATCAAGGGGATTGCTTAGATTTGGCAGCTCCAACTTCTCCAGCCCTAGAGAACTACTCAGGTCGATTACAGATTTCTGCAATTCAACATTGTATTTGAGAATTAATACTCCCATGAACACTGCAATCGCACCCACTACCAGTAGCATCAATCTCCAGCGTTTGTTAGGTTTGCGCTTGGCCATAATACATTCTAGCAAAGCCAGTGACTAATTCTGACTGTAGATAAAATTTGCTGTATAATATAACAGCTTTAACAAGCACGGGGTCATAGCACAGTTGGTTAATGCGCCTCATTTGCAATGAGGAGATCGGGGGTTCGACTCCCCCTGACTCCACCAAACGAAACTTGTTCGGAATTAAGAAAATGGAATTTCTGGAGCAATTTTAGTTTCTTCGCCGTCTGAAAAGAATCGAAATAAAAAAATTGATAGCTTTTTAGACAGGAAGTTTGATTTTGCAAAAATAGAATTGCACTGCAAAACATTTTCAATAATTCATGGTGATAATGACCCGAATGTTCCGCTAGATAATGCAAAATTTTTGCCCGAAAAACTAAATGCCGATTTGATAATTATTGAAAATGGCGGACACTTGAACGGATCAACAGGTTGGTTGAAACTTCCGCAATGTTTGGAAGCTTTAACGAAAATGATGAAATAAATTTATGAAAAATATGACTACTCCAGAAAAAGAACCAATTATTGTATCGTCTGCAATTCCTGCTGATGCCGAAGGCATCGCCCATGTTGTGTCCACAACATGGCTTTCGACATATCCAAATGAAGAATTGGGAATTACAAAAGAAGATATTGAGGAGAGGGTAAAAAATCGTCAATCTCCAGAAGAACTTGAAAAAACACGACGAAGAATTGTTGAAGGAAAACCTAATCAAAAAGCCTTTGTTGCGAAGGAATTAGAAACTGTTGTGGGTTTTTGTAGTGTTATAAAAGAACCAGAATTTAATCAGTTAAAAGCGATTTACATTTTGCCTGAGTATCAAGGACAAGGAGTTGGGCAAAAATTATGGGCGCAAACTCTTGAATTTTTCAGTGATAATAAAAATAAAATCATTGTCCAAGTGGCAACATATAATCAACAAGCGATTGGTTTTTATAAGAAACTTGGTTTCAGGGAAACAGGAAAACTTTTTTCCGATGAAAGGTTCAGAATGAAAAGCGGATCAATTATTCCAGAAACTGAACTCGTTATTGAACGAGAATAATTTACTTATGCGTGGCTACATCGAAATAAAATCAGATAAATTTTTGTACTGGTATAGCAAACTCTTCTGCTCATATTGAGAGCTGAAATAAAAAGTATGTGGTACGTGTTTACGCGCAAAACAAAAACGATGGCAATATTTTTTTTGAAATCGCCTTTCAAGACTACTTGCGCGAACACGATATACCAACCCCTTTTATACATAAAAACAAAAATGGCAACGAGCTTACTATCTCAGAAATAGACGGCAAACACTGGCAGATTATTTTAATGAATTTTGTAGAGGGACAGAGCGTAACGATAAAACCCTCCTACGAGCATCTAACAGAGCTGGCAACCCTGCAAGCAAAGATGCACCTGCTAGGTATGGAGTTTGCGAAAAATAGTAGCAAGCCAAAAAAATTATGGGCAGATTTGCACGATAGCTTCGCTCCGAAAGTTGAAAGCACAACAGTCGGTGGAAAAGAGGTGCAGGATTTGATACAGAGGATAAAGGCTTATAGCTATCCGTTTAAAACTGATCTTCCGTATGGATACAATCACCTGGACATAGATTTTGACGGCAATATGCTTACAAAAGACAATCGCGTGAGTGGCATTCTAGATTTTGATGATTTGCAATACTCGCCTTTAATCGTATGTCTCGACTTTAGCTTGTGGAACGTTTTGGACGACGAGGGCATAGATGCAATGAGGCATTATCTCAAAGAGTACGAAACGATACGTCCTCTTACTTCTGTTGAACGTGAGGCGTTGCCTAATGTCGTTTTCTTCCGCAACTATGTCATGGTCATTATTCGGTTGCTTCTGTGGGACGAGAATACGGCGATTGAGGATATTACAAATCTTATACAGCTTGAAAGAGAGATTC
>CAZXFQ010000025.1:0-15984 GCA_964640685.1 uncultured Candidatus Saccharibacteria bacterium
CCTACAATATCTTTGCATATTGCCGGGTGCGAGGCAAATAGACCACCTAATAGCAATGGCTTTTCTTGTACGTTGACCTGCAGCTTGCAGCTTGCAGCTTGCAGCTTGCAGCTTGCAGCTTGCGGCTTGCTTAGGAATTATTTGCGAGCTTACTAATCAAGTTCATCTCACTTGTCCGCCTACACTGATGAAATGCTATCAAAATATAGCTAGAACACTTTACGAATGTATAAATTGGATATGAATTAATAAACTAAATATATGCGTCGAGTAAGCGCGCAGGGCAATGCATCTGGACACTCTTTTCTTGATCTCGGCCTCGATAACGCTTCTCTACCTAGCTTATCCCACGTATAGAAATAAATATATTTTTGAATATAATTTATCTATCTAGGTATGTCCAACATCTAAACTATTGTTTCAGTTTCTACGTGGGGATCAAAAATGAGGCCAGCAAGTGTGGCCAGACAAATTGCTTGGACTATATGCTCGGCTGACTTGAATAATCCCAGCGGCAGCGCAATTGGAAGTGGTAGTCGTCTGTATCCCTAACCGATGCTCCTACAAAATTTTTCAGCTTTTGATTAAGTACATTAGGTCGTGATTTATTACTCGTTACATTAATCTGCTCATTGATATTTACACCCCAACCAGTCTCAGATATCAGTATGCTTGCGCAAATAACCAACGCTGGGTGGCAGGCTTACCGCAGTGGAAACAAATACCAGTTTGTGGCTGAGCTTCTATTTCTGTGTCAGCACCTACTTCAGGCTTACTATCAAATGGCAGACAGCGACTGGTAGCTTTGGTGTCTTCCTTGATCTGCTCCTCACAAGCAGCATCCCCGCACCATAAAGCTTTGAGGAAACCCTTCTTGGTCTCCAGTACCTGTTTGAATTCCTCGTAAGAATCAACTGTTGTAGTATTGTCCTGTAGGAATTGTCTGGCCTTGCTCAACAATTCAGCTTGGATTTGCTCAAGTAATTTTGGCAATTCACTGGCTAAGTCAGCTACAGCCACGGTGCGCTTCTCGCCAGAATATCTAATTACTACAACCGCAGTCTGGGCTTCCATATCTCTAGGCCCCACTTCCAAGCGTACTGGTACGCCCTTCTTTTCCCATTCGTTAAACTTTGCCCCTGGCGTCTCGTAGTCACGATCGTCTAGTTTCACTCGAATCCCAGCAGATTTCAGAGTTTGTGTAATTGAACTGACAAACTCCAGCACTGCAGTCTGGGTCTCCGTTTTGAAAATTGGTACAATAGCCACTTGCGTAGGAGCAATTCTAGGTGGCAACACCAAACCTTTGTCATCACTATGTGACATTATTAAAGCGCCGATGATTCTAGTACTTAGCCCCCAGCTAGTTTGCCAAGCATATTGGACTGTGCCATCTTTATCAGCAAATTTCACTTCGAATGCTTTGGCAAAATTTTGTCCAAGGTTATGTGAAGTTCCTGATTGTAGAGCTTTGCCATCTTGCATCAACCCCTCAATAGTAAATGTCCTTAGTGCACCCGCAAATTTCTCTGATTCAGATTTACGGCCTGGCACCACTGGAATTGCCAAATATTCCTCAGCCAACTCTTGATATATACCTAACATTTGCATTGTCTCTGCCTCTGCTTCTGCCTCCGTTGCATGGACTGTATGACCTTCTTGCCACAAGAATTCTGTAGTACGCAAGAACGGCCTAGTTCTCAATTCCCATCTGACAACATTATTCCATTGGTTAATTAGCAATGGCAGATCACGCCAAGACTTGACCCATTTGTGATATGTTTCATACATAATCGTTTCTGAAGTGGGTCTAATGATCAATTCCTCGTCCAATTTAGCAGTTGGGTCTACAATTAGCCCTTTGCCATCTGGCGATTCAATCAGTCTATGATGAGTTACGACTGCACATTCTTTAGCGAAGCCTTTGATATGATCGGCTTCCCTACTCAGCAAAGATTTAGGAATAAACAGAGGGAAGTAGGCATTGACGTGGCCAGTTTCTTTAAAGCGCCTATCTAGAAAATCTCTCACATTCTCCCAAAGTGCATAGCCATGTGGCTTTATCACCATACAGCCACGGACGATTGACGTCTCAGCTAGATCAGCTGCTTCAATCACGTCTAAATACCACTGTGAATAGTCTTGCGCTCTTGCGGTAATTGCTTTTTTTTCTGCCATAACTTTGTATTAACTGAGATCTGATTGCTTGATTTTACGCTAGGGCACCCAAAAGCTCAAGCTAATTTAGCTCAGCGATAATCAGTAAATTCGTGATAATCTTTGGAGGCTTGGTGATCTTGACCTTTAGTAGCTGGACTATCTTTAATTGCACAGCTATAAAGTTCTGTTTGATTTGCCAAAGCTTTATACCAAGCAGAAACTCCGTTAGCATAATTGCAATAAACACAATTGATCTTCTGGCGCAAGCTTAGCTTAGCTAAATTCCATCTAGAAAAATTTATGTAGTCTTTTCGCGGTATCTTGCCAATACCCAATGCACCAAAATAGAAGAATTGAAACAATTGTGCACTAATATCGACCAGTACCAAGGGAATAACCATAAAATATATCATAAAAACTCCAGCCGGTAGTAGGATAGGATTCTTGATGTTTACAAATTGTGATTTCCCTGGGACTAACCACATATATCTTTAATTAACAGCTTAGCCGGATTAAAATGGCAGATCATCTGGATCAACCGTACTACCAGAGTAACTATCAGTTGCAGGCTTTTTAGCTGATTTAGAAGTTGCTGGAGCTGCACTTGGATTACCCGCAACTGGGGCTGTTTGACTCATACCATTGTAACCGTCACTATTCCCGCCGGCAGCTTGCACTGGTGCTAAAGTATCTGATTTGCCGCGCTCATACCGATCGATTAAGAATACATCGTCAGCTACAATCTCAGTTTTATACTTTTTCTGACCCTCTTGTTCCCAACTTCGGGTTTGCAACCGTCCTACGACCATCACCCTGGTACCTTTTTTGGCTCTTTGGGCCAATTGCTGTGCCAGATTGCTCCATACTACAATATTGTGAAATTCGCTTTCGTCTTTCCATTCTTCACCTTGCTTGAAACGACGGTTGGTGGCAATACTGAAATTGGCCACTGCGGCGCCGCTTGGTGTGAATCTTAACTCAATATCTTGAGTAATATTACCTAGAAGCTTAACTTCATTTAGATCTCCGAATAAAGACATAATTAGACTGTACTAAAATAATTGTGTAACTTAAGATTAACATGATTATGGATTAAACTTTAATGCGCTTGGCCTCGTGCTTTTTATTCTCCCGATCGGCTAGTTGTCCGCAAGCGGCATTGACATCATCGCCCATAGTGACGCGAATCGTATGTTCGACACCATGCTCATTGAGAACGCTGGTGAACTTGCGAATCTGCTCTGGAAGTGAACGCTCAAAGCTTTCTTCGCGGATAGGATTATAGGGGATCAGGTTTATATGGGCTAGACGGTTTTTGAATAGATCTACCAATTGCAAAGCATGCTCAACTTGATCATTCACATTCTTGATCATGATATATTCATAGGTCACGCGCTTATTGGTCAAAGCCACATAGTCATCCAAAGCCTCGATCAGCTTATCCAGTGGAAAGATTTTAGCCACTGGCATCATTTGAGCTCTTAATTCCTGATTGGGTGCATGCAAGCTAATTGCCACTCTTCCGCGAAAACCATCCGCCACAAGCTTTTTAAACTGAGGAATATAGCCTGAAGTGGAAATAGTTAGGCGCCTGGCGCCTAGACCGAGCATGGCTGGATCTATAAGCACGTCGATCGAACCTTGTACATTAGCCAAATTGAGCATAGGCTCGCCCATTCCCATATACACTACATTGGTCACATGAGCGTCGTGAGGCTTTAACCAGCGCTGAAAATGCAATACTTGATCCACAATTTCCGCAGCGCTGAGATTGCCGCCAAAGCCCATCTTGCCAGTGGCGCAGAACTGACAGTTTACCGGGCAGCCTACCATACAACTCACGCATACTGTATTGCGACCATCGGCGTGGCGCATCAGCACAGTCTCGATTCTCTGACCGTCAAATTTACGTTTAAACAATACCTTTATCGTATCCTGCCTCTTGGAAATCAGCTCCTTCTCTAAAATCAGTGTATTAAATTCAATTTCATTCTGCAGTTTATCCCGTAAATCCTTAGACCAAGTAGTCAGTTCATCCCAATTCGGGATTAGATCTTTATACACAGCCTGCGAAAACTGCTGGCGTCTATACTGTGGAAGGTCGTATTTTGTAAAAAATTCTTGTTGGCTAATCATGTGCATTAATCTTTTTCGAGCTCAGTTCACAATAGATAGATATATAACAGACTGATTATACTGACTATTGACAATCCACACCAGCGTGCTAATTTTAAATACATCCTTGCTTAATGCTTCGATGTGGCAACTTTAAGAGGTTGGGTGCCGCGTTACTAGTTTTAGTTACTAGTAACTAAAACTGAGCCTCTTCTTAAGCGGAATCTGGCTGCCAAACAAATTGATTCCACTTTTTATCATATAGTTTGCTGCTAAAGCCTAAATCCGGTAGATTCAGTCTTTCCGCCAAATTCTGAATGAACTTCATCTTGGCGGGACTGCCGCGCAAACCGTTCCAGTAATACCCGACTGCACCCATTAGCAAATCAGTCAATTGAATAAAAACTACTTCCTGTGAATTCACTGGCTGTATTTGTGGCAAGAATGTTTGAGCAAACTCAACAGCTTGCAAGTCTTGACTATGAAGGGGATTCATCTTACGCAGGGCGTCCAATAAATAACTACGCAGCTGACTAATGCGATTCTCATCTGAATTTACCCGCTGGTCTAGGAAAAGGTAATAACCGCTTTCAGGCTGGAAGGTCCCACGTATCGCCAAATAGTAAAACTTATAAAATGGCAACTCCTCTACTGCCTTTCGTGACCCCAATCCCAACTTCGCCTTATTCACAATTATAGTGCGAAAATCCATTTCTGAAGTAAAAAATACCTGCAATAATGCGTTCAAATATGGCAATTTGGCGTCAGTCACATTTTGCCACTTTAATTCTGGCATAAACCCAAATTTACGCCGCACTTTTTTGAGTCTATCTTGCAAGAATTGCTTCTGGTCGCGTGGTATAATAAGACTACCAATTAAGAAATACTGCTGCAAAGGATTGCTGTAACTACTTTCATCGCAATAGATATTGTGATACTTCAAATGCAAAGTCACTCAAGTTAGGTACAAGTAATTGCAAGCAAAATGGGCAAATTACAAGTAATTATACCAATCTGTTGTGAAATTGCGGTAAAATTAACTGGAATAATTATATAAATATAGATATAGAGAAACTATCAATGGATAAAATACAAATCATTCCCTTAGGTGGAGTTGAAGAAATCGGCATTAACTGTACTGCTATTAGGTACCAAGATCAAATAATCGTAATCGACGCAGGTTTGGGATTTGCAGACGTAGAGCATTTGGGTGTCGATTACCTGATCCCCAATTATGAATATCTCCAAGAAAACAAGCGTTTAATTACCGGTATATTCATCACTCACGGTCACTTAGATCACATTGGCGCTATTGAGCATTTCGTCAAGGCATTAGATTTTCCTAAAATCTATGCGACGCCCTTTGCGATGGAGTTGATCAAAAACAGACTCTCTGAGGGCAAAGTTATTGATCGCTCCAAGTTAGAGTTGATCAATCCTGATTCAGTCATCAAGCAGGGGCCATTGACCATCGAGTTCTTCAGAGTCACTCACAGCATCCCCGAGGCCATGGGTGTGATCGTACACACCCCTGTGGGCAAAGTTGTGCATTCCGGAGACTTCAAGTTTGATCATTCTCCTTTAAATGAAAAGGGTTCCGATTACCTAAAGATTGCGCAGACTGGCGCCTCTGGCGTGCGAATTTTATTATCAGATTCTACCAATGCTTTTAGACCTGGACACAGTATCTCCGAGTCTGAGATTATGCACAAATTGGAAAGCGTGATCCGAGGTGTGGAGGGCCGCGTGATTGTAGCAACGTTCGCGTCCTTGATCACTAGGCTTTATGCTCTGGTAGAAATTGCTAAAAAACTCAATCGTAAGGTGTATATTACTGGACGTAGCATGCAGCAATCCATCGAGACTGCAAGAAAACTGAATTATATCCAAGCCCGCGACGACCTTTTCATCGACAATCGCAATCTCAAAAATATTCCTGATAATCAAGTAATGGTTTTGGCTACAGGCTCACAAGGTGAGACTATGGCAGCATTATCAAAAATGGCCAGGGGGGAACACCGCGATATCAAAATCAGGAAAGGTGACCTAGTAATGCTTTCTTCATCAATTATTCCAGGGAATGATGCACTCGTACAAGCTCTAATTGACGATATCTCTCAACTAGGTGCCAAGATCATCAATCAAGACATTATGAACATACATACCTCTGGACATGGCTTTATCGAAGATCAAAAGTTAATGGTTCATTTAGTCAGACCCCAATTATTCATGCCAGTGCATGGTTATCAATACTTCTTGCGTAAGCATGGTGAAAGTGCCGTAGAAACTAGCGTGGTCAAGGGAGGAGATGTAATTATCCCTAAACGTGGAGACATTATCGAAGTGACTGCAACGGGCTGGCGTATTGCTGGCAAAGTCAAAAATCAACCAATCTTGATTTCTGGCACAGGTGTTGGTGATGTAGGCACGATTGTCTTGCAGGACCGTGAGCGTCTAGCAGCCAATGGCGTGGTACTTGTAAACTTGTTTGTAGACCGAACTAAAAATCCATTACGACTACAAAAAAGTCCTAGTGTAATTTCACGTGGCTTTGTCTATGTAAAAGAGAATCATGAATTATTGCAGAAAATCGCAGTAGAAGCCGAAAAGCTTTTTTATGAGGTTAACGAACCTGAATACGAGAAATTCACTTTCAAGGTTAGAGCAGATTTGGAGAAGAAATTAAACAGCATGCTCTTCAATCTTACAGGCCGGGAACCGCTGATTCTCATCAATATTGAGTCAGTTTAGCTTGATTATAGATTCAAGCACAGGCTCGAGCAGAGATTAGATATCAAAGTGAATATCCTGTAGTGACTTACTTGAGACTTTACCGTTTTCAGTGAGATCACCTAACATCTTTTCAATGAATTGATTGCACTCGCATTGATATATCTGCTCTTCTAGATTAGCTGTAATTTCGCTGTACTCGACCGACATTTCCTTCATTAACTGCTTATTTTGCTCTAACAATTCCAAATATTTACTCCTAACCTTGCTCAACAACTCATCTCCCCAAATCTCCAAGTTAATCGCTTCAAAGTGCCCCAGTTCCTCAAGTACCATCTCATTGCCCAAGAATCTGGCCTTATAATAAAGATAAGTGGACTTTATAGCTTTTTCATTACCTTTTGTTCCAAGCTTTGACCATAAAGAACCTAAAGAACTAATTGAATTCTTAATTCTTTTTGATTGTTCTTCATGAGTTAAAGACTGTAGCTTAAATTGGTCATGCCCCTCATCGATTAACTCGATCTGTCTGTGAACAGAACTCAGGAGTTTGTTATATACTGGCTCATCAATAATTTCGTTTTTGTACAATTCCCTATAAATTGATTTTTCTATTTGTAATGAGTACTTCTTTACAACTTTTTCCATCTCCAGATTGTAATGATTTGAGTCTTTATTTGCTATCCAGAGTTTAATTGTTTCTTTAAGTTTATTTAGATTAGTTTCTATTTTTTTCATATGTACTCTTAAGGTCTCATCTGTAATTTCCTGAATTTCGTGCAGTCGCAGAACGTAAGCCTTAAGTCGCTGCAGCACCAGAAGTTCGGTAATTATTGCTTCTATCTCTTCACCTATGGCCAGTTTGGCTAATCCCAACCGATTAATAATTGGCTTAATTGCTAATGCATTCACTAATAAGGTAAATATGATGGCACCTATCACGAATTGTATAAATAGACTCTTGTAAATTATGGTATCAGGCATTGATAAAATGACCACTAATGGCAAGATGCCTCTTAGTCCGCCAAGGTTTAGAATTATCATCCACTTGGCGGGGATCTTATTGGCTTTCTTAGCAAACAAGTTATAAATGGGCATCAATAAGTACACGCTAGCCAATCGGCCCAATAGTAAAGCCATTACTGATACAGCCACCATACCAAGGTTGCCGCCAAATTCTGCCAGGTTAATTTCATAACCAATCAGAAAAAAGATTAATGCTGTAATAATAAAAATCAGAAATTCCCACTGTTCATGAATGTTATGGACAATTTTAGGAGATATTTTAGTGCGACCGTAGTTTCCCATGACCAGTCCCGCTCCTAGCGCAGCAATAATTCCGGACATTTTGAGGAAATGATCTGTGACGACAAATGCCAGTATAGCCAATACCACTGTCAAACTAATTTCTACTAGTTTCACATTTTTGATCAGAGATACTATTTCTGCGAAAATAAATCCGAGCAGCGCACCTACCAAGAACCCACCAGCAAAAACATAAATGAAGTTTAGCAATCCAGCTAATATTTCTGTAGCTCCAAAAATAGCGCTTTGCCCCCCTGCAGCTATAATCGCAGTAACCACACCTAAAATTAACCTATAGCCGATCACTGAAGTTGCATCATTTAAAAAACTCTCTCCATCTACTAAGAGCAGCAATCTTTGCGGCACACCAATTTGTTTAAATATTGATAACACGGCAATTGGATCTGTTGAGGAAATCACTGCGCCAAAAAGCAAGGCTTGCAAAAAGTCTATTTGTAGAATTACTTGCAAAATTACCGCAATCACTAATGCCGATATTACCAATCCAACACTGCTTAGGATAAACCCTGGGACTAGAATTCGCCTAAATTCTCTAAAATCGAAATTGAATGCTGACTCAAATAGCAATAACGGCAGGAAAACGTATAGTACCACTTCTGGAGAGAGCTTGATCGCTCCAAAAAAATGCAATCCCAGCAAAGAGCTTAACAAACCAGCTAAGAATAGCATCACCGGGAAGGGAATTGTCTTATATTTCTGAGATAATAGGTATATAGCACTAGCAACAAGTATTACTAAACAGAAACTAACTAAACCCTCAATTAAGTAATCCGAAGTGTTCATGCGCAACCGCCGAAAAATAGAATGATATTACTATATACTCCTCTTTATTAGTGCTGTCAATAATATATAATGTAAAAGATGTACATAAGCCAATTTAAATTTCACTCAAATCAATATAAGTAGTGCAACCTGATCTAGCGCAAACGAATCTACAGCAACGCAAAACTAATGCCAGCGATCCCGTGATCGGGGAAGCAAATGTCGCGCGCACTATCAACTCAGATTATACCGAGAAATATGGTTTCAATGATGATGTCATAAATAGTTTGGATATTGGCATTGGCTTGGATGAAGGTAAGATTCGTGAAATTTCTGCCTACAAGAGTGAACCTGAATGGATGTTAGAGTTGCGTCTGAAAGCGTATCATGAGTTTAAAGCCCGCCCAATGCCAATGTGGGGAGCCGATTTAAGCGAGATTGATTTCGATAAGATTCACTATTTTGTACGCGCCACAGATACTAAGGGTCGTGACTGGAATGAAGTACCCGACAAGATCAAGGACACCTTCGAGCGCTTAGGCATCCCCCAGGCCGAACGTAAGTTTCTGGCTGGTGTGGCTTCACAGTATGAATCGGAAGTTGTTTACCACAAACTCAAGGAAGAGTGGACCAAGCTAGGGGTAATTTTCGAAGATACAGACACAGGCTTGCAAAAGTACCCAGAAATTTACAAAAAATATTTTGGCAAATTAATCCCTTTTACTGACAATAAGTTTGCTGCTTTAAACACAGCCACCTGGTCTGGTGGCTCCTTTATCTATGTACCTAAAGGCGTGAAAGTCACTGTACCATTGCAGGCCTATTTCCGTATTAATGCCAAGAATATGGGTCAGTTTGAGCGCACGCTGATCATTGTGGATGAAGGTGCTGAAATTCACTATATCGAAGGTTGTACCGCACCCACATATAGCACAGACTCTTTGCATGCAGCCGTAGTAGAGATTTTTGTAGAGAGAAATGCCAAATGTCGCTATACCACGATTCAAAACTGGTCAGATAATGTCTATAATCTAGTAACTAAGCGCGCAGTTGCCAAGCGCGACGCTGTAATGGAATGGATTGATTGCAATCTAGGTTCAAAAGTCACGATGAAATACCCTTCTGTACGTCTAGTAGAACCTAGAGCTCATGGTGAAGTGCTTTCTATCGCGCTGGCAGGCAAGGGCCAGCATCAAGACGCGGGTGCTAAGATTTTTCATCAAGCCCCCAAGACCTCTAGTCTGATAATGTCCAAATCAATCTGCTTAAACGGCGGACGCACTTCCTATCGTGGCATGCTGAAGATCGCTAAAGGAGCCAAAAAGTCCAAAGCCAACATTATTTGTGACGCGCTCATTCTGGACAATAACGGTTCGCGAACCGACACCTATCCCACCAACATAATTGATGAGGAAGAAGTAACTCTGGGGCATGAAGCCAGTGTTTCTAAGGTCAATGATGAGCAGTTATTCTATCTAATGTCGCGTGGGCTTTCCGAGGCCGATGCTTCAGCACTGATCGTCTCCGGTTTCATCGAACCAGTCGTGAAAGAATTACCTATGGAATACGCCATGGAAATGAACGCCCTCATCCAGATGTCCATGGCAGGCAGTGTTGGTTGATAGATTTAGGCTAGTTCATTTCCTGGATTATCCATGCACATCCTCACTTCTTTAGCCACGTACCTAGAAACTTTAACAATTGTTTAGCTCTAGTATATGTCTAGGTAGCTAAATTATCTACAAAAGTATATACATCCATGTACTGGGGACAAGCTAGTTAGAGAGCCGCTTACGAGGCCGAGATTGAAAAATACTTGTTGGGATACGCAGTCCCGCACGCTTATTCAGGGTACATGTTTTGCTATCTAATTTATAGCTATTTTATACATTTGCTATATTCCCCAGCTATGTTTTCATAGCTTTTTACTGGTGTACTCAGAAAAGATCAGTACAATATTCAATCCCCCAGAACTGCTTAATAAAGCGCCTGTAAATAGCTGACAACTGCTGGCAGGCTCAGTACTACAAAGGCGATGAGAATTACCCTCAGCAAAATGACCACTTCACGCAGCGCTGAGTTATTGATTCTCGCAAGCAAGAAATTACTAATCTGAGGGCTATTCTGAGGGCTATTCTGCTGCACTAAGTTTGCTGCGTCCAAGCGCCATTGGAAATTGTAAGTAATTGCCAAGAGCAACACGAACAAGAATAGTGCAGGCAAACTGAGCGTATTGAAGATGATTTGCACAAATATGAATATAATTGCCAGCGCCAATGCCACAATATGCAAGAACTCGCCTCGACTATGTGATTCCTGGTAAGCCTTGCGCAACGCTCCATTGAGCTGACGCAAGATGTTTGCGCTCATGATAAAGCCTGCTAGAAGTCCAATCACTCCATAGCTTAAAAACAAGCTCTGCCCACTGGTTGTGGCTGGAGATAAGCCTTTGCCCAATATTACATCCTTTACATCGGTGAAAGCCCTAGGTAAGTTTGTGTATGAATTAGCTAAACTTTGTAAATGCTCGGCGAATCTTGGTGTAGTAAGTGCTCCAATAAGTGTAAACATAAGCCCTACGATCGCCAGGAAGATTAGAAATAGACCCAAATTCCTATAAATCAGGTCACTGATAACCAGAGTCCGCGCACGTAAACCTCCAAGATCCTTGTTTAGATTGCCCCACATTTTCAAAATATTACCTGACTGTAATCTGATTAGCATTAGTCCTGCAAATAACGCTGTCAATGCCAATAAAAATACTAGAGTGAAATTGAATTGTACAATTAACACTAACGCACTAATTATCAAACTAAATACCAATACCAACCTGCTCCAGACTGCGCGGTAATACTTCAGACCAGTTAGGCTCAACAACAACACAATGAATGCTAATTGACTGCTATACCCTACGCTCATTTGTGTAGTGCTAAGATTGATCCCCAATCTACTGCTACTAAGCACTCCCAACAATAGTAAACTTGCTGTAAAACTGGCAATTATAACCAACAAACGCGTGTGAAAACTACGTCTAGTAAAAATATGAATCAGATAAATGCTTGCTCCAGCCAACAGCAACACACCCACACCCCAAATATTTGTGCCCCCAAAGCTGACCAAAGTATTAGCGGTACCTTGCATGATTACCCCCACAAGCAAAAGAGTGATCGCGGTCAGCAAAGTTAGGTCAAACTTGACCGCTGGCATTTGCTTGAAACCGAACAGCAATACCTTGCTGAATCTAATTGCTAGCCAGACTATGACCAGCCCTACCCAGAGATCTAGGTAGTCCGCCCCAGCAAGTTTGCCCAGTAGCAAAGCGATCATTACCATGAAATTAATCAGTTCAGCCAAATTCAACAGCACATTTATCCAGCCCGACTGGCTAGGTGAATAAGCCTGATCGATAGGGCTTCCCAATAGTCTCAACTTCAAAGGACTTAACCGGAAAGTACGATTTTGTAATAGTTTGGCCACAATTGAAAAGCTAAATTTAGTAGTATAATTTAACACATGCAGAAAAAACATATCAAACTCATACCAGGGAAAATTTTAGCAGCAGGCAAGAAAACACTGCTTAAAGCTGCAATCTCGCAGCTGGGAGAAGCTCCGCAATTGAAAATTATCCAAGTGGGCGACGACGCAAGTAGTAGTTTATATGTAGGTCTGAAAGTTGCAGCAGCTATAGAAGTGGGCATCAATGCTCAAGCATTAGTATTCCCCACAGGCACAAACCCAAAACAAGTAATTAGCAAAATTCAAGAGTTCAACTCCCAGCCAGAGGTCAAAGGCATCATGGTACAGTCACCAATTCCGGGATTGGGATTAATTGAAAGTCTGAAAATATTCAATGCAATCAGCCCCAAAAAGGATGTGGATGGCCTGAGCTTTGCGTCTTTAGGCAAGCTCTGGCAATACAAAAGTTTAAGTGAACTGTTCCTCGATATAGACAAGCCATTTGTGTCAGCTACGCCCTTAGGCGTTTTGGACTGTCTCTTGTGGCTTGCGCGGCCAGCAGAAGCGCAACTAGCGATTGGCCTTGAACAGGCTGAAGCCCTGATAACTTTGTTGCAAGGCAAGAAGGCTCTAATCATTAACCGTTCTAATATTGTAGGTAAGCCACTGGCAGCACTGTTGACTTTGGCCAACGCCACTGTGACTTTGGCTCACTCCTACACGCCTGATGTCCATGGCAGTCTAAGCAATTACGATTTCGTTCTGCCCGCCACTGGGATAGATAATTATCTGACAATGGCTGAATTCCAGACCGGACAAGTAGTGATCGATATTGGGATCAATAATAACAATCAAACCCAGCAAGTGCGCGGAGATGTGATTTTTAGTCCTGAGGAAATTGCCAACACTACAGAAATAGACGCCACCGAAGCTAAAGTCTACTTAGCCCCAGTACCTGGAGGAGTGGGGCCACTAACCGTAGTTAATCTCTTAGCCAATACTTACAGTGCTGCGCGTGCTTAACACTTTTTATTCTGGGTTCCGCTTGCGATTATCTCAAGTGGAATATCCAATCTTTTTGGTTTGTGGTTGGTTCTTAGCCAGCCGTCTGCTATTAACTATCACTGGATTAATCTCTAGGAACATACTAGATCCAAATACAGGACTAAATCAGTACGAGCATCCAGTCAGCGCTGGCTTACCGACATGGTTAGGAATGTGGGGAGTATGGGACAGTCAGGCGTATTTACGCATATCGGTGAGTGGCTATCCGGCTGGGGACATAGATATAGTTGGATTACCATCTTTAGCCGAAAGAGCTTTCTTTCCTCTCTACCCTACTTTGATGAATCTACTAGGCAGTGTTATTGGCAATAACTACTTGGCCGGCTTAATTATTTCCAATTTGTGTTTACTGGGTTGCGGTTACCTACTATATAAATTGGTAAATATAGACTATGGGCAGAAGTTGGCGAAACTAAGTGTAATTTTTCTATTCCTCTTTCCCACGTCCTTCATCTTTTCGGGATTGTTCACAGAGTCATTATTTATGTTTCTATTGCTATTAACAATTTACTTGGCCAAAACTAAAAAGTACATGCTCGCAGGATTAGCTGCGGCGTTGCTTACAGCTACCAGATCTAGTGGAATATTTGTGATAATTTCCTTAATCTTCATTTACTTTTTGCCTAAACTTGTCTCTCAATTCTCAGCACGTAACATTAATTTGCGAGTAATGTTTAGAGAAACTCTCAAACAATTCTCACCAGCTAAAATATTCAGCTTGGCTTTAGTGCCAATGGGACTGATTAGTTATGCCATTTACACTAAAATTACTACTGGAAGCTTCCTCACCTTTATTATGGTACAAGAATTTTGGGGACGCTCTGCCGTCAATCCTATCTTTACTATTGGGCACAATCTTCTGTATGGGGGCAGATATGGTTTTTGGGGCAGCGCTTACACGATTACCACCTTAGTAGTATTGCTAGTTGCTAGTTGCTAGTTGCTATTCGCAAATTGCGCCTTGAGTACTTGCTTCTCAGCTGTATCTTAATCATCTTTCCACTGCTCTCCAGTCCCCTGGCTGCACATTTATCTTCAATGCCACGGTATATTGCCACGGTATTTCCGCTCTTTATTGCACTGGCATTAATTACCAAAAATTCAAAAGCGCTGCGCTGGCTGTGTTTCATTCTTCTAGCAATCTCGCAAATCCTACTAATGTTTTTTTGGGTCAATGGCACAGGGTGGGTGGTATGATTTGGTGATCAGTTTTACTAGCGCACTTGCTTGCAATTTAGCCAGGATAATTGCTAGATTTTAAAGTTAGATTTCAAATAATTACTTAATCTCTATTAATTATTTATGAGTATTAACAATTATCTTTCCAAGTCAGATCCAGAATTAAACAATTTACTGGAACAGGAAGCCACTCGCCAGCAAGAATACATTAGTCTGATCCCATCTGAAAATTACACGCACCCAAGCGTGCGCGAGGCCCTTGCTTCAGTGAGCACCAATAAATACTCCGAGGGTTATGCCAATCGCCGCTACTATCATGGCAATCGCTATATCGACGAAATCGAATTATTAGCGATTGCGCGTACTAAAAAAGTATTTAAAGGAGCATTTGCCAATGTGCAGCCATACTCAGGCTCCCCAGCAAATCTAGCCGTGTATTTTGCCTTTCTAAATCCAGGCGACAAAGTGATGGGAATTGAGATATCGCATGGAGGACATCTCACTCATGGCGCGCGCGTGAGCTTCAGTGGCAAGTGGTTTCAGCAAGTGCCGATTTTGCTCGACGCCTCCGGCGCTATTAATTACGAAAAAGTAGAAGCAGATGCTTTAGAGCATAAACCAAAATTGATTTTGGCAGGTGTGACAGCTTATCCACGTGAACTAGACTATGCTCGCTTAAGTAAGATTGCCAAGCAAATTGACGCAGTGCTGGTAGCAGACATCTCGCATACCAACGGCTTAGTGGTTGGGGGTATTCATAAACATCCTTTTGATCAGGGAGCAGATATTATCACTTCCACTACACATAAAATGCTCCGAGGACCCAGAGGCGCAGTGATCGTTACTAACAATCCTGAGTATGCCCAGAAGATTGACAAAGCCATCATGCCAGGTTTACAGGGTGGTCCACATAATCAGCAAACCGCTGCCATAGCCGTGGCTATGAAACTAGTCGATACTCAGGAGTACCGAGATTATGTACAGCAAGTTGTTAAAAATGCGCAGGCACTCTCCACTGGACTGCTCAGTCATGGATTTGATCTGGTTTCAGGCGGCACAGACAACCATCTGCTAGTCTTGGATTTACGTAAATTTGGCATTTTGGGTAAGGAAGCTGCGGACCTGCTAGAGGCTGGCGGCATTGTCACCAACGCCAATACCATCCCAAATGACCCCAACCCCCCCCTGAAG
>CAZXFQ010000026.1:0-12470 GCA_964640685.1 uncultured Candidatus Saccharibacteria bacterium
ATGCAACTTACACTGCCGCGGGCATCGATCAAAATTCAGCTTTAGTAGCACTAAATAGCCAGCCTTGCACCTTTAGTTTTAGTCCTGGACCTGTGGACCTGGCTTCAAATGTTGATTTCCCAAGCAACACTTATACCCCTGGCGTTTACTGTATTACTGGTGCGGCTTCAATTGGCGGTGGTGGAACCATCACTCTTAGTGGCGCCGGTACTTATATCTTTAGAATGAATGGCGCACTCACAACTTCAGCGGGATCTATAGTTGTACTGGCCAACGGAGCATCCGCCTGCAATGTTTGGTGGACACCAACTGCTGCAACGACATTAGGTGCTAACTCAACATTTGTGGGTAATAACATCGCCGCTGCTGGAATTACTATTGGTAGTACTGTCACTTGGACTGGTAGAGCGTTAGCATTCGGTGGCACAGTGAGTACAGACGTGGACACTATCTCTGCCACTAGCTGCACATCAGGTGGGTCGGGTGGCGCCTCCGCAACAAGCATTCCAGGTCTGCCAAAGACGGACGCATTTGTCTCGGAAACGAATCTGCAATTTGGCAGCGCTCCAGCAGTATTATTACTAATTTCAATGCTATTAGTGATCAGCAGAAACCGTAAATTTACTAGTAATCGTTAAGCTAGAAACTTTTACTAAGCGCGTAATATCATCTAGGACAGCTCTAGCCATCGGCGTACTAACCAGTTCAGGAGTCATTTTAATAACTAGCTATCTTGTCTTTGGTCACAATGACAATGAGGAGGTTAATAATTTACCCGCAGATAGAGAAACACAACAAGGTGTCGTCGCTGGTGACAGTGCTGATAGCCTGATCACTCCAACACAAAAGGAACCCAATCATTCTTTACCCCTGCGTCTAAAGATTCCACAAATTAATGTGGACACTGATATCCTTCACGTGGGACTAACCTTAGAAGGCGCGATGGAAGTACCTAAATCGCTAGCAGAAGTAGGCTGGTATAAGTTTGGTCCTCACCCAGGCAATCAAGGTAGCGCAGTGATTGCAGGTCATTTAGGGCTGGGTGAGCCAGGGATATTTGTAGATTTGCATAAACTCAAGCCAGGCGATCAATTTTCCGTAATTGACATCAAGGGGATAACTACAGTGTTTGTGGTCCGTGAAACCCGTACTTACAAGCCTACTGATCGTCCTCAAGAGGTCTTCGCTAGTGGTGATGGCACGCATCTGAATCTAATCACCTGCGCTGGAGACTGGGATAATACTCAGAAGACTCTTTCCCAGCGCTTGGTGGTCTTCAGCGACAAACTGGAAACAACTCAGCTATAATCAAGCAATGAAACCGATTATCTACGCAACTTCTAATGCCGAGAAATTTCGGATCGCACAAATAATCCTGGTGCAGTTTGGGATCTCACTAATACAGGAAAAATTGGACCTTACTGAGATCCAATCAACAAGTAGTGCAAAAATAGTTTTAGATAAAGCAGCGCAGGCGTATGCGCAACTGCAGCAAAGTGTACTGGTTAATAACGGGACTTGGGCAATTCCTGTATTGCGCAGGAGTTGACTGATGACAAAGGCTTGGAGGCAGATAATACCAAGTTCTGGCAAGACTTTGCCAAGATGTTAATTTAAGGGTTCAACTAATGTCAGTAATACTAATATCAGGTGCTACGGGAGGAATTGGCAAGCATTTATCTCAATACCTCACAAGCCAAGGACATACAGTAATCCCGCTGTCGCGGCGGGAGTCAGAAAGTTCTGTCTTCGCCCCTTGCGATTTGACCACTACGGTACCCCAATACCTCCCTCAACCAGGAGCAGAATTAGATAATATTGACTGGATTATTCATCTCGCCAGCAGCTACAAAATTGATGCCGATTTGCAAATGCTCGCTAACTTAGAACAACTTGCCGTAAGCATCCCCCAATTATTTAGCCGCACAAACTTCCTATACGTGAGTTCCTGGGTAGTGCACTTTTCCAAAGGATTAATCTCAGCGGATTATATTCGAATGAAGCGCGCATGTGAGGCCCGGATTCAGCAAGCAGACTTTAGCGGGTGCTTTCAGAGCATTAGAATCATTCGGCCTAGTGTGGTATTGGGAGAGGGTCTCGGTTGGACTCAGCTGCTGGCAAAGTTAAGCATAATTGCCCCATTGATTCCCAAGGCTTATTCTAGATCATTTATTCAAATAGAGGAGCTTTGCCAAATTTTTCAAGACATGATCACGCAGAAATATTCAGCTAGAGTCATTACTGCCTTGGGTGTGAGAGACACAATCTCTAATGCTGCAGCAAAGCACGCCAGTAGTGATACTTCTTTGCTAATTTGGTTTACACTCAGACGCCTTGTCCTACCAGTAGGATCAATAGCAATAGCATTGCTGCCATTCTGGTTCCCTCACGTACAGGTGGTTCTCACGGCGCTAGCTATTTTATTGTTAGTCTGGTGTTATCAACATCTACTTCCAGACATCATCGGCAAGCTCTCAGATTATAGCAGTGGCTTCGTCAGTACAGTGTTCTACCCAGACAACGAACAAGATCTACTGGCATTGGTACAGCGAGTTAATCAAAATATTGCGCTACGTGGCTATGACAATGCGCACCTCTACTTTCACCAGCCACATTCGGCCCAGCGCACTACTATCTCCACTAAGCAGTTGCAGAGGATTCTCCATTTGGATGAGGTTAGGCAGATACTGCGTGTACAAGCGGGGACCAATTACAGAACTATTCTAGATTATCTGGCCAAAAAGGGGCTGGGCTTGGCAAACTACCCCAATTATCACTATATTTCTGTGGGCGCCTCCATCATGGTACCAGTGCACGGCTCGTCTCTAGAGTACCCATTTATGGCTGATCTTGTGACGGCGTTTAGATACTATGATCGGGATGCAGATCGAGTTGTCGAAACTGTTAAATCTGACCCAGAATTCCCACAACTCATTTTCAACCGGGTAAAATTAAATCGGATCGTAATCTTGGAAGTAGAATTGCAGGTTTGCCCACGGCAGTACTACCAAATGATCCCTTCTGAGCAAGCCTTAAACTCACTGACCTTTAGCAAGAATGCATATATTAGATTTGCCGAGCATTATGAATTGAGAATTCATTCTCTCAGGGCTAAGTCAGCCTATCAAAGAATTTATAAAAATTTCTCTCAGAAAATCACTAAAGAATTAATCGATCTGAAAGCAGACAGTATTGGTAATAAATGGAATATCTTACAAAGCAGTCCCCTTTTATCCTACCTTAGCCATAAACTGAGTGGGGCTGTGATCAACTACGAGTGGTTCTTCACTCCAGAGCAGTTTGAACTATTTTGGCGGGAAATCTACACCGGCAATCCTAGTCCTCGGCTTTATAAGATCTTGATTAGGTATAAATCACGCAATGCTTTAAACACACCCTATCACAACACAGTTTCCTTTGATAACAGCATACTCAATACCAGAGCTTCACTCGAGAAAAGTGCGGAACTATTTGTGAAGTACAGACCCCTGGAACATCTTGGGAAATTCTCTATTGAGAACTATATCCGGCAGAGATAGTTTTAATTCTTCCTTTCTTTGCGGAACAATGTTATTGTATACCCATAACCTAGGTTATAGGTATCATGACGAAAACACAACTTCACAGTGCTGATTATCAAATCAATGGCATGCACTGCGCAAATTGCGAGCTCTTCATGCAACTAGAGCTCTGCAAAATCCCAAACGTCAAAGCCGTAAAAGCAGATGCTACAGCAGGTCGGGTACAACTGGAGTTCACAGGCGATAGACCCTCCGAGCAACAATTGCATGCCTTGATCACAGAGTACGGCTATCAAGTTGTGGCAGAGCAAACGCCAAGAGACTATAGCGCCAATACTAAGAACCTCCTACTAGCATTAGTACTTGCAATAGCCATTGGCTTATTATTCTTAGGCACAGAGCGAGCCTCTACTAATATCTTTTCTGATAGCAAGGTGAGTGGAATACTTACTTACCTATTACTTGGGATAGCCGCTTCTTTAAGCAGCTGCGCAGCACTGGTTGGTGGCTTAATACTGTCATTTAGCAACGACTGGAACTCAAATACGGGTAGAAAACCTTTCCCGCAATTACAATTTCATCTGGGCAGGCTTACGGCCTTCATAATTTTAGGAGGATTGCTGGGATTAGCTGGAACTAGTTTACAACTGTCTATGGAATTGACCGTGGCCTTGGTAGTGATCACCTCATTTGCAATGATTGTCCTAGGGCTGCAGATGCTAAATATCTTTCCGACATTGAACAAACTGCAGTTAAAATTACCTGGCAATCTAGGCGGGCAAATATTGGCAAAAAGCAGCTCATCGGCTCGCTTTAGTCCTTTATTGATTGGCATAGGTACATTTCTATTGCCATGCGGATTCACTCTCACAGCGCAAGCGCAGGCCTTGAGTTCGGGCAGTTTCACTGGTGGGGCTTTAATCATGGGTGCGTTCGCAATAGGGACTTTACCTGTATTACTAATTATCGGCCTATCAGCACGCTATTTTACTCTAAACAAAAACAGTAACGATCTGTTTCTGAAGACTGCGGGTATTGTTGTGATCCTATTTGCTCTATTTACTATCAACAATCAACTTAATGTCCTAGGGCTTCCTAGCATTACTGATATCTTACTTAATTAATCTACTTTATAAATAATCATGGAAGAAACTACCCTGAACATTCAAAATACAAGTCCTAACCCAATCTTTGCTATCGGAGTAGTGCTGATAGTATTAACAATTGGAGGAATATTACTATTAACCTCCGCCAGTAGTCGCTCTGAGCCAGCACTCTCAAGCACTGAATTACAAGCAAGTCTACCGCCCGTTACCGATGGTATCCAATACGCCAAACTCACTGCCATCGATAGTGGCTATCTAGAGAAGAAGGTTATCTTGCGCAAGGATGTCCCAGCAGAACTCACTATTTTCGGGCAGACAAATGGCTGCGCAAGTAGCATTGTGGCGCGTGATCTCTGGCAAGGCGTCAGACAAGTCGGCAAAGGCCAGGTAGAAAAGGTTAGTTTCACCCCCACCAAGGTAGGGCAGTTCAAAGGCGCCTGCGCCATGGGAATGTATACATTTAATATTCAAGTTGTTTAATCATGCACACACTCACAACGGATAAACAGAAAGCTCTACTCTCTGCAAAAAAGGCATTGGGAACATTAAATAAAGTACTTAGCATGATTGAGTCTGACAGTTATTGCCCTGAAATCATTCAGCAATTAGACGCTGCTAGTGGTTTACTCAAATCTACTCGTGAGGAATTGCTTAAAGGGCACCTGGCCCATTGTCTGGAAACTAAACTGCACGAAGACAAGACTGCCACCATTAACGAATTAATGAAAATATATAATCTAAATAAGTAACTCCCTCACCATTATGACCACAAAGGAAATAATTCCAGTCGTTGGTATGCATTGTGCCAGCTGTGCTATCAATATTGAAACGCGTTTGAAAAAACTTGACGGTGTGCAGACATGTGAAGTAAGTTATGCCAGCGATAAAGCGAAGATTGACTATGACCCTGCGCAGGTCACTATAGAAACTATGAACGCTGAAATCAAGAAACTTGGCTACGAGCTCAGACCAGATTATCAAGCGAATCACGTGAATCATGAGAGTCATGATGGCCATGATGGCCATGATGGCCATGCCGCTCATGGAATGCCCGGAATGATTGAAATGGCTGGAATGGATCATTCTGCGCACTTGGGACTCAATCAAAGCAAAACTGAAAAGTTAGAAGAGCTTGAACAATCCAGACGCAAGGCACTAATTGTATTGCCAGTTGCGCTATTTATGTTTGTGATAATGGCTTGGGAGATCCTAGGCAATATTTTTGCTACACCTAAATTCCCTATTGCACCTGAACTCCTTAATCCTATATTATTGGTGATCGCCACCCCGGTGTTGTTTTGGGCAGGTAGAATCTTTGTAGATGGAGCCATCAGATTTGTGCGTTATAGAGTGGCAAACATGGATACCCTTGTAGGAATAGGTACAATTAGTGCTTACACTTATTCCGCGCTAATCACTTTATTTCCCCCTATTGCCAAAGCTTTAAGTGCTGAAATGCATACTTACTTCGACGTAACGATAGTAGTTGTGGGTTTTGTGCTATTGGGCAAATATCTAGAAGCAAATTCCAAGCTAAAAACTGGTGCCGCACTAGAAAAACTAATCGGCCTGCAAGCCAAAACAGCCTTGGTGCGCAGAGATAAGGACACAGTCGAACTTGCCCTTGAGCAATTGCAACTGGGCGATATTATTATTGTAAAACCTGGTGCGAAAATTGCCGTTGACGGCGAAATCGTCGAAGGTGGTTCTAATGTCGATGAATCGATGGTCACAGGGGAAAGTATACCAGTGAGCAAGCAGGTTGGAAGCAATGTAATTGGTGGTACTCTAAATAAGTCTGGCAGTTTTGAATTCAAGGCCACAAAGTTGGGCAAGGACACCACTCTAGCCCAAATTATCCGTCTAGTTGAGGAAGCGCAAGCTAGTCGAGCCCCGATTCAAAAACTAGTCGATCAGATTTCGGCAGTATTTGTTCCTAGTGTGTTGGCAATAGCTGCAATTACCCTGATAGTTTGGCTGACAGTGGGTACTGTAGTCTTGGGTTTTTCAAGTGCACTTTCGCTAGGATTTATCTGTTTTGTGGGTGTACTGGTGATTGCTTGCCCTTGTGCATTGGGACTTGCCACTCCTACAGCTATAATTGTGGGGACCGGTCTTGGTGCGCAGCATGGCATTCTGATCAAAGACGCTCAGCATCTGGAGACTTTGAGCAAAGCCAAGATTGTGGTGTTCGACAAAACAGGCACGTTGACCAAGGGCAAGCCCGAAGTTACTGACATTCTGACGTTTGCTGGTATTTCAGAGGCCGAGTTATTGGCCACCACTGCTGCAATCGAGACTAAGTCTGAGCATCCTCTAGCTGAAGCTATAGTAAATAAGGCTTTGCAAATGAAATTGGAATTACCTAGTATCAGCAAATTTGAGTCGATAGAGGGCAAAGGTGTAGTTGCTCAAATCGGTGAGGCCAGTTTCATAATTGGTAATCAGAGCCTGATGAATGATCATAAAATCCAACTAAGCAATGAGGCCAAAGAGCTCAGCCAGCAAGGTAAGACTGCTATCTATATAGCGCGTGGTCAATCATTAGTGGGAATTATAGCCGTGGCAGATACTCTCAAAGAGGAAACCTTGCATACGATCAAACAATTACAAGATATGGGGCTAAGGCTGGTAATGTTGACAGGCGATCAGCAGGACACTGCCCAAGCCATTGCCAAGCAAATAGGTATTGTCGAGTTTAAGGCAGAAGTCTTGCCAGCAGACAAAGTAGCGGTGATCAAGCAATTGCAACAGGAGGGTATTGTGGCCATGCTGGGAGACGGAGTCAACGACGCTCCTGCTTTAATGCAAGCCAATGTGGGAGTTGCTATGGGCACTGGCACTGATGTGGCAATTGAGTCAGCGGGAATTATTCTGCTCAAAGGCGATTTAACCAAACTGTTAAAGGCCATCCGATTGTCGAAATTAACTCTCAGGACAATTAAACAAAATCTTTTCTGGGCATTTGCTTACAATATCCTGGGTATTCCAATCGCTGCAGGAATTCTTTACCCAGTCTTCGGAATTCTCCTAAGCCCAGCGATTGCAGGCGCCGCCATGGGATTATCTAGCGTTTCGGTAGTATTCAACTCACTACTACTCAAACGTATCAGGCTGTAGAGGCGCACAACCTGGATTAATACTAATCCGTGGCGAAATCTGGCAGCCCTAACGCAACCCCTGTATGATTTGACTAAAGTGATTGTAATACAAATAAAGTCCTAAACATCTTGGTGGCAGGCTTTTTCTTCATATTAATCTTATCGGTTTGGTAATCAATCTGATAACTATTGCAGGCGCTTGGACATGGGTGTGAATATTTCTGAATTTTAGCTCCACAGGCTAGAATTAACTCCTCGTCTAAGTTAACAACCTCCCCAAAGAGTGCTATCATCAGTCATGGAGACTAAACTCAATTCCCTGCGCAGATTCAATTTATTCATGGCAGGCCTACATCTATTGCAGGCCTTGGCGGTATTGTTCATTAGCGATCCCACTAAGGGAATTGTACCGATTACAGTTTCATTTCTGCGCTTCAACCCACTTACTCAAGCACTGTTACCTGCTACTGAAAAGATAGCTGAGGTCAATCTGGCTTGGTTTGTAGTGATCTTTTTCTTGATTTGTGCTTTAGCGCATCTGTTTATTGCCACAGTCTATAGAAAGAAGTATGAGGAAAATCTGCTCTTAGGCATAAATAAGGTGCGTTGGTTTGAATATGCACTGAGCGCGAGCGTTATGATGGTTGCAATTAGCTTCTTGTCAGGTATCTATGATCTCTCTAGCTTAATCATGATCTTCACACTTGACGCAGTGATGAATCTTCTAGGATTGGCTATGGAAGACCACAACCGCAAGTCCAGCAAAGTAAACTGGTTAACATATATAATTGGTTGTTTTGCTGGGGTCATTCCTTGGGTGGTTTTTGGAATTTACGTCTTGGCCGCTAGGCAATATGGTGGAGGTAATATCCCTAATTTCGTGTATTTCATTTATATCAGTATTTTTATCTTCTTCAATAGTTTTGCAGTCAACATGGTCTTGCAATACAAAAAGGTCGGTCCTTGGAAAGATTACTTATTTGGTGAAAGAGTGTATATTATCTTGAGTCTGGTAGCCAAGTCATTGCTTGCCTGGCAGGTATTCGCAGGCACTCTAAGACCTTAGATCAGAATGAGCTTGTAATTACTGCGAAATTAACGTGAAATTACTGCGAAATTACTGGCAGATCAAGACTGAATGTAGCGCCTTTGCCAATTCCCTCACTCTCGATCAATAATTTGCCGCCATGTTTATTGGCGATGCCTTTGGCCACATACAATCCTAAACCAGAGCCTCCTGGTCGCTTCAGTTTACTATTGGTATCTGGATTTAATCTTGCGAACTTAGCCCCCAACTTCCCTATGTCCTCCGCGGCGATACCGATTCCATGATCCTTCACGGAAATCCTCACGTTCTCGCTTGCAGCGCTGAGCTTGACTTCAATATCAGCTTTGCCTGTTTCTTGATCGACGCCATATTTAGTTATATTGGTGAGCAAGGCGTCCACAGCTTGTCTGATCCGTGTAGCGTCAGCCTTCACCTGCAAACTAGTGAAAGATGTTTTAAAATCAATTGAGTTAATCCTATCTGCATAAGTTTTTTTCAGGATATCAATACTAGATTTAACAGCCGTCACAAGATCAAATTTGGAATAATCCAACTTAAACGAATCATGATCTAATCTGGCTGATTCCAACATTTCATTTGCCAGTGATACGGCCTGAGTGACTGCTGTGTCCATAGTCTCAAAACTATCTACAATTAAACTAGCATCTTTAGGGTCAATAATCCCTTTCAGCCAGCTTTGCTGTTTTTCTTTAGTCAGATTGACCTGCTTTTGCAAATTAATTTCCTGAACTATTGTAGTAAGCGGAGTTCTAATTTCATGCCCCATCACGTCGATAATGCCCTTTTGCTCTTCAGCTAACCTTAAATATCTTAGGCGGCTTTCTTTAAGATCTTGATTAGCTTTCACTAATTCTTCTCTTTGGTACATCTCATGCATAATGCTTCGCAACAACAATATTGAAACTCCAAGGAATAGTAAGAACATTGCTAATTTTATTAGTAGTTCTACCAAGTTGTCACTAAGGACAAAGATGTCTACGATTAAGAAAAT
Source organism: uncultured Candidatus Saccharibacteria bacterium (assembly GCA_964640685.1). Lineage (GTDB taxonomy): Bacteria > Patescibacteriota > Dojkabacteria > CALFHW01 > CALFHW01 > CAZXFQ01. The sequence continues at coordinate 9,789 of CAZXFQ010000026.1, forward strand.
GCCAATTATACTAATTAGAAATGCCGCAAACGCAATTTTTACGTTGAGAAATTCTCGCCTTAATATTGCAAACACAGTAAATACTAGAAAAACTACAGCAGAATAGTCACCAAGATGCTGATACCTTGCAGTTCCAAAGATGATTGGGGAGGCAATATTAAACAAAACATTGAAACTAATAAGAAAAAATGTACCTATTAAAAAAAATAAGATCTTTCTTTTTTCCGCTTTTGAAGCTCTAATGTATCTTGAAATAGAATAGTAAATAAAGACTCCAGTCATTACCGTAAAGAAAAGATAAATGAGGAGACTTAAGCTTCCTAGAGATATCTCGTTCCCCCATTGTTGTTTAGTGGTACTAGAGATTACCGTGTTTGTGAATAGAATTAAACCAGATAGAGCTATACTTATGATTACTAGTATTGTTTGTGACAATCTATTTTTAACACCCAAAAAATATTCAATGTAAAACTTGTATGCTGCAAGGAAAAAGAACACAACCGCAGCAAAATTCAGTCTATATGTAAATGTGGCAAGCTCGGTAGATTCAACAAAATAAGCTATGGTGGCAAGATTAACCCAGGCCAATAAACCAACAGTCATGGCAGCGAACCATCGATAAGTACTCTGATTGAATGTACTGGACAACACAACAATAATAATAAACACACCCGTGGCGTTGATGCTGACTAGCAGGATAGTTTCTAATATCTTTAGATCCATAGTTGAAAATTTCTTTAGTTAACCTCTAGCCAATAAGACTAACAGTGGCCAGAATACATATTCTCCGTCTACTACTATATAGGAAAGATTCCTTAACCCTTTACCATTTAGAAATATTGCATGTGTAAGATAGTAAAATGCATATAACATCAGCCCAATCAAGAGAAAATACGTACTAGGTTGTTTGTCTGTTATGATCCCCCCAATTATGGGAATTAAGCTAACTAGATTAATTAATTGCAATACAATTATTGTCTTTTTCTTTCCCATCATTACAGGGAATGTTTTTAACCCTCTACTCTTATCGCTCTCCAAATCCTTAATATCGAAGAAAACAGTGTTTACTATTAACCTTATAAAAACAAACAATGCAATCCCGATCAAGAATAGTGAAATTTCCAGTTGATAAAATGTAGGAATTAAAAAAACTCCTACAGCTACGAAAAAGGATGTATATAGATTTTTAAATCCCACAATATATTTTATACTAAGTTCTTTGAATACATCTGTGTATAAGATTCCTCCTATCAATATCGTCAAAGCTAGCATAGTTGTCAATAGATTTGTGGTGAGTAAACATACTGCTAGTAGTATCAGATATGCAGCTAGAAGGAATCTGGTGAAGTGCTCTCTTTGTTTTATATGACTGGCTCTTTCAGGGTTAGAGTCAGCATCAAAGTGAATTTCTTTCAAATGATTATATGAGTATATAAACTGGGAAATCAGGTAAGGAATCGCCAGGAAAGTTAAACTTACCGGCAATTTAAGAAAGATAACAACAGTATAGATAATCGCTGAGAACCCCAGTGATAATAAATGTCCCCCGTAGATAAACTCTTTGCCTAATCCTAAGATTTTTTTCACAGTGAGACCGATACTTATTTTCAAACTTACTGCCAATAAATTAAATTACCGCATTTATTTGGGCAATTAGACCATCAGGATCTACATCAGTTTTGACTAGGATATTCTTTGCACCCAAAGCTCTGACTTTCTGCCAAGCATCATCAGAGGTGACATTCGTCAGGACTATCACTGGAATATTCTTCAGATTCTCATCCTCATTGATAGCTTTGAGCACTTCCAGCCCGTCCATTTCTGGCATCACAAGATCCAATAACACCAAACTATATTTGCTCGATTGCAATTTTTGCAAACCCTCTTTACCACCATTGGCAATTTCGATTGCAAACCCACCAATAAGCTCAAGTTGTTTTTTAAAAACTTCTGCAATACTAACTTCATCTTCTATTATTAAAATTGATTTTGCTGTGTCAGACATGTTTTGCATATTAATAATTTAATTATTTCTAGCAAAGAATTCCTGCAACTTAGGATTATTAGAAAAAACTCCCAAGCTATCTAAATGTGATCTGACTTCCATAAGTTCTTCTTGCAAATCCATAATTTCATCCCCCAATAAAAATCCTTTATTCAATATTGCCTCCGCACCTTTTTGCAAATCCACCAAGTCATGAGTCAACCCAAGCAGCTGGTATTGAGTGTTGCCCAACTTTTTGGCGAAATTGCTGACTGATTCATAATCCTCTGCTTTACCTACCGGGATAGTATTTATTGCCTTTGACTCCACTACCATCTGAGAAATCTTAGAGGCCAAGCTAGAGAGATCTTTGATCAGATCATTCAGCTGCGGAGCCATTTCAGTCGTAGTCGACATAACTTTATTGGCCACATCAGTAGCCTGCTCACCTAGAATATAGTGAACTTGTTTAAGCTGTTCCTGCAAGCTGTTATCTGTAGAATTGTCTGTCATTATTAATATTTATTGAAATTATGTGGTTTATATATATTCAGTCAATCGACAAATACATCTGGGCATATTATATATCAGCTTATATATTAAGGCAACACCTATTTTAGAGGTCTTTATCAAATTCAGATATTTTCAAGAATTTGACTATACTTAGAACTCCAAGCATAGTTGCAATTAACCGAGGC
>CAZXFQ010000026.1:12570-14776 GCA_964640685.1 uncultured Candidatus Saccharibacteria bacterium
CAGAACATTAAATTAGTGCAACCTGGTTTCTTTGCTCCACAAATACAGCTCTGGCTGACGCTCTGCAGCGATATTTACGGTTGCTATAGTCGAAGCCGTCGCCCCAAGCTCCCCTTATCAATGATTGTTGTGGTTAGGTTCTCCGTGGTCTATCCCCCAAAAGTAAACGCATGCATCTGTACGCCTTTCGCATTAGTGATTTCTAACCTATAGTCCGTCAAGAACTCAGGTGATTTTACAACCGTATATAGGCCATAATTCAAAATAGCTATATCTGTAGAGCTAATTTCCTTATCTTCTTGAAAAACTTTGATATTGATTGATTTCCCAACGTCTGAGCCCATTACAAGATAGACTTCCCTCGCATTAAATTTCATACTAAGCTTGCCTAGATCATTCTGAGCGATAGCGTACTCCAGTGAAAGCGACCAGTCTCCTTCCAGTGACCAATAGTTCCCTACACTTCTTTGCTTTGTGTATGATTTTGCTTTGTTAATTTCCAATTCCCCCAGATTTAAGAAATTTTCTATCCTAGAGTATCCCAGATACGTCTCAGGAGTTTGACTTCGGTTGAATGTTGATTTCTTATCAGGAAGTGTTCCTTTTCCCTCAACACTTAATAACTGTTGAATAATCATTTCATTCTCTACATAAGCACCTTCACCAAAATGCGTATGTACAATATTTCCATTTCTATCTATAAAATAGCTTGCTGGCCAGTATTGATTCTCATAAGCCTTCCAAGTGGAAAAGTTATTATCAAGTGCAACAGGATATTTCACTTTGTTTTCTGTGACTGCATTTTCAACGTTAGATTTAACCTTCTCAAAGGCAAACTCTGGAGAATGTACGCCAATAATGACTAGGCCATCGTCTTTGTATTTATCATACCAAGATGTTAAATACGGCAAGGTCCTGATACAGTTGATGCAGCTGTATGTCCAGAAATCCACAAGTACAACTTTACCTTTTAGCTCAGCTAACTTAAGGGGGCTGGAATTAATCCAATCAACAATACCAGCTAGTTCTGGAGCCTTAAATGGTTTTTTTACATTCAGATCGAGAGCACCAACTTTATCTGATTCATCTTCTCTCTCTAGAAGCTTCGTTTCTATCTGAGTAGGATTAAATAGCCCATTATCAAGCAGAAATATCTCAAATTTTTTATCAAATCCTGTGAAAATCGAAATGCCGATAACGATAAAAATGATGCCTAATAATTTCTTGAAGGCTCCGTTTGGGTTCACGGCCCACTTCAGATTTTTGATGATTTTTTGCCCGAATATTGAGATAAGTGCAAGAACCAGAGTTAAACCTATGATATATACAATAAGATTAATTACCCCTGAGATAGGATCCTGCGGTAGTATTGTTGCAATAATTATCGCATATGTCGGGCTACAGCTTGAGAAGACTGGTCCTAGGGCAGCCCCCACCAGAACATCTCCAATAAAACTTCTTTTTTGGGAACCCTTACTCAATAATTTATCTGGTTTGGAGGAAAGATTTAACTTAAATGCTAACTTACCCCATAGCTTGGGAAACAAAGTTACTATTCCGAACCCGATTAAGATTCCACCTGATACGTATTTCCAGAAATTGGGATCGACGTATATTAATAAAGTGGAAGCTTTGAGTATTAGTGTGAAAAAGAATACAGATACTGCTAAGGAGCCAATAATGGTAGCAGTCTTCTTCCAGTTGTTACCTACTAATGACCCGCCCAGTATTACGGGCAAAAGAGTAAATACGCAAGGTGCAAGCACTGTCAAAACCCCTGCTATAAATGATAGTGGAATGTATTCCATAAACTATACTAATTCGCCTACAATAGCAGCGATATTTTGACTTCCATTCCATTTCTTTAGCATATTGCCCTTGTCATCAACTTGCACTAAGGTATGTTGGAATGTAACACCGTACTTCTGTTTTAGTGATGTCTCAGTATCATAATCTGCTTTCAGAATTGTTAAGTCTGAGGGGATTGTATTTGCCTGGGAATTGATTGCGTTATCCAATCCTCTACAAGTTGGACACCAACTCGCAGCGAAGAAAATGACGTTACTATTGCCAGTTAATGAGTCTTTATTATAAGAAACATATTGGCCTGATTTTTTTGCCATGGCATCTTCCTTCGTCATAGCATCTTCTTTTTTCATGGCATCTTCCTTTTTCATGGCATCTTCCTTTTTCATGGCATCTTCCT
>CAZXFQ010000027.1:0-5456 GCA_964640685.1 uncultured Candidatus Saccharibacteria bacterium
GTAGCATTGATCTTACAAGCATAATAAGTTCAAACAATCAACCTAGATTGAATGGTCTTGTAAAAGGGATCTCTGCTCAGACTGCAACTAATACAGTAGAAGTTACTGAGTCAGGTAGATATTCTTTCACTGGTAGTAGTGGGGCTGTATTTGCAAACGCCGATATTGTAGTCGACCCAGCCGCTGGTAAAGCACTAGTAGGCTTCTATAATGATATAAATGGCAACGGGCAAAAAGATGCTAACGAACCATTTGCGGAAGGTGGAAACCAAGATATAACCTTGGAGAAGGAGTCCAGTGCGATTAGTTACGATCTGAATGCTGGATGGAATTTGATCCACATCCCGATGATCGACAACCGTGCTGATAATCCTGTTCTTAAGGCATCTGACCTGCTTAAGTATTGGAATGCACAAGGTGCTAAGTTACTACACGTTGCCAAGTATGATGGTAGTAAGTTTACAATGGTCACTCTAAGAGAGGGGACAGACTTTAGTTCAGCTGATTTCATTCTGCTTCCAGGCATGGGGTTATTCGTCTTCAACGATGGGGACAGTATCCCTCTAGTTTTCTCTGGTAATTATCCAGAAACTGCCAGACCTGTGAACTTAGCCAACGGTTGGAATTTGGTGGGTATTTATGCACCAAATCAGAGCTATACTAGTGAGGCTTTATTAAAGAAAATGGAGCAAGCTGGTGTTAAGGCCGATACACTATCACAATTTGAGAACGGAACTTATCAATCAGTAGTATTGGATAACAGTACATTGTTTGGTAATAACTTCAACATTGTAGAAACCAGAGGTTACTTCACAAGAGTAGCTGAAGGCGGTGGTCGAAGCTTTACTCCTTGAGTAGTGCTTTAGAACTGTGATCCAAAAGAGGGAGCGTAAGCTCCCTCTTTCTTTGTTGCTTTACGGGCCACTATATGTGACGGCTTTATAAATAAACACTAATAGGAGTTCAAGGAACTATAATCTGCCTGGAACCACGCTATACCTAGGCTAGATCCAAGAGAATTACTGTATCTAAAGTGTATCTAAGCCGTATCTAAACAGATCTAGACCGATGCACTCCAGCTATAGTTAGTGTACCAACGCGAACGTACGGCTCGAAAGTTGTAGCTGAGAAATTCACATGTAGTTGATGGGGATGAAGGGTGGGAACAGCTTCAGTTTGCTTGATACCTAATCTTGAAGATATTTCTGCTCATAGTCCTTGGAATGGGCGCGTAAGTGATTGAGCTTTTTCTGGCGTTGTTTCTGGGTAGTCTCGCTAATCTCTAGTTCTAGTTGTTGTTTTTCAGCATCAGAGAACTCAGCTGTGATGTATCTGCCACCTAAAGCGTAGAAAAGTTTGATGTGGCCATTGGTCAGATACACGAATAGACCACCAGCAATAACCAGAAGTCCCAAGAGTAGCCTGTCAGCATCGTCGCTGATCAGAGCGGTAGAGGGGAGTTCCCCTCCGCTTATTGGAGATGAGGTTGGTATGTTGCCACCTGCTATTGCTGCGGGAGGAATACTAGCTCCAGGGGTGGCAGTCACACGGGCAGGCGGTACACCAGCCACATTCGGGTTTAGACTACAGCCACTCGCTTGACAGCTGCCTGGACTGGCACTGCATTGAGTTAGGACACATTGTCCAGTAGTCGAGCAAGTGTTGCCCAAAGGACAGTCTGAAATGGTTCGGCAAAAATCTCCACACTTGGCTGCAACAGCACTAGGTGGTGTCAAAGCAGGTGGAGTAGTTCCAGGCGGGGTTGTAGCAGCAGGTGGAGTCCTCAGAGGTGTACTCACTGGCGCACTGGCAGGTGGAGTAGTTCTAGGCGGTGTCACCGGTGCTGCAGGCGGAGTTTTGCTAGGTGGCAAAGCTGGCTGGCTTACCTGAGTTATCAGAAATATAGCCAAGCCTACAATCACAGCTACTACTACTGCCCCAATTATCAGCGGTTTTCTGTCAGTCATCGTTTGGCATTATCTTCTAGCAATTTCTTTTCGAAACTTTTGCGACCCTTCTTGCCACGGTTGAGTGGAGATTGATCTGCGACCTTCTCAAACAATTGTCCTGCCATTATCAGTAGAGGCTGTGTGAACTGCGCAGCAACCTTTTGTCTATAAACAATAATTCCAGTTAAGATCAGCATAATTGCTACTACCCACATGATGTCATCCTGGATCGCAGTTTTAGGCAGTTGACTACAAGTCAAGGATTGATTGTTAGTGTAAGTAATTTGCTGAGCGCCATTAGCAGTGTAATTTACCACTACTTGATTGCTCACCATGTCATTTACTGCGTCGCCCTGTGCCTGAGTCAGCTTCAAAGTATAGGTGTAATTAACACTCTGACCAGCAGCGAGACTACCTGGCGCCCAAGTAATACTATTAGCAGTTAATACACCACCACCAGTTATCGCAGTGATGTTAGTAGTGCTGATTTGCTGAATGGTATCAACTACACTGGAGTAATTAATACCGGTAGTGCCTATATTGCTAATTGTAATGGTGTAACTGATGAGATGATTGTTAGTTCCAGCTTCACAAACTTCATTGCCCAGCTTCAACAAGGTCAGCCTGCCATCATTCACAATAACTGGACACTGAGCTGCGCTTGGTAGTCTATTCTCACAGGCAGCATTGGTATCAAATCCACCATTGGTACTGCAAGTTTGCGTGCTGGGGATCACAAAAGCCTCACAGGTATTGCCGTCATTAAGATTGCTTAGAGTACATTTATAGCAGGTCTTGTCTTGTATCACTGCTGGTTTACATGCATTGGCACCCGTAAAAGTACAAGTTGGTGCTAATTCGCCAGTAGGTGCCTGACCCGTCGCCGACCCACAGGTTCTAAAAATAGTACCGTTAGGGGTGACTCTTTCACAGAGCTCAGCAGTCTGACATAAAGCGTCACCGCAGGACTCCGTCACAATAGTGACAGGGCACTGACCGTTGGTTGCAGCTGCAGCGCAGCCAGTAGCTGAGTCAGAACCGCCATTTGCGGCGCAAGCCTGAGTGCCAGGAATAGTAAAGCGCTCGCAGGTATTGCCGTCGCTTAAACTTTGGGTACATTTATAACAAACCTTATCGGCTGGAGCTGGGGGAGTTGTCTCCGTGCAGTTTCCAGTGAATTGGGCTACACCACCACGACCTTCTATATCGTATTGCACACATTTACCACAGCCTAATTCGTCGTTGCGCGGGCTGTAGACACCGTTGCCTACCGAGCGGTCTCTACGATTGCTAGATGTGCCGACGCAGGCGTCATTGGTTGTATCACTTGGAACATCTCGATAATAAACTTCCATATTGAAATTGCTAGTACAATTGGCAATTTGGATGCTACCTGTGACTCCACCTGGGAATCCTACACTACATTCGCCTCCAGGAGGAGGTGGGGGAGCGTCGCAGTTATTGTTTTGATAACATTCTCCAGCGGCGCCACAAGATGCATTGGTACGCCAAGCCCACACATTACAGCCATCAATAGGGTCTCCTACAGGACATTGCCCCCCTGGTCTTGGCGCCGTGCACCACGCTGTGGCCGCTGAATCTGTGGGTGCTTGATTGCGCACACTGATTTGCCAGCCAATAAATATAGCTGCGCCAGCTAATACTAAAATTAGAGCTATCAGCGCGATGACTCTGGAGCGGGTATTAAGTTGCATGAGTGTAAAATGACAAATTTAGCATAATACTATAGTACAAACATTTGCAAGCGTTGGGAAGTGGGAAGTGCAAAGAAGTTTCTGTTAAATATTAAGTCTACATTGTCGTAAGTTACTTGGTATAATTACCCGGACTAGTGCAGCTTAGCGCCCCAGCAATTGCTGGGGAGGAAAGTCTGGACTCCACAAATAGCGCCAATGAAGTCTGTTTAAGCTGGTATGTGGGCGTAAGCCTGGATACCAGCACTGCAGAAGATAGTTGGGTAGGTGTAAGCTTACAGACCGGGCCACAGAAAATAACAGCCGCAATTGTCAAAGGTTGCGGTAATGGTGAAAAGGTGGGGTAAGAGCCCACCGCCGCTGGTAGTAATACCAACGGGCATAGGTAACCCTCGCTAGGAGCAACCACGAATATGTGGGCAATAGATAAATGTTAAGCCTAAACACAGAATCCGGCTTATGCGCTAGTCCAATTCTACTTCTGTGGCTGAAAATCTATTGGCCCAGCTTAACCCCAGAAAACTTAGTAAAGACATAATAATTCCCCAACTAGCGAAACTGCCAGAAAGTACTTGCAGTAATTCATAATTACGTTCCTGGGTATGCAAATCCAGATTTGGCGAGAATTCCCGCAATAATTTCCGCAAATTGTTGATTTTGCTGAGGCCGGCTAGAATTAAAATTACATGGCTGCTGAAAGCAATTACTGCCAGCCAAGGCAGAATAGTGAGATCCTGTCTTGCCAAGGAAACCGTTCCCACAAGCAAGCAGCTAACTTGCACTAATTGTAGGGCGCTGCTTAAAGTGCCAGCGATTCTGCTAAATAGGGGCCTTAATTCCCTCTGTAGCCGCTCGGCGGTGATCAGTAATGCCCCCACTAAGGGGCGGTGCAGAAATGGCGCAGTTAATTCCAACTTTTCCATACTAATCCTGTGGGGGTGAGTTTGCATTACTGCAGTAACCAATTGCGCTGAGTTACTCTGCGAATTGAGGTAAGTATTTAGCAGTTGTTTGAGCTCTCGTTGCAGTAGATATGACAATAGTATGCTCAAGCAGAACTCTGTAATTATTGCTATGATAAAGATGATACTTGCAGAGTCAATTTGCATCTCCAATTTTAGCTTAAATCTGAGGACATATGAGTAGATCTTTATTATCACGTCGCAATTTGATTGCTTTTGGGATAGTTGCTTTGGCGATTGTCGTTGTCGTGTTGGTTGTCTCAGGTGCCAATCAACAGAGCGGAAACAGCGATTTGAAAAGGATTACTGTGGGTAGGAAAAACCTCGAAAAGCTAGTAATTGCCACTGGTAAGCTTCAAGGTGCAGATATAGAGCGACAAAAGCCAAATTATACTGGCAAACTCAAGGATTTGGTTGTGGAAGTTGATGACTATGTGGAAGTAGACCAGCTATTGGCAATAATTGAGACAAAGAATAAATTTGGCAAGAAACAAGATAAAGAATTACGCGCAGTAATCGCGGGCGCAGTAACTGCAGTGACAGCGAAAGAGGGGCAACCACTGATCCAGGACGAGACTCCTGTGTTGGAGATTACCAGCCTGAACAAATTGAAAATTGTAGCTGAAGTCGTGGAAGCTGATATCAATAAAGTCGCGGTTGGGCAGACAGTCAAGATTAATATTTCCGCTTTGGGCGACGCAATTGCAGGTGGAACGGTCACGCAGTTGGCTATCAGCCCAGTTAGCAGTTTAACTGGCAGTCAGGCCAGCACTCCTAGCTATAATGTAGAAATTGACTTAAATAGTGTGCCAACCGGGGCACGATTGGGC
>CAZXFQ010000027.1:5466-12338 GCA_964640685.1 uncultured Candidatus Saccharibacteria bacterium
GTCACAGATACAAGAACTGATGTTATCGCAATTAACGACTCTTATTTCTATAAAAAAGACGGGAAGACTTTTGTGAAAGTGATTAGCAGTGAAAAAAAGATGGCAACAGAATCAAACAAGGACGCTGACAATGCCATAATAAAGCTGCTTGATACTGAAGTGAGTCTGGGCTTTCGCGCGGAAACTGAAGTGGAGATTCTAAGCGGACTAAACGTCGGACAGGAATTAGCTTTGCCTACTGCTGAGATCCGTAATAGTCGTGATTCATTTAGCTTATTTGGCAGCAGATAAACGTGACCAAATTAATATCCTTAGAAAAAGTGTCCAAAAGCTATGGCCTAGGCAGCAATAGTTTCCAGGCTTTGCAGGAGGTTTCCTTGGAAATTGCCGCTGGAGAGTTTGTAGCTATAATGGGGCCTTCAGGCTCTGGTAAATCTACACTAATGAATATCCTGGGCGCTTTGGACAAGCCTACATCAGGCAATTACATTCTCAAAGGCACCAATGTAGGTGAACTAAATGACGACGAGTTGGCGCATTTTCGCAATCAAGAGGTGGGGTTTGTATTTCAACAATTCAATCTTTTGGCTAGAACTTCTGTCTATGATAACGTCGCCTTGCCGGGGATGTATGGACAGCTCCCTAACCTAGACGCAAGGGTCAAAGAAGTTCTAGAGCAGGTGGGTTTGGCCACCAAATCCAGTAACATGCCCAATGCAATCTCTGGCGGGCAAATGCAAAGAGTGGCGATTGCTAGGGCATTATTGATGGAGCCAGCGATTATCATGGCAGACGAACCTACTGGTAATTTGGACTCGAAAACCGCTGTGGGTGTGATGGACTTATTCCGAGATATCCACAAAAATGGCAGCACAGTGATTTTGATTACTCATGAGTCAGATATTGCAGCCCTTGCCAAACGGATCATAATGATCAAGGACGGAGCAGTTGTTAGTGACGAATTAAATTGAGCTAAACTAAACTTAGACTGTAATGCGTGCACTATTCATTATTAAACTGGCCCTGAGGGGATTAATCACCAATAAAGTGAGGAGCTTGCTCACTATTTTGGGCATTGTGATTGGAATTGCTGCGGTAATAACCCTTCTGTCCCTCGGCGAAGGCGCACAATCACAGGTCACTTCCACTATCAGTAGTCTAGGGAGCAATCTTGTCACTATTTTTCCAGGCAAGGATTTTCAGGGGCCCAATAGTGTCAGCGCCGAGAGTCAATTGACAAATCGCGATTACAATTTTCTCAATAACAAATCTAGATTTCCGCAAATTGCCGAGATTTCGCCTTATACCAGAAGATTTCTCAGCGTACGTAAGGGTTCAGAAGAGTTGAGTAGCTCGGTCCAAGCCACTGCCAGCAATATCAATGTTCTTTTAGAAAACCTAGAAGTTGCTGAAGGGAGTTTCTTTTCAGAGTCTGATGTGGTTTCAGAGCGCAATGTGATTGTGGTGGGATCGGATATTGTCACTGAATTATTTCCTGAACAAACTGCCAGCGAAGTGATTGGACAGTCAGTACTTTTGAAGAATTTAAGTTTTCAGATTATTGGCGTGTTAGGTACTCGTCAAGTTAGTGGATTCAATAATCCCAATAGTGAGGTATTTGTGCCATATACCACCGCAGCTAGTAGGTTGTTTTTAAGTGCTGAGTATGGCTCCATTTATCTCACAGTGGCAGATACGCAGTTGGTGGATGCAGTAGTAGTGCAGATCGAAGACCGACTCTCCACATTTAGAAATACTAGCCTCGAGGACAAGGACTTTACAGTGTTCACCTCTGAGGACATCTTGAGCACTGCCTCGCAAGTGACGGCAATTTTCACGACTCTACTCTCGAGCATTGCAGGGATTTCTTTGTTGGTGGGCGGTATCGGAATTAGTAATATCATGCTTGTCTCGGTCACCGAACGCACCAGGGAGATAGGATTGCGCAAAGCGGTGGGAGCAAGACAGATTGACATCTTAGGGCAATTTTTAGTTGAGGCGGTATTACTCACCCTACTGGGAGGGGTAATTGGCATTTCCTTGGGTATAGGTCTGGCACTATTGATTGGCAGGGTGGCCAATTTACAGGCTACACTATCTCTTTCTACAATCTTGCTGGCCACATCAGTATCAGCAGTGGTAGGTATTGTCTTCGGCTTCTTTCCAGCTCTAAAGGCTGCTCGGCTTGATCCAATTGTGGCACTGCGCTATGAATAACTAGAACTTAATTGGTAGTTGGCGCAGCTGTGGTTGGAGTCTCAGTTACTACTGGCTTAGTAGGATAGATATTAATCGCGATATCTTCTTTATACTTATCAGTACGCTTCAACCCATTAGTCTCATCGGCTGTAATCACAGTAATGTCAGCAGCTTCCCCATATTCCTTTTTGAGTCTCTCGACAGTATTCTTTTTTTTGCCAGCAGTATAGTCGATTATTTCAATTCCAAATTTGTCCTTGGACTTTGGTTTAGTTTCAGTAACAATTTCAGTAAACCAGTATCCACCGCTCTTTATTTTAATCAACGGGTTCTCATTAGCCCATTTTTCTCCAGTGTAGTTTGTGCCTAAGATTTTTGGCTCGTCACGATAAAGATCATCGTTGGCATTGATAAATTTCAGCTTATCCTGGAGTTGTTTGAAGGAATAGTCTTTGAAATTAAAGTTAGAGCCATCACCTTTAATCACCACGCCACCTCCGCCGAAACTGGGGTCGACTACAATGCGGCTTGGATCGCGATCTACATCATTTACCAGATCTAGGCCGGCCAAAATCATTTCTAGTGTAATGTTCACTTCTACGTGTTTTGCCAAGTTCGTATACACAGAAAACAAGTTTTGAGCTTTTTGCGCAATTGGCGTATCATCACCGAGGACCTTGTCTTTGGCAGCGGAGATGATTTCCTGTTGTCTGCGTCCTCGATCAAAATCGCTGGAAAGCTTGCGCATCCTAGCGTAAATCAGAGCGGTTTCCCCGTCCATTGGAGTGGAGCCAGTCTTAAATGTAAACAGACAGTAGTTTCTATCACCTGACCATCTCTTGCAGGTATCTTTGTACTTTTGAGACAGCTCAATGAAAGGATACACGTCAGTATGATCCTCAGGGATTTGCACTGTAATGCCTCCAATAGCATCGATCAGCTGCACCACACCTTCTAGTCTAATCAAACCAGTGTACTGAATCTTCTCGCCTGTCATACGCTCAATAGTGCGCTTCAACACTTTCATACCGTCTTTGTCAGCGGTCTGAGATCTGCCTGAAGCATAGATAGCGTTAATTTTAGTTCGGTAAGTTGGGCCGTTATCAGTATATTGATATGGCGCATAAAGGTCACGTGGGAAGGAAATCATGCGAGTTTGCCCAGTATCATGGTTGATGGTGGCCAGAATTATGGTATCAGTATTTGCTAAGCCAGCACCACTGCCGGATTCACGTGTATCGACGCCTACTATCAACACATTTGTTTTGCCATCGACCTTATCTAGCTGCGGTTTAAAAGCCTGGGTCCAACAAGCTGGGTTAAGAATTTCCACGCAGGCGTCTGCTGTATTCTGTCCAGAACTACTAACACTATTAGTTAATTGTCTCTGCCATCTTGAAGCTGCAAAAATTGCCGCTGCAACTAGCACTACGAACAAAAGCACCAATAATAACGCCTTTATATTAAACTTTTTCTTAGGTTTTAATTCCTCTGAATCGGATCTAGTACCTAAATCATTTTTAACATTGCTAAGGCTAATCTTTCTCATAGTAAATGCGCATCTAAGGCTATATTAACTAGTTTGTCGGCTAAGTGATTTAATTTACGTTCCACGTGTACGAACTCTACAGTATTACCTTTAGTAGTGATTTCCGCAATAAGACTATGGGCCTTCAAGGCTAATTTCTGCAAGCTCGCTTCTTTTACTTTATATTCGCCCCTTAATTGTTTAACTACTAACTCACTATCAAGGTGGCAGATTAGCCGAAAGTTTTCGGGTAGTCTTCGGGTCTTGGCAACTGCACCGTTGAGTTTAACTATCTGACTTAAGCCACTTATGAGTCCATTATATTCTGCAAAATTATTGGTATTTGTGCCTAAATACTCAGCTCCGAAGTCAATCAGACTGCCACCATCGCTAAATAGCAGCCAGCTACTAGCGGCGGCCCCTGGGTTGCCCCGTGCCCCACCATCTGAGAATAAATTGAGATTGATAGGCGAGCTTAGAGTAGGTTGCACCTGCAGATGTGTTCGGTTAAACTTAGCTACGTGAATACAAAACGCAAAATCACAGAATCAATTAGAATATTCTATAACAAATACCCAATTGCAGTATACTCGATAATCTTACTGATCAGCGGGCTGGTTTTTGCGCTATTGTTCAATAACTACGTATTGGGCTATGGTTTTAGTGGTGCGTTGGCTCGATTGGCTGTAAAGATTTTAAGTACTAATGCATTTGTTTTAGTAGGGATCGGCTTGATCATGCTGGCATTGGCGACTTTGCTGAATCGAGCGCTAAGAAAATATATCCAAGCTAACCGTTTTAAAATCAAATGGTTAGTGCTGGCCTATCTAATAGTCTATTTTCTGGCCTTTACGGCCTTAAGTTATTATAGGCATGTGAATTTGCAAACTGCTTTCTTTGACTTCGGGTTAGAGCAGCAAGTGTTATGGAATACGAGCAATGGTAACTGGTTTGTTTCTTCTCCAGAGGTGCAGAACTATTTGGGAGATCATTTTTCTCCCATACTAGTCTTGCCAGCGTTAGTTTACCGGTTATTCCCCGGCGCTTTAACTGTGTTTATTTTGCAGACTTTGGCAGTGACATTTGCCATTGCTGGTATTTATAAGCTGGCGAAATGGCATTTGCAATCAGATAAATGGGCCGTTTTGATAATGTTAATCTTTAGCGTGTTTGGGGGCGTCACTGGAGTGCTCAATTTTGATTATCACCCAATTAGCTTTGCTATGCCGTTGTTGGTTTGGGGCATTTATTGGTATTTGCGTAGACCCGGGTCACTGCTAGGAATAAGTCTGCTCGTGCTTGCTACTTTATGTAAAGAAGACGTTGGTATTTTCACTGGCATGTTCGCCCTGTCAAGATTAGTTTTTTATAGAGATAGAAAAGCGGGAGTGCTTGCTGTCTATAGTTTTAGCATTGCGCTGCTAGCTTTGTTTGTAATTATTCCTCATTTTAGAAATGAGCCATCTGATACGCTGCTAAGGTACGCAGAATTGGGCGATAGTGGTGGGGCGATTGTGAAAACTTTACTAACCCAGCCAGTGTTTGTCTGGAACTATTTAGCAAAGTCAGTACATTTTAGTTATCTGCTAAAATTATTCCTACCGGTGGCGTTCCTGGTGGTATTGGCCCCGAAACAAGCGTTCATTTTGATTCCTAGCTTGTTGGTCAATCTTTTGGCCAATTCCCCACAGCAAAATAGCGCTATGGTGCACTATGACGTAATGACTAGTGTAGGAATTTTTTATGCAACGATCTGGGGGTTACGCAATTACCTAAATTATCCAAACCCGAAGCCGAAAGCCGAATCAAATTTGGCATTTAATTGGCACAGAATTAGCCTGGGATTTTTGCTAGTTGGGATTAACCTGTGTTTCCTGGGAGGTAATCCCGCCTGGAAATATTTACTGGAAACTCCCAACCGCATGACTGATTATCAATTTATTCAGAACGAACAGGCACAGATTAGTCCAGACGCAAAGCTATTGGTATCTAATACATTAGGCGGGCAGTTTGGGCACTTCGCTAACGTACAGCTTTACTATCCAATGTGGGATTTACCTAGATATCAAGACGCAGATTTGATATTTATTGATAATGATCGGTATGATCCAGTTCTGCAGGAATTGATCAAACAAACAATGGAACAAGGCTATATCATTAAGTCACAAACTTCTGGGGTAGTAGTTTTATCTAGACCGAGTTTAACAAGACCGCAAACTAGTGATAGTATTATCTCATGAAACAAAAGATTAGTTATGTTTTGCCAGTTTTCAATGAGGCTGAAGGAATTAGCAAGTTCTGGGAGGTCTTGATAGCCGAGGTTGCAAAGTGGGAGCCACGCTACGAATTTGAATTTATCTTCATCGATGATGGCAGTAGAGACGCCTCTTTAGCAATTCTCACTAAATTTGCAGACTCGGATAGCCGCGTCAAGATTGTGAGTTTCTCTAGGAATTTTGGCCACCAAATAGCAATTACTGCTGGGTTGGACTACGCAGACGGCGACGCGGTGATTATCATGGACACAGATTTACAGGATCAGCCAGAAACTAGCTTTGAGCTAGTACAGCAGTGGGAGAAAGGATTTGAGGTGGTTTTTGCACAAAGACGTAGTCGCAAAGATAGTTTTTTTAAGCGCTTCACAGCTTCCGCATTTTATAGGATATTAGAGAAGTTTGCAGACGTTAAGATACCCCGAGACACAGGCGATTTTAGACTAATGGATGCGAAAGTAGTATTGGTTATGCGCAAAATGCGCGAGCGCAATCGCTTTATGCGCGGGTTAGTAGCGTCACTGGGATTCAAACAGGTGGGGGTTTTATTTGACCGAGATGAGCGCTTTGCGGGCAAAACCAATTATCCACTCAAAAAAATGATCAAGCTGGCAGTGGATGGTATGTTGAGTTTTTCCTCTACTCCAATTACTCTAATCAACCGCTTAGGCTTGTTATTGATTCCTGTCGGAATATTGACTGGTATCTTGGGGTTAGTCTTATTTGTGGCAGGTGAGCGCTATTGGTCCAGTATTTTTCTAATTACTGGCTGCGTGTATTTTCATAGCGGCTTGATCATTTTCTCAATCAGCATAGTGGGACAGTATGTCACGCGGATCTATTCAGAAGTGCAAGCCCGACCGTTATATATC
>CAZXFQ010000027.1:12438-14612 GCA_964640685.1 uncultured Candidatus Saccharibacteria bacterium
GGGACAGTATGTCACGCGGATCTATTCAGAAGTGCAAGCCCGACCGTTATATATCTTATCTGATCTAATAGGCATAGAAGACAGATCTAGAGGATAAGTATAGAGGATAAGTTCAAGGAGAATATCAAGTATTGAGTTCGGTAATGGGTTTCACAAGTAGTATAATTGCACAGCAATGTGGGTATTCACAATTTGGCAGAGCTGAGGGATCGTCTAAAGGCAGGACGATGGATTCTGGATCCATCTATCTAGGTTCGAATCCTAGTCCCTCAATATCAATTAGGGTCAAACAGTGAAGGTGAAAATTTGGCGCCGTCCAACATCCCAGCTAGTTTCCAACCGCCATAAATGCTTTGCATCAAACCGATGCCATTGCAGCCGAGATTATAGTAGAGGTTGGGGTATTTAGTATCTGGACCTATCCAGCGAATGCGATTAGGGGTATATCCCATAATTCCTTCCCAATGATAGGCAAATTCTGAGCGCTCAAAATCGTACTTAGTAGATTTCAGAAAGCGTTGGTATTTTTCCAGACTCTCCTGGCTTAAACTATGGTTATCTGAATACGGTCCATGTATATCGGTACCCAGTTCTGCTCCACCAATTGCCGTATAATACAGTCCATCTTTCAGTTTGCGACGATTGATATAAAGGTAGGATTCTTTATGTAGATCGTGCTCTGGATTGAGATAATAGCCTCCAAAGTAGCTTTGTTTTTTGCTTGGAAAGGCAACAACTTCACCCATTATTTGAGAAATTTGAGTTTTGATTTTGAGATATTCTTGCCCGGAATTACCGTCAATAATATTGGCCTGCTTGTAGCCATTGGTGCACATTATTAGTGTATTTGCAGAAACATTGCCATGTGGAGTGTCAATCTGCACGGCATTTGGAAATAGTTTGATTTGTTCTGCAGGAGTATGTTCGTATACTTCTAAGCGATGGGGGAACTTCTGTTCCAGCATTTCTAAAATATTGTGGGTGAACTCAGCACTTATCATCAAGGCGCTAGGTCCGTAGATATGTGCTGCAATGTATCGCTCATCAAGAGTTTCCAGACGCGATAGTATCTCACCTGGTTCCACAAACTCGACTATATCCAAATACTGTGGGGGGATTTTATCTCGATCCCTGAAATCTTTGCTGACCAAGATCAGGCTGTGATTGACTCCATTGATTACCAATTCGTATTGCTCCTGAATTGTCTCAAGTAAATCATCGGTTTGCGTAAAGCCGCCATGGTCCACAATTTGCGTCACTTCAGTAGGAATCTTGAGCTCGTGATTCATAAGCTCTAGCAGGCTCCAGCTGGTGTTGAGTTCCTTGTACATGCTCACTACCGACTCGCGGTTATAGTCTCGTACTAACTCGCGGAAGTCTCGCTCAAACCCTGTGAGGGCGTGCCCGGCATTGTTGCCAGTGGCGCCATGGGCGATGCGGTCACTTTCTAGTAGGATGATGTTTAGTTGGGTCTGCGTGAGCAGGAAGTAGAGAGTAGAAATCCCGGCAATGCCACCGCCTACGATTACCACATCGCTATCCACGGCGCCGTGCAATTTTGAGCGTGACTTTCGTTCGCCTAATTCACTTAACCATAGTGATTTATTGATCATATTGCTCGTATTACTCATAGTACTTTGGGCAGCGTGGTTGAATTGTATTTATTATAGCTAATATTTTCGTTATAATCACTGTATATTAACTAGTATATTAGCTTACAAACATAATTATGGCAGACGATTATCGTGAACTGCGCTCGGAAGTGAAGTCTCTGGCTGGCAAAGTAGATAAATTACAAGAAAATACGCAATTAATTGCCAGGGAGTTAGGAGTGCGAGAGGGTCGAACCCTGGACGAGACAATATTGCGCATGGAGAAATTACAGGCGGAAATAAAGATGCTGGTGACAGAAGTCAAATTAGACAGTGCCAATATTCGCAGTAATCAAGAATATGGTTCCAACGACATAAAAGAAATCAAGAAGGCCTTGGCCGCAATTTACCGCAATACTCTCGACTTAGAAAATGGCTTATTGCCCCGAAAGCCAGTCAACTTGTAGGATTTCTTAAAACAGAAATCTTTATGGGTCCTTTGAGGTTTAACAAAGCAGCTGAATTTTAGCTGAGTTTTAGCTGACTTCGGCTGATTGCCTCACTTGGATCATTTTCAATTTA
>CAZXFQ010000028.1:0-13813 GCA_964640685.1 uncultured Candidatus Saccharibacteria bacterium
GAATTAAAATTGGAATTAAAATTAGCAAATTGACTAGGATCTAATTTTAATTCTTCTGAATCCAGAGTTTGGAAAGTGCTTTGTAATTGGTATTTCTTCCGCAAGAAATCGTTTAACTTATGTCTAGCAATGCCAAATAGCCAGCTTTTTAGAGATAATTCTATATTGTAGAGCTCGAAATTCTTCCAGGCAGCTAGGAAGACTTCACTCGCCACTTCCTCTGCATCATGAGTATTGCCAATGCGCTTGTATATATATAAATAGATTAACTTAAAGTAATCATAGTAGACTTTCTCGAAATTATTTTTTGTAGATGTAACCCCCATACGAAACTATTATTAACAGAAATTTATTTAAAATAAAACTAAATTAATTTAACATTAACTTAATACATAATATGAAAAACGTCATGAAACAAAATAAACTGCTCCTGATTGTGGTGATTATATTTAGCAGCTTGCTAATACCAGCTAGTTCAATATTGGCTCAAGAGCCAGCCAATACTTCAGCACAAAATGTTAGAGCTAGATTGGAAGAAAGCGCAGAAAATAGATGCAACTTAATTACCACTAGAGTAGATACACTTGTTGCTCGCTATGATAATAATAAAAACCGACATATAAATAATTACAATCGCATCAAGGACAGAACTCAAACATTAGCTGCAAGGCTGCAAAGCAAAGGATATGATACCAAGGAAGTAGGGACAAATTTACAGACACTAGACACGTATATCAAAAATATTTCTCAGGATTACACTAAATTTGTGAGTGCACTAAGAGAAAGCAAGGAAATGGCTTGTGGTCAGAGTGAAGGTGCTTATAGGGCCAAATTGCAGGAGGCACGGGATTATTTGAAAGATGTGAGAGAGTCAGCTTTGGAAACGCGCAATTTTGTGCAAACCACTTTGAGACCTAGTATTCAAGAACTAAGAGACCAAAAGCCCACTAAATCTTAAATATTAACCTGCACAATACTATGAAACGAAGCACTTTAATCATTCTGGCAATAGCTATGACTGGGATTTTAATTGGGAGCGCTATGGCAATCGCATTATTTAATAATCAGCAACAATCAGCTAGTAATCAAATACAGAGCACGCAGAGAGATAATGATTCCGAATTGGCAAGCTTGGACCCTGATGCTGACTTCAAGGAATTTACTGACGCGGAGTTGAATTGAGTTACATTTGGGCAACTACCTCTATACCAAGTAGATTCAGGCCTGCCGCTAGCACTATTGATACTTTTTCACTTAGCTGCCTGCGGGCAGTTACTAATTGGACTGTCTCTGCTGAATTAATCGAGTTTGCCTTATAGTAACTATTGAATTGTTGGGCAAGATCGAACAAGTAATTGGCAATCAAATGTGGGCTGTAACTTTCAGTTGCGCCGACAACAACTTCTGGATAACGCTCTAGTTTTTTCACTAAAGATAATTCTGAGTCTATGACTAGGCTAGCTTGCAAATCCACCGGACCGCCTGGCTGCGTAGAACCGCCTGGCTGCGCTGAGTCAATTGACGTAACATTACTGTGCCTAAGTACGCTCTGGATTCTGGCGTAAGTATATTGCAAATAGGGGCCGGAATTGCCTTCAAACGAGATGGATTCTTCCAAATTAAAAGTCATATTTTGCAGGATATTGCCTCGCAGAAACGCGTACTTAATCGCACCCATGGTCACCGCTCGCACAACCTGTTCTTTATCTATAATCTTGAGCGAGTCTCGATCTGACATGACTTCTTGTACGCGTTTTTGTACAATATCTACCAAACCATATCCAGTCACTATATTACCTGAGCGGGAGCTCATCTTGCCAGTGGTGAGATTGATCATTCCGGTGCCAATATGTTTGATCTTACCAGTAAGTGCTGGCACTGATGCTTCTAGGGCTTTGATTACCACTTTGAAATAGGCAGTTTGCTCATCAGCTGTGGGGATAACAGTTAGATCATAAGGAAAATCCTCCATTTTCTGGGTATTCAGACCTAATTCTTTGGCTTCGTATGTCGGAGTGCTTTCTTTGGTGATAAACACTCTAGTATGCAAGCCTACTTTCTCGCCTGGGAACACAATAGCCCCTTCACTTTCTACAAAGACAGGTCCAAGATTGGCTCGCACAATATCCATACCTTTTTTCCACAAATCACCTTCCAAGTAACGCTGATCAAGCTTAATTCCCAGCATTCTCTCAAAGAATTCGTCAAATTCTAGGGACCATTCCTTGGTCTCCAACCAATCTGAGTAGACACTGGGATCTTGCGCGTAAATGAGCTTGTTTAGGGCTTTAATCTGTAATAGGTGCTCAGGTTCACTGTAGAGCTCGCTGCCGTACACATAAGAATCCTGGAGAATAGTCATCTTTCTTACAATATCAGTTGCAGTTGGCTTACCCTTCGCACGCCAGCCATAGATACATTTGGCCACGTGTGGGCCTACATCTCCCTGCCAACTGACTCTCTTGATCACATGTCCCTGCGAAGCCAAAAGTCTGGCAATGCTATCTCCCGCAATGTAATTGAACAAATGTCCAATATGAGGCATTTTATGTGTATTAGGATCCCCCATTTCCACAATTATCCTTAAAGGGCTATCTGTTGAGGTTTGCCCGTATTTGTCTGAAATCTGGGCTAGATTCTCAAAATAATAATTAGGATTGAGGGTGAAATTGATAAAACCAGGACCAGCAACTTCGATTTTGTGAATTAATCCAGGACCACTATCGATATTTGCTTCAAGTCTTGATACAATAGTCTCTGCTACTGTCCTAGGCGCCGTTTTTAACCCTGCGGATAAGCGTAATGCCACATTTGTAGTCCAATCACCATATCCAGTCACTGTCGGTCGCTGTAGCTCGATAAGCGCCTCTGAGCCTTTCACTTCAGGAAATGCTTGTTGAGTTGCTTGCAGGATCAAGAGTTTGATATCGTCCATAGTGTTAATTATCCCATAATTAATATTGAATTAATAATTACGAACCACTAGATGACTTCTGTCAACTGCCGAAAACTACCCGAAACTCACAGTCGCGTATGAGATAATCTTAATAATGAGTAAAGAGCAAATAGATTTGATCAAGCAAAAACTGGATATTGCTAGTATAGTTCAGAGCTACGTTCCGACTCTGAAACACACCGGCCGCAACTGGTTTGGTCTTTGCCCATTTCACTCTGAGAAAAGTCCTTCTTTTTCTGTTAATCCTGAAATCGGCATATACAAGTGTTTTGGCTGCGGCGAGGGCGGAGATGTGATCAGTTTTTTACAGAAAGTTGAAGGATTAGAGTTTCGTGAGGCATTGCGTTTGGCTGCCGAGAAAGCTGGTGTAAAACTAGAAGAGTTCAATACCGCCAAAGCACAAGAGCAAGAACAATAGCGAGTCAGTGCTTTGCAAGCACACAAACTGGCAACTGAGTTTTATTATTATATTCTTACTAAACACGAATCTGGAAAAGTTGGCCTGGAATACGCCATGGGCAAGCGCAAAATCGACATGGCTAGTATCGAGAAATACCGCTTGGGTTACGCTCCCAAAAACTATCATAACTTACAGTTGTTTTTACAGAAGAAGGGATTTACAAACCCGGAGTTGGTACGCTTTGGCTTGTTAGTCGAGAAAAACGGCAAAGTCTATGATAAGTTTCGCGGCCGTTTGCTACACCCCATCATGAATTTGCGCGGTGAGGTAGTGGCTTTTAGTGGAAGAGCGATCTTCACAGATGACCCTGGCCCAAAGTATTTAAATTCCCCTGAAACATTGATATATCACAAAAAAGAATTGCCCTACGGCGCCTACCAAGCCAAAGATGCCATGCGCGTGCAAAAATTTGTGATTCTGGTTGAGGGCAATATTGACGTGGTTTCCTCAAGTAGAGTTGGCTTTAGCCATATTGTCTGCCCCTTGGGCACTGCTTTGACCCCTGAGCAATTAAAGCTCTTAGGCCGCTACTGCGAGACTATTTACTTTGCATTTGATACTGACGTAGCTGGCAAGAAAGCTTTGTTAAGGGCGTTGGAATTGACAGAAAAATTGGGAATCTTGGCAAAAGCCATCAACATTGGGCATTACAAAGACGTTGATGAGTTAATCTGTGCAGATCCATTGGCCTGGAAAGAAGCTGTGCAAGGAGCTTTAGAGATCCCAGAATACATTATTGAGATTTACAAAGCTGATTACAATTTAAGCCAGGCAAGTAGCAAAACAGACTACTTGAACCTGTGTTTAGGCTATCTAGCCAAAGTTCAGAACCAACTAAAGCTGGACCACTATTTGCAGAAGCTAGTACAGCTCACGGGGGCGCATTACGAGATTCTAGTTGATAACTTAAATAAAATTAAAAATACTCCTGTAGAAATAAAATTCAATATTAATTCCACTGTTGAGCAAGTTGAGAGCGACTCAGAAGAGCTGATTGAGAGGCAGACGGTGAAAATTAAAATTTCCAGAAAATTAAAAAGCATTATTAATTTTATTTTTGCTTCCAGAGAGCGTTTGAGGGATGTGGAAGAGTTAAAAACTCATTATCGGGGCAAGTTAGCCAGGCATGAGTCAGGTCTATTAGATGAAATCTTGGAGAAAAAACTTACTAATTCCAATCCTGAATTAATTGCCATCCTCACTGAGGAAAAATTTACCATCGATCTGGACATACCTGATATTCAAACTGAAATAGAGAAAATGCTGAGAACTTATGTTCGGGAGCAGCTTAGAGCCTATTTGAAGATACTTAAGACTCAGTCCGGCAAGATTTCCGATGCAGAATTAATTAATCGAACAAGGCAATATACGCAAAAACTAGCGGAATTGGGTTAGAATAAAGTAGTTTATGGCCAGAAAAAGACGTGGTAGACCAAAAGCCAGCAAAGGCGTTACGTATGATAGCAAAGAAACTAAGTTTATCTTAGGTATACTCTTTTTTGGATTTGGGGTGTTTGCCTTCATGTCATACATTCTCAACGACGGCAGTAGCATCTTTTCCTTTATCAGATCTTTTGTAGGCGACGCCACATTTATGCTGGCTCTATTCTCTTTAAGTTTGGCAATGAGGTGTTTTGGTCTAAAGTTTTTTTTAACCAGCAGCAAATCTATCTTTGCTCAAGGAGTGTTGACAATACTACTGGCAATCCTCATGGCTGCCAATTACTCCGAGCCATTTTACACCAGACAATTTAGTTACAGGGGCGAGCTAGGAGGCATAGTGGGCTACGAATTGGCCTATTTCTCTTTGAATTATTTATTGCTTAACCTAACTATCCCGGTGATATTTTTCTTGATGGCAGTGCTCTTACCTGCCCTATTCGATCAGAACCTGGCCGAGTTCTTTGGAGAATTATTTACCCAATTGAAAAATTTCAGCCAAGGGCTATTTGGTAAACCTGTGGTACAGGCTAAGCCTGTCGAAGAAGTTAGACCAGCAAGCCTAGCTCCAGCCACGATTGGGGGATTTAGAGACATCATTTCACGCTCTGCTGAGCGTAACAACAAGGACAATGACGCACCTACACATTCTAATACTCATACAGTACCAGAGTTTGTAGGCATGAGTGCCAATCGCCCCAGACCCGCAGCAGGAGAAGCAGGAAGTACAGTTACCGATGCAGATGGCAACGTCAGTTTTGTGACCACAGCTGGAGGTGCAATAGTGCAAACTGAGTTGCGTTACCCCAATTGGAAATTACCCCCAATTGATTTGCTGGATCCAGTCCCTAAGCTTGATATCAAAAATGAAGACGTGAAGAATAATTCCACAATTATTGAGCAGACATTAGCAAGTTTTGGGATTGAGTCAAAGGTACAGCAAGTGATGGTGGGACCGTCAGTTACCCAATATGCATTGGATATTGCCCTGGGGATAAAGGTGTCAAAAATAGCTTCTTTGCGCAATGACTTGGCCCTAGCTCTTGCTACCGCGGCAAATGCGGTGAGAATAGAAGCACCAATCCCCGACACTTCGTATATTGGCATTGAGATCCCCAACGCCAGAAGGCGGCCCGTGTTCTTCAGAGAATTAGTCGCAGATCCAAAAATGGACAATCCTAAGTTTATGTTACCAGTGTCTGTAGGCAAGGACATTGCCGGAGGCGGGGTAGTGGCTGATATTCAGAAGATGCCACATTTATTGATTGCTGGAGCGACTGGATCTGGTAAGTCCGTATTAACAAATTCCTTCATTTTGAGTTTGTTAATGAAGCGCACCCCCGACGAAGTGCGCTTTATTCTGGTAGACCCCAAACAAGTAGAACTGTCGGATTACAATGGTATCCCTCATTTGCTCACACCAGTAATTGTGGAAATGGATAAAGTATTGAACGCGCTGAAGTGGTCTGTAGCTGAAATGGAACGACGCTACACAATCTTTAGAGAAAGTCAGGTGAAGAGTCTGGAAGGTTACAATCAGAAAATGGGCTTTAACGCTTTGCCTTTCATAGTGATTGTAATTGATGAGATGGCAGATATGATGTTGACCGCTGGAAGAGCTGATTTGGAGACAAATATCGTCAGGCTTGCTCAGAAAGCTAGAGCCACTGGGATACATCTTATATTGGCTACTCAAAGACCTTCAGTAAATGTCATTACCGGTCTAATCAAAGCCAATATTCCTGGTAGGGTTGGGATGAGTGTCACCACTCAAATAGACTCCAGAGTTATTTTAGATGTAATTGGGGCAGAATCATTACTGGGCAAAGGCGACTTACTGTTCAAGGAACCTGATAAAAATAAACCGTATCGTGTGCAGGGCGTGTTTGTAAATCAGGAGGAAATCCAGAGGGTTGTGAGTTTTATCAAAGATCAAAGCGACACAGTAGAATACTTGGAAGAGATTGTGGCTAACAAAGACGACGGTTCCAAAGGTTCTGGCGCTGATGGAATGGCACTTTCAGGTGACGACATGTTTTCTGACGCAGTACGAGTGATTGTGGCAGCACAAAAAGGTAGTGCTTCTTTGATCCAACGTAAACTTTCCTTAGGCTACAACCGCGCCGCCAAACTCATGGACCAGATGGAAGAATTGGGCATAGTAGGGCCTCCAAATGGCGCCAAGCCTCGTGATGTGCTAATTACGGACGCTGAGGGCTTCTTGCAGAGCCTGCAAGGCCAATAAACCTAAGGATTAATTCCCGGCCCCAGTAGACCCAACCGCTAAACTCAGGCCAAGGAGTCTTGACTAAAACATTAGCTATTTGCGCTGAGCAAGGGCTCTCTCTAACACTGTTCCAAAAAGGATTAAGCCTAGAATCATCACTGCAGTGATCATCAGTAGATTGCTGATCTGCCAGTATAAGGCGTTATGAAAGTAAAATCTGACGATTACCTGTCTGAATTCGCAGAAGATTGTATTGTAGTTGTGAAATGACCCTAAAATATAGATTACCCGGCTAAGGATTAAATTGAAATACACCCCTGGGATCAAAAGACCGAAGAAAGCGTTGAAAGCCATCACTGGGCTGATATACAGCATTTTAGTTTGGTTCTGGAGGCGTAAGGATTTAACCGCGAATTCCACTGCTAGGCCGCAGCACAAAACCAAAACTATTACTCCCAGAATTAACATTAACAATAAAGCGAATTGGCCTCTAGGGCTTACACTACTGACAATTAACATAAATGCCGTCACGAAAAATGATAATGCTAGGAAGTTTTTAAACACTATATAATTGCGAAATAATTTCCGGGCGAAATTTTGGGATTGCACAGATAATTTAGTGAGTTGTGTTTTCATAATAATTAATTATAGTGGTTATTTGGTGTAAAATGAAGCAGAATCAATTCCTAGAGCATTCTATTATTATGGCAATTACAAATCAATTTAATAACCAGTTAACCAGCCAGCTAACTAGCCAGCCGCCAAAAGGCACATATGACTGGTTCCCAGAGGAGTTCAGGATTCGCAAGTATATTTTTGATACCTGGAGACAGGTGTGTACTAGTTTTGGCTATGAAGAATATTTAACGCCGGTATTTGAGAGTGCAGAAATTTATCGAGCCAAGTCCGGTGAGGATATCGGAGGCAAGGAGTTGATGGTGTTTACGGACAAAGCTGGACGTGAGTTGGCAATTAGACCTGAAATGACGCCTTCAGTGACTCGAATGGTGAGCCGGATTTACGAAGGTGCTTCCAAGCCTTTACGATTATTTTCAATTGCTAACTTTGTGCGCAATGAAAAACCCCAGCGTGGTCGCAATCGTGAATTCTGGCAATTGAACTTGGATATCTTTGGCAGTCGCTTACTGCAGTCAGATGTGGAGATTGCACAAATGTGCGCCGAGATTATGCTGGCTTTTGATGCTCCCCGTGAGTCGTTCACCATTTTTCTAAATAATCGTAAATTAATCGAGTTTATCTTGAATCAAGTGGCACAGGTATCTGCGGAGCAAAAAGTCGCAGTGGTGAGAATTTTGGACAAGAGTGCTAAATTAAGCGCGGATGAATTCAATTCTCGCCTTGTGGAAGTGGGTCTAAATGCTGAGCAGATTGGCAATTTGAGTAAATTTATCAATGCAGGTTCAGGGGCTGATTTGATTGCAGCTTTGCCAGAAGTGGCAGCAGATGAGGGTTACCAGGAGACCATGGTCATTATTGAACATCTAGACAAGCTTGGCTATGAAGGTATTTTCAACTTCAGGCCCAATGTAATCCGAGGTTTTGATTACTACGATGGTATGGTTTTGGAAGTTTTCGACAAGCACCCTGACAACCAGCGCGCTCTATTTGGCGGCGGCCGCTATAACGGTCTAGGTAAGTTATTTGGCGTGGCTGAGCTACCCGCAGTTGGTGTAGCGCCGGGCGACGAAACGTTGAGATTATTCCTGGAAAGTTGGAATTTGTTGGGCAAAGTAAGGGAGCAGCAAGTAGAGAGGTATTATGCACCTATGTTGGATATAAATTCAGCAGGGGCTTTGCAGAAATTGGCTCGGAGATTACGACAAGAAGGCAAGGTAGTTGAATTGGGATTGGAATTGCAGAAATTCAATAAGGCTTTTGACTATGCCAATCGCAAGCACTTTGACTATGTAGTAATTCTTGGGGATCAAGAACTTACGCAAAATGTTTATAAACTAAAAAATATGACTACTGGCGAGCAACAGGACTTAGCCTTGTAATTCCACATAATTATACGCGGATTTCGGTCACTATATTGTTGCGATAGATCTACAGATTATGCCTTGGCTAACTCTGCTCAATTATATTGAGAAATATATTTCTGTGCAGATAGGCTCCCCCGAGATTCATTGCGCAGATAAAGTTATCCTAGTGAGGAAAGATCGTAATTATTTATATACTAGCGTCTTGTATAATACGTCTAAAGAGCGAGTGAGTAATGGAGACAGGATGAGGAGTTTTGATAAATTATTAGAGGTGCAATTTCCTAAATGATATTTATGCAACCTAAAGCTATACAATCCAAAACTATACAGCAGGCGGCTACACAACAAGCAGCGCAGGCGATTCGCAATCATGAGGTGGTAGCCTTCCCAACAGAGACAGTGTACGGCCTAGGCGCCAATGCTTTCTCAGCAGAGGCAGTGAGCAAGATTTTTGCGCTCAAAGGCAGACCAGCTAAAAATCCCCTGATTGTGCATATTGCAGACTTAGAGCAATTGGCTTTGGTGGCGAGCCATGTTTCTGATATCGCTAAGCTGTTGATTGAGAGATTCTGGCCCGGGCCGCTGACTTTGATATTACCCAAAACTATGCAAATTGCAGCCAATGTCACAGCCGGCCAGTCAACTGTAGGCGTCCGTATGCCAAATCACCCTATGGCGATGGAGTTAATTAGAGCCGCCGGAGTGCCAATCGCCGCCCCTTCAGCCAATGTTTCTGGCAAGCCCTCTAGTACTAGTGCGCAGCAGGTACGTGCCAATTTCCCTGATTTGCAATATAGTCTAGATGGCGGGCCAACAGAATTAGGTCTAGAATCTACAGTCTTAACTTTAGATCCGGTCCCCACAATTCTCAGACCAGGTGCTTTGAGTCGGGAAGAGATTGAGTCTGTGATTGGCCCTGTGGCACTTGCACATAGCGCTCCCACGCAAGCTAGTCAATCCGTAATAGCTCCCGGGACTGCATTTAAGCATTATTCTCCGTTGACGCCCCTGCGACTTTATGGGCAAAGCGATTATCTAGGTAGCAAAGCTCTCCTAGTAGACTCTACTTTGAGGCAGTCTCTGTTAACGGCTGCTGAGACTGCCGAGGGGCGAGGTGAACGAGTGCTCATCCTTACAGTAACTGAATTAGCGCCTTATTTCACTGATTACAGTGTGGTTAATCTTGGCACAGCAGCCGATCTAGCCACAGTGGCTCGAAACCTCTTTTTCCACCTGCATTCCATTGATAATGATGAGTATGATGTGGCTCTGGCTCACTACTTCCCTGCCCTCGGTTTAGGCCTTGCAATCAACGATAGGCTTAAGCGCGCAGCACAAGGCTAGTGCCCGTAAAGCTGTGAACTTTCTGACAATTCTCTGACAGGATTTTGTAAACTTTTACCTTTAAAATCGGTTCCGTTATATATAAGAAGATATACTGATGATGAGCAAGAAACGCAATGTCAATGTGGTCGACTATGCAAAGAGTATGCGAGCCATGGAGTTCGAGCAATTATTCAATTGTACCTTGCATGATATTGCTGGTAGTCTTACTGCAATTAATCTCAATCTAGCACTTTTAGACGCTGGGCTAGACCATGAAAATCTGGCTTTGCGCAGTTCATTGGCCGGCTTGCACCAGATCAAACAGATTATCAGTAGTTTTCGCAGCACTGTGCCCGAATATAGCCTACAAAGATTCAATCCCGACGCAGAGATACTCAATGTCTTAGAACTATTTAGATATCGCGCCGTGCACGCGGGCGTGAGAGTATGTTACCAGAATGCTCAAGGCCTGATCACTGGCAACCCTAGTGAATTCAATCGTGTAGTATTTAATCTTTTGCAAAACTCCATAGAGGCTTTTCCCGCCAAGCAGACTGACAAAATCATTAATATAATTTCCGAGCACAAAGATACTGACTATAAGCTGAGCCTGCAAGACAATGGTAGCGGGATTGCTGCCGAACATATAGCCAAGATTTTTGACTTAGGCTTTAGCACAAAAGCTGCCGGAGAGGAGCATGGCACTGGTCTGTATTATGTACAAAAAGTTGTGCAAGAGCATTTCCAAGGGAGTCTCACAGTGCAGTCAAGTTTGGATACCGGCACTGAATTCCGTATCATCATTCCAAGACGTTGAGTTTGTAGCCGTAGCGATGCACAGTGCTGATCAGAGTTTTGTCCTTGTCCCCCAACTTTTGTCTGAGCATCCGCACATGCACATCCACGGTGCTGAGATTGGGGTCCTTATCGGTACTCCAAGCGTTGTCTAGGATCTGCTCACGCGATAGTGAACGATTGTGATTTTTGAGCAGATAATACAGCAATTCAAACTCCTGGCGCCTCAAGTCTAATGGTTGCGAGTGATACAGAGCTTCACGTCTGTCTAGATTGACCTCTAGCTCGCCTACCCTCAGCTGGCGCTCCCCAGCAAGAGTTGGTCTGCGCATCAGCGCTTTGCATCTTGCCAGCAACTCTGCCAATGCGAAAGGTTTGCTAAGATAGTCATCCGCCCCAAGTTCTAGCGCCTTCACTGTGCTGGCTAGATCACCAGCACTGGTTAATATCAGAATAGGATTGTTGAGCTTGGCCTGGCGGACTTTTTCGCAGATCTCGAAACCACTCAAACCTGGTAAATGCAAGTCCAGGATAATCAAACTGATAGAGATCTTGCGTTCCTTGATAAACTGCAAGGCTTGAGTACCGTTGTCTCTATGTGTGACCCTATAACCGCACCTGGATAGGTAGCGCATCATTACATCGGTAACTTGTTTGTCATCTTCTACTAGAAAAATCTCCAGCATGGTATTTGATTGCTCAGTAGTTGATTAAACCACGGCAGAGTTAACAATTTCTTAACAAGTATTTCCCGGTAATATACCTAGCTATATAGTATTAACTATTCACTTTTAGCAGGTTTGAGAGGGATGTATTCTGCTGTAGAAATCACAGGAGACTGAGGTTTAGTTTGTGCCTGGGGTCTGGGCTGGGCCTCAGATATAGTCTCAAGCTTTGGCACAAGCTTTGGCACAAGCGCTGGTGCAGGCTTTAAATCCAGTTCGATTGCGAACTGAGCAAATTGCCTGCTCAATAGGTTTTTAGCAACAACCCCCGAATTATTATCAGAATTGCTACCAGAATTATAACCAGATCTATAGGTCAGCCTGCCCGATGGTGTGTCTACGGCGAATATTTGTTTGGACAATTCCTCTGGTTTCAATATAAGGCACGGGTTTAACTGCGGCAGTAATTGTAACAACGCAATAATATCCGCCAAATCCTCTTGTTCAGAGATCGTGCCGGCGTAGAAGCTAGCGACTAACTGGTAATCAGCCCAAGTTAGATTAGCTTGGATGAATTCGCGGCCCAGATCTAGATTGACTGTTCGCTTCCTCTGCGCACCTATCAATAGCAAGCGTTCTTGCTCAGGGCTTAAGCTGAGTTTTTGCTCTTTGGCAAACAAAGAAATTGTGGCAGATATTGAGCCTAGGTCATCAGCACCAGACTCGTTATTTGTCTGCAATGAAAAGTAATGCATGGAAGCCGAGTCCAGATCAGTATATTTCAAAAAATTTTCACTGTCTTCAAGTTGCGTCAATGCATTAAAGCCGACATGATAAATCGCTGCAAACTTGCGTTTGCTAGCTAGTTTGAACTCAGGCTCGCCCTCGGTGTTGTTGTTGGTTTCGATTTGAATCCGCAGACTTTCTCCCGTCTGTTCCCAACGCACGCCTTTCACTTCAGTTTGTGGGGCCAATTTCAAGTTAATTATGAATTCATGTTGGTATTGCTTGGGTTGGTAAAATTTGAGTTCTTGGCCGGATTGGGTTGGTAAAAATCTCTGAACACGCAAAGGGTAGTTGAGTTTCCCTAGATACAGTCTCGCTTCACGTCCCTGCTGGGTTAATAATTGCGCCAGTACCAAACTAGCAGCGATTTCGTCTAATGTTGCTAGGCTTCGCACTGCCACTAGCACTTGGCTCTCTGCTACAGCGGAATAGGGTCTATTCTCAGCCACGTTGAGCATTATCTATAGAGGTTAATGAGGTAATAATCTCTGCGCAGTCAGCCGTCTGGGCACCAGCATCGGCCAGTTTTTTCAAACTCAAAAAGATTTCACTAGTTTTCACTCCAGTTTTGAGATAATCCGTCTCTAGGAAAATTGCCGCCATTAGCAATTGCGCTACATTAGCAGTTAGTTTTTGTTCATTGAGTGTCTCCAATGCCTGCTCACCTAGCGTCGAAAGCCGTTCGAGGTTGCTAGTAGTATACTGATAATCATCGCCAAGGTTGAGTTCGGAACCAATGCCAAAAATTGCCACATTCTGAAAAAGATCATTATTTTCACTGAGATCTGGGTCTAGTCCATTCACAGTTGTATTGCCTAGTAACACTATCAAATCGGTCGTTTTTTCGGGAAGAGTCAGTTGCAATTGGTTTTCCACTAATGTACCTGCCTGCAAGTCTAGATAGATTTGCACCTTCCCCGCTTGCTGTTCCCAGCGCACCGACTTCGCCTGCAGGTCGGGTGATTTCAGCGTCAGAATGTATTGAGAGCTGGGTAAGTCGCTACGCACGCTGACATTCTCTACAAATTTGCGCAGTTGTACTGCGTGGGCAGGGTTTTTGGACAGAATACTGAATTTAGTCTCCGTACCGAAATAACTTGCCAGCGCTGCTGAGACGAGTAGCTGCAGCAAAGAGGCATCGTCAGGTAAGACTAG
>CAZXFQ010000029.1:0-13783 GCA_964640685.1 uncultured Candidatus Saccharibacteria bacterium
TTGGAAAATTGCTCAAGATAGAGGGAGTTACGCCCGTAATACTAGACTATACCAATCGTAACTGGCGTATTAACTTTAGGGACTAATTATGCAGTCGGTGAAAATGAAAGGATTGACCCCCGAATAATTGCCAGCGCAGGTAAAGACGGTTGGAAACAAGTGGCTGAAAGATTGTAAAGCAAAAAGGGAGCTCTGTTGAGCTCCCTTTCTGCTTTCCAATCAGCCACTTGCATCATCTAGCTAGCGGCTAATTACTGTCTAATTTACATCATTCCATCCATACCGCCCATTCCACCCATACCTGCAGCCGCTCCAGCTGAATTCTTATCATCTTTAACTTCTACCACCACTGCTTCAGTAGTAAGTAATAACATAGAGACTGAAGCGGCATTCTCCAATGCCATTCTGGTAACTTTGACTGGGTCGTAAATACCCTTTGCCAACATATCGACGATTTTGTCTTCACGAGCATCGTAACCCTTGCCCTTGCCGACATCTCGTCTGTAGGCAGCTGCTTGTTTGCCAGCATTGAGTAAAATTTGCGTAAATGGTGCTTCAAGAGCTTCTCGCAGAATATTTAGACCAATAATCTCGTCTCTGATGACTTTCACGTCGGTCAGTACTTCTAAAGCATCAAGTAGAGCAATACCACCGCCAGCAACTACACCTTCTTCCACTGCTGCGCGAGTAGCGGCTAGAGCATCTTCGATACGGTCCTTACGTTCCTTAAGCTCTACTTCTGTAGCAGCACCGACCTCTAGAACAGCCACTCCGCCTGAGAGTTTGGCCAATCTTTCCAGCAGCTTCTCTTTGTCGTAATCTGAGGAAGTATTGTCAATTTCGGCGCGGATTTCTTCGATCCTAGCTTTGATAGCTACTTTATCCCCTGCGCCAGTGATTACAGTAGTATTTTCTTTCTCAACTACTATCTTTTCCGCGCGTCCAAGATCCTCTAAAGTGGCATTCTCAAGCTTCAGACCTACTTCTTCTGAGATTACCTGTCCTCCTGTGAGAATAGCAATATCTTTGAGCATCGCTTTGCGGCGATCGCCAAATGCAGGAGCCTTGATAGCAACTACATTCAAAATACCCTTGAGCTTGTTCACAATCAGAGTAGCCAAGGCTTCACCTTCGACATCTTCTGCAATAATTACAATATTCTTACTGCCGGTGGCTGCAATCTTCTCGATAATTGGCAACATATCCTTCACAGCAGAAATTTTGCTGTCGGTGATCAAAATATAAGGATTTTGAATCACTGCTCTCAAATTTTCTGCGTTCACAAAATAAGGAGATACGTAGCCCTTATCAAATTGCATACCCTCTACGAATCTTTGCACCAATCCAAATGTCTGACCCTCCTCAACAGTAATAACGCCGTCCTTGCCAATCTTCTCCATGATAGTAGAGAGCATAGTGCCGATTTCTTCGTCACCATTGGCTGAGATTGTGGCTACGCTTTTGATGTCTTCTTTGCCTTTGACTGGTTTAGCGCTAGCCTTCAGTTTCTCTACTACTGCTGCAACACCTTTTTCAATCCCCGTGCGGATCTCCATTGGGTTTGCCCCTGCGGCAATATTTTTGAGTCCAATAGTGATAATTGCCTGGGCCAATACTACCGCCGTAGTGGTGCCGTCACCAGCAGTATCCACGGTTTTAGTAGCTGCTTCCTTCACTAATTGTGCACCGATATTTTGCAAGTTATCAGCCAATTCGATTTCTTTGGCAATCGACACACCGTCTTTAGTGATGACTGGTGTTCCATAACTCTTTTGAATTGCAACGTTACGGCCTTTTGGTCCTAAAGTCACTTTTACCACATTTGCCAAGGCGTCTACGCCTTCTTTGAGAGCTTTGCGAGCTTTTTCATCGAAAATTATTTGCTTTGCCATAATTATTTAAAGAAATTAATATATAAATTAGCTTAAAAATTTACCCAAGATTTAGCTCAAGATTTAGCTCAAGATTTAGGTCAAGATAGCTAAAATGTCGCTCTCTTCCATAATCAAATAGTCTTGATTATCAACCTCCACCTCATCTGGTCCGTATTTCTTGAAGATGACTGTATCGCCAACCTTGACGTTGAAAGGCACAATGTCACCTTTGTCATCTCTGCGACCAGTCCCCAGAGCAATAATCTTACCTCGCTGCGGTTTCTCTTTACTAACAGTTTCTGGTAGTACGATACCTGATATGGTAACTGTTTCGTGCTCTAAACCTTGCACTAGAATGTTTCCACCAATTGGGATAAGCTTGGACGCGGCTGTCTTTGTATTAGCCATAGAAAATTAGGTTAATAAAATAAATTAGCAGTCTATATGGGACTGTGATAATCTTAGCAAACGGGTTGGTAAAGTGTCAATAATTTTCGCCGGGTTTCGGCTCGCAATTCCTTTTGGAGCAGGGATTTATAGATTCTTCGCAAACTAGAGCACAATAAAATGGTAGTATTTCACCTTAGCTGCATTTTTCTGCACTATTATTGCACTTTCACTTCAATCTTCCCTTCATCCTGGGGCACGCGTCTTAAGAATTCTGGAACATACGCTGGTGCATAGTCCAACTTTACATCTTTTACGTCTGCTAGCTTGCGCAATTCAGCTCTGGCAGATGTTGGGTCTAAGCCCAGCACTTTGCTTTTGACCTCTTTCTCTGTCAAAGCTGGTGTGACTTTTGCTGCGGCAGCTATGGTGAATTTGGCAGTATTATCCTCTAGTTTCACGGCGGAAATTGTAGGCAAATCTATATTGTTGATTTTAAAATCTCCTGCAGCTTGATTGCTTTGACTGGTGATGACTTTGGCAGCCTCAATCAGATCTGCCTTGTTTACCACTACTACCTGAGCGTCCAGTGATACAGTCACATCAAATTCTTCTACTTCGCTGCCCACAGGTTTATTGGAGCTTACTTTAGGATCGGCAAGCTTAATGTCCTCAGTTAATTTCACTTCAGAACTGGAGATTAGAGTATTGATTTCGCTAGTAAGGGTTTGCTTCAAACGACTAGTCAAATCAGCTGCTGTAAGGTTGATATCATCTTGGGATACTACAACAGTAGTTTGCTTACTGCCACCGGCAATTTCACTGGTAGTAAAAATGGAGAGGTTGGCGACAGCTTTTGACTTGACGCTAAAGTCTTTTTGCCTGGTACCAGACTGATTGTATTGCTCGCCAATCTCTACTGCTTCAATTTTAATATTCTGCGCTACTCTACTTGTAGAGCTGAGGTTGATGGCAGCCAACAGTTTAAAGTCTAAATTATTTTTGCCTAGCAAGCTTAGAATTGTGCCGGCCTCAAGATTGATAGGTGCGTCGCCCGTGGTAATTGCGCTCACATTAGTCACTGCTTTTTCACCTTTTTCACCTTTGCCAGTAGATTTTACAGTCTCTGAGCTGGAGGCAGATTTAGGAATAGTGCGCATGGGAATGGTCAATTGTCCTAGATCAAAGCTCTGTATATCTCCACTAGCACTTAACTCACCAGAAACTGGCAGACTTTTTTGTTCGACTGTCACCCTGATTTGAGTGCGGGCAAAAACATTAGTAGACAAAAAAATAAATATTATTAGAGGTATAATTACCAGAATTGCAGCTCTAGCCTTGTTTTGTCCGATAAATCTCGCCACTTTAGAAGCACTTAGTGCCAACATCTGTTTATAGTTCTCCACAGGCAAACTATTAAACCCAGATTTCAGATTAGCAAACCCCTTATCTAATCCAGATCGTTTTAATCTAGCTCCGGGAGCTTGCCTTGATGTAAATTCTGAACGAGCATTCCTACTGTAATCTCGATTCAGGCTAAAGCCTGGCTTGGCGAAATTGGCATTAGTGAGTCCACTGTTTCTTTGAGTACTAAAGCGACTCCGTAGTGGCCCAGGTTTAACCGGTTCTAGTTTGACTGGTTCTAGTTTGACTGGTTGTGATTTAAGCGTCTCCGGGGATTCGAGAGTATGTGCAGTATGGGGTGCACTAGCTTTATTAAACAATCGTAAGTTAGTAAATCTCGTCTTCAAAGCGTTGGAGGTATTGGCCAAGAATACCGCAGCCTTAGTTGGTGTACTAGGTGATATAGGAGCTGCAAGGGCCTCGGCACTGTTTAGCTCAGATTTGGCTACCAAATCAGGGTGAAAGTCACTTCCTGGTTCACTTTCAGGAGCATATTCGTGAAATCTTTCGATTGCTGCAATCTTGCCTTTTACTACTTTGCCCAGCGGGTCAATTGCTACATCACCACCAGCAAGAATAGCGTAACCACCTAAATCTACTAGCTTGGGCTCCATTTTGGTAAATAATGGTGCTGGCTCGATCAC
This sequence comes from uncultured Candidatus Saccharibacteria bacterium, assembly GCA_964640685.1. Lineage (GTDB taxonomy): Bacteria > Patescibacteriota > Dojkabacteria > CALFHW01 > CALFHW01 > CAZXFQ01. The sequence goes on from CAZXFQ010000029.1 coordinate 4,310, forward strand.
CTCGACTTGTGGTTCAGGCTCCTGTGGCTCAGGCTCAAGTGACTCTGCTGAATTAATTTCGGCTTCTACGCCACTATCAGTTGAAAAATCGCCTAAGTAAACTTTTTCTGCCGTAGAATCGGCCAAGACCTCTGGCATTATCTGAATTGCTGAAGTTGCTGGCGTTGTTGTTTGCATAGGTTCTAAAACCTCTACGGGGAGATCGACTGGAACAGAGTATTCCTCAGCGGTATTGCGCTGTTTTAGCAATTCGACTTTGCGCTGATCTTTAGCTAAAATATCAGATTGCTTCAATTCATTTACTTGCTCCCAAGTATCCGCTGTAATATCACTAACTCGCCCAACTGCCAATAAATTGGCTCTTTGTGCAAATCTCAATGCTAACTCATCCTCCACCACCAAAACCACTAGCTTAGCAGTACGCTGCAACATGCGATTGAGCAGTTTAAGCGACACCTGACTAGAAGTAATATTGGCCCCCGTGGGTATTATTAACACGACTTTGCTAGCGTCTGCCTGCAGCACCTTGGCACAGGCAAACACCAAATCTTCATTAGGATCTACAAATATTTTGCTAGTCGACATCGTTTAGCGTATTAACGTAAAATTCTAACCCACATCAATCGCCATTCTGGCAATAGCGGCTGGTGTGACATCACTAGGGTCAACTAAAAGCCTTGTTTCATCTGTGACGCCAACAAGTTGATTAGGATAAAGGTAAGTAATCTTTGGAAATTTACTAAATGGTAGTGAAGTCAGCCATGGATGCTCCAACAATAATTCACGCACCTCTGGCAACGCCACTCCTCCCCCACATAAAAATATCTGACTGGGTAGTTTCTCTAGTTCGCCTTCTTCATCGTCTAATAATTCTTCTAAAGCAATCTGCACGCCTTCCACCCAAATTTGCAAATCTTGACTGAGGATACTGCGAATTTCTTTTTGCTGTGAGGGATTGGCCAAACCATCGCTGTAGTCCAGCTTTAATTCTTCTGCCGCTGGTAATTCTAGATTGAAATGATTGGCAATGCGCTTTGTCAATACATCACCACCAAAGGCAAACATCTTCGTGCCCAAAACTCCACCATTATTTATCAAAGCAATATCTGTGGTGCCTCCGCCCATATCGACCACTATGGCTCCAGCACTGCTTTGCCTCAACTCTTTCATTGCCCTAGCCGTGGCATATGGTTGCACGACAATTGTGGCCTCCTCAAGGCCAAGCTCCCGGGCCAGATCATAGAGAGAATTAAGGTGTAATTTAGGTGCGAAAGTACAATACACTCGATAATCGACATCTTTGCCAGTGAACCCCAACGGGTCCAAGACCAGCTGACCATCTATGTGCGTAGCATCAATCTTAGTAGAAATCTCGGCAATCTGCTCGGAAATAATCCCTACTTCTCCGGCTATATCTTCTAATGCGCCAGCAAACGAATCTTCTTTGACCTGTTGAATCACTGAATGCAGTTCTTCCAGCTCTATTTTCTGCTCAGGGTTGCTGCGCTCATAATGCGCTAAAACCGACACTCCTCGGACCAGTTCTCCAGCAATGCCAATTACAGCCTTAGTTGGCAGGGGCAACCGCCCCATTCTGCGTTCTGCAAGTTCCAAAGATTTACCAATACAAATATCACAAGCCTCAATTACTTGACCAAGATTTACTATCATGGCGTCGCGCATTGCTCCGTACTTCTGTGCAATTCGGGCGTACCCGACAATCTTAATTTCGCTGACTGAAGGTATTTGGAATAGGATCGCTTTGATGTAGCGCGTACCTACATCCAAAGATAAATAGATCTCTTTTGGATCGAACTCTTTAGAGGCAAAGGCTGAAGCAGCTTTTTTAGATCTGAATTTATGCAAAAACGGCAGTGTAAAACCCATAGATCACTATATCGTTTTTTACCCTTGCTTGTTAAGTAGAATTGCTAAGTATAATTGCTAAGTAGAATTGCTAAGTAGAATTAATAAGTAAAATATTGAGCAAAATGTTTAAATTGGTGTTATAATATCAGCACATAAACCAGTGCTATAGTTAAGTTTTTTGATGAAAGGAGGCGCACTGAGGGAGTGTGATTGCATTAGCAATCGGTGTTTAGCATAGTTCAAGTTCCTAATTCATTAGAAACAAGCTTCTTTTGCTGCACTTCAACTCAATAAATCTCACTGCAAATTTTCCGTAACCTGGTTCTAAGTAACGTGCCTATAATTTTATATTTAATTAGATTTATAAATAACAATGGATAACAAACTTTTCGTAGGTGGTATTGCTTGGGGAACAACTGACGAAGCTTTAAAGGCTTTCTTCGAGAGAGTCGGCGAAGTTTCTGAGGCTAAGATTATCATCGACCGCGAAACTGGTCGTTCTAAAGGATTCGGTTTTGTCACTATGGCAACTCCTGAACTAGCCCAAAAGGCCATCGACGAACTAAACGGTCAAGAACTCGACAGTAGAGCTTTGAATATCAACCTTGCTCGTCCACAACAACCTCGTGAGAACAGAGGTGGTAGCGGTAGATACTAAGCTTCAATAGCTTCGATCTAAACTTAAACAGGAGGCGTAGGCCTCCTGTTTTTTGCTCTTTAGCTATTTAGCTCTTACGACTTAATCGTCAATAGTCAGCTCCAAATAAATATGCTAGGGTGTTATATCTATTTTAGATAATTACGCCACCATGGAGATCAAAATCGAACCGCGTGCCCTGAAATTCAAGAAATCGAATCTATTTTCAAAGATTAAAAACACCCTATTATCCCAAACAGGCTTAATTTTCTTGGTGGTCGCGCTGCAAGCAGTGATTATATTTTTGATGGTTAATCCTATCAATCTCTATCAGCAATTGGACGTGATCCAGGTGTTAAACAATGTGTCTGCACTCACTTCAGTTCCACCCACCGAGATTCCTATTATTGCCCGCGTAGGCGATAATAAGCCATTGCAAGATGTAGAAACTATTCGCAAACAAAACGACATCAATACTCAAGTTTATAAGGATGCCCAAAATGGCGACTATGTGTTGGGGTATTCTACAAATAAGATGATTATTTACCGTAAGGCTGATAATAGCATTATCTACAATGGCGATAATCCCCAGAGAATCTTGGAATTGACCCAGCAAGCAATTAGCAACAATGTCATTACCAAAACTAAAGAGGCTAAACTGATCACTGCTGACTCTACTGAGACACCTGAACTATCTATTGTAGTCAATGTGGACAACCTAAAGAGCGTGAACGCGAAGTTCTATGAGAATGTGCAGCAGAATGATATTGTCGCCACATTCGGCAGGTCTTCATTATTAGTTATTTACAGACCAAGTACAAATGTCGTAGTGAACGCTGGTAAGTTCGCCACCAACATCAACCGAGTGCTTTAAGGAAGTGCTTTAAGGGAATTCTCTGAGAGAATTATTTATAGTGTTACCAGAACTTCGAAGGGCGCCCGGTACAGGGCGCCCTTTCTTTAAGACCTTACTACCATAAACCCGCCTTCATCGCTGATCAACCCTTGGATAATACTTGTGTACTTCGCTGGCTCAACTACATTGCGCAGACGCACATCCCCAGTGTGATCCTTTTTGGAGAGAATAATGCTGCCAGCGTTGAAAAACTTGGCAATCGGTCCTTGAACGTAACTAACATTATCAAACAAAGAAATTGAGTATGTCTCTACCTTCCTACTAAAGTAACCTTTGTTGAGAATTACTTGCGCAGGGATTACATCGACAATTTTGTCCTGAACCTTATACCTGCCAGTCTCCAATTCATAGGTCACATGCTTAGTTTTCTGGAATAGGTAATAGCCAAAAAGAATATTGGCGATGAGGGTGAACAGAGCCAATAACATTAAGACGCTGGCTAAAGCGAGTGAGTTCAAAACTGCATTGGCCAGAATCGCCAGTACAAAAAGCATAAGCACTAACAGCGCAAATGTGCCTTCCACTCTGAAGATATTGCTGATAAAGTCAAAACTACTTTTGCGTATAATTTGCCTTGACCATGTGTGTCTGGGTACATCTTGGATATTAATCTGCTTAGGGTCTACGTGTTCAATCATCTGACTCATTATACTCCTAGAATTTGCAGATCGGGGTAATAACAAATTTAGTATAATTGATTGATGCTGAAGAAATTTTTACCGGCTTTTCTAGTACTAACAGCTCTTGTGGGGTTAATTGTCATTGGGTTTAATTGGATCAACAGCAATCCTAGTAATTCTTTAGCCTCGCCAGGCGCCAGCAAAACGATCTCCAACCAAGCTATTAGCCCGCAAGCTAAAGTTAAACCGCAATTGCAGTTAGACACAATCGTGGAAGGGCTCAGCAATCCATGGGATCTGCAATTTGCCAATATTGACACTTTGCTTTTCACTCAAAGGCAAGGCGGGCTGTTCAAGAAAGTCGCCTCCGCTGCTATCAGTCTGGTGCATAGGCCCGTTGACTTAAATGCCAATGGCGAAGGTGGGATGCTCGGTTTGGTCCTAGGTCCTGATTTCGCTAACAAACGCGAGCTCTTCACTTGCTTTAATTCTCGCCAAACAGACAAGCCAGATATCAAAGTGGTGAAATTAAAGCTAAATGCCAGTTTAGACGCCGTAGAGGAACGCAATGATATCATCACTGACTTACCTGCCAACAGATCTGGCAGACATTCTGGTTGTAGATTGGCAGTTGATACCCAAGCTAATCTCTGGGTGGCCACAGGTGACGCAGCCATGGCCAGTACCCCACAAGATCCAAAGAGTCTGGGCGGCAAGATCTTGCGCGTCGACCTCAACGGCAAAGCAGTGGTCGGCAATCTTCCCGCCCCTTTTGACCCACGCATCTTCTCGTATGGACATCGCAATAGTCAGGGTTTGATCATATTTGACGAGCCTATTGCAGGCAGCTATGGTTTTAGTAGTGAGCATGGTTCAAATATTGACGATGAAATCAATCCTCTATTACCTGGTAATTTTGGTTGGTCGCCTAATGCACCATACGTCGAGAACGTGCCAATGACTGATACAAAGCGTTTTCCGGAGGCAATCACAGCCTTATGGTCATCCGGTTCACCGACAGTTGCTGTTTCTGGGATGACTATGCTTAAAGGTAGGCAGTGGGGAATGTGGGAAAACGGCATAATGCTAGCTGTGCAGAAGAATAGGCACATCCGGCTATTTACTCAAGGTGAAGTCTCTAACGGTGTGATTCCACAACTAATAGATAATGGCCCCGTGATCTCTGACCACGGCCGCATCCGCACTGTGGTTCCTGGTCCTAGCGGCGCTGTGTATTTCCTCACAGATAATGGCAATGGCCAAGACAAAATTATCCGAATTACTCCAGAATAACTGTAGATTCCACTACGGCCTCGTTAGTGAACCTGCATCGTAACTAAACACATTAGCACTATAACCACTCACTAATTCCTGCGTTATTAATTTCCCTCCTAGCGAGGATGTGAATGCAAACGCTTTAAAGCTAATATATAACCACCCATGCCACGTCTGAGCCATTGATTGACGCGCGTGACGGTGGCAATACTTACTCCAGTTTCTTTAGAAACTTGCCTTTGGGGTTTACCTGCATTCAATCCCTCTGCAACTGCAAACCTACCCGCAAATTCTGCCATTTCAGCCTCAGTCATCAAATCGCGGCAAAAGTCAGCGACCTCATTGGTGGTTTTTAATTGCAAGAATGCTTTGAATAGCTCTTCAGTTTTTTCAGTACGCCACAATTGATTCATTAGCGTATTATTACATCGATACGCAATTATGTCAAACACTACTACCTCTCGATTCTATCTGCAGTCGCTGGCAAGGATCGGTCTCTAGCTGGAGCAAGCTGTTTGTTCAGTCTTTGCGTGAAGATTAACATGCCAATCTGTCCCACCATAATAATCCCGGGGATAATTCTCAAAGTAGTTTCGTTGCTAGTCTGGCTAGAAATTAATATAAAAATTAAAATTGCCCCTACTCTACCAATATTAATAAACAGCTCCAAATCAACTATATAGCGATATTTCAGGTCACTGCTGGTTGAATTGTTGGCCTCATCAATAGCTTCATACCAGAGTGATTGAATGCCAATTCCCACCAAAGGAAATGTGACCTTACGAATTAAAATAAAAGCCAATGCCGCCAATGCCACGTAAGTTAGGCTAAAGAAGACCGTGGCTGATGCAAAGAGAATTGTGCAGATCAACAAAATTGGGGCCCTATGTTTGGGGCTTGCGATTCTGCCCACTGCATAGGTTACGATCACTGCTAGCAGAGCTGCGAAACTTTCGACAGTGCCCAAAGAAGCCTCCTTGCCAAGGAAAATCAGTACCAGCAAAACCGGCAGAAAGAACAGCGTTCCCTCCACAATACTATAAGACACAGTTAACCATCTGGCAGTGGTCCAAGCAGCGCCAACTTTTCCTAAAAATATCTTAGTGAATTTGGGGCTCTCAAAGGTGTTGTCTCGTAGGATAAAAGCTCCGATGGCAAAAAGTAGCAGTCCCATCAGCATAATCAGCCTATAGGCAACTTCCGGACTACCTAGAAAAGTCTGCCCAGCGCGTTCAATTACAAAGCCAATTATGATGGGAAATGCCACGCCACTAAAGGTGTCTCCAGCACTATTGATTCCAAAAAAGTAATTGCGGTCCTTATCCTTGACCACCTCCATGGTCAAGTAGTTGCGATTAGCCCAAAATAGTCCATTACCGATACCATCTAGGACTCCCAATAAAACAATCAATGGCAAAGTGACCGCTGGGGCAAACACTAACAATATAGGTCCGATACCAATTGTCACTAGGCCAATGACATACAAAGTCTTGATATTGATCCATCGCAATAGATAGCCATTAAGGATGAATATCCCGGGAATCACAATAAACCCCACCAGTGAAAATAAAGCCACTTGGCCGAGGCTGGCGGTGCGATTCCACAGAAAAGCTGTCATGAAAATACCGATAATAGCTAGTCCCGCACCGTAGAGTATGAATGAACCTAGTAAGTCCCGGCCATTGGCAGAGAGCTTGCGATAATAGGCGATTTCCTGTGCGAGTAATTTGAACATTCTAAGCAGATATTAGCATACTAACTAAATCGCTATGTATATCTGAGCCATTACTGGCAACGAATTTGTCGTTTTTCATATCGGTTTCCTGATTGCCATCTTGCCTGGTCACACTACCGCCTGCTTCCTGCACAATTAATTTACCTGCCACATAGTCGTAGATGTCATTATCTTCGTTGATCAGCGCTTCTATTTTCCCTGAGGCCAACAGGCACAGAGCATAAGCAGGTGACCATAGACTTAATTGGCGTTTAATATTTAAATCGGCCAGTTTATTTCTGACACTGCTAACCCTAAGCACAGGAGTATTGTAGCCACAGTTATACTCTATGGTGGTGTTATGGATATTGGATTCTTGGTTGACATTGATGCGCGCGCCATTCAAAAATGCTCCTTGGCCAGGGAAAGCATAATAACTAGCTTTCAAAAAGGGATTGTGTACCAGCCCAAAAACGACGGTATTGCCCTTGACTAAGCCCACACTAGTGGAGAAAACGGGTAGATTCAGAGAAAAGTTATTGGTACCATCCAGAGGATCAATGTAGAAAGTGTAATCAGAATTATTATCAATCGTGCCCGATTCTTCACCGTGAATATTGTAGTCAGGGAATAGTTCTTCAATAGCGGCGATAACTTTGGCTTCCGTCTCCACATCTGCTTTGGTGCGGAAATCAGCCACACTGGTTTTAGTCTCCAGCGACAAAATCTGGCCAAAATAATTAACTATAATCTGGCTAGCATCAGCTATTTTGAGAATTAGCTCTTGAAATTTGGGCTCCATTGTAATAGATTTTAACAGAACCCATACGCAATTATGCTGAACTAGCTGCATGGAAATGGACAAGTTTCACTAAAGCCATTAGCATTTGTGGGAATTATAATACCCCACAATTAGAGCAAGTTGAAAGGCTCCTGAGTAGCCATTAACATTGCCTTTGACTTCGGCCATTAAATCTTTTAGATTGAAGTGTATAACTTAAACATTCCTTTAGTATGGAACCTATTCTGCCTGACGCTGAGACTGAAGCCAGAAAGATCGAATTGCCAGAGTCTAAAAAGACTATTGCAAAAACCTCTGTGACCCCCCAAATTTCAAAGGTGGCTAAATTCTTTGAGAATCATAAAGTAATCATTGTTATCGCTGTATTAGTTATCTTCGCAGGCGTAATCGGCACTGCCCTGTTAATTATGAATGTTTTGAACAGCCAGCCTGCGAACAAGACCGGTGACTATGTAGCCTCATTACCTGTCGCCCCGCCAACAGCAGTCACTCCAGCAGCTACACCGCCAACTGTTCCTGTTCCAACGACTCCTCCCATATCCGCTCTTGCACCGGCTGACAACTATGCCAAATCGACTAAAGACCTGAAATCAGCTGTGTTTCCAATTAATAGTGACGGAGATGTGCATGTTTATTTTCTAGACGCCAACAAACCAGAAAAACTGGTACTCAATAAAGCTGGCTATCGTTTCTCTGAAGCTAGTTTAGACGGCAAGTTAATCTTCGGGAGAAATGATACTGACAAAGCTGCAGTATTTAATAACAAGGGCGAACTTTTATTAGACGTCACAACTAGTAAACCAAAGGCTAAAGATCAAGCATACCTGTCATCTGTTCAGTCTCATAGCAGGACTGGTTTTAGCTTAGACAATAGCTTACTGAATTATTCTATTGGCTGGTTCAAGAGTAGCTGTGATCCAGTTGAATGTCTTCCCAGCAGTCTTACTGAGGCCGAATACGCCAGTCAGGGAGTTTACGAGCTCACAGTACTGGTTGACCTAGTGACTGGTAAGCAAGTACAGATCAAACATCTAACTCGGGAGGCTCTACGCGGTAATGGTTTCTCAGCAGATAAGAAGTTCTTTTTCTTTAATGAGGTTGTAAATGGCAAAGCTGAGCTTTACAGAATCGAACTGAGCAAGGCATTTGCAGCAGTTCAAGAAGCAGACGTCAGCAACTTGGTGCAAAAGTTTACTACTAGTTTCACTGGTTATGGACAATTCTTTATGAAAGATTCTGCAAACGGTATCTGGCGTCAGTCTGATAACAACACCAGCAATGGAACTGTGACCAATGCCTTAATCGAAATCAAACTTACAGGTAGTAGCGTCACCAACGCAAAAAAGATCCTGGATACAAGTTTCACTGGTGATCAATTTCCTACTATCCTAGGGAGTAATTTGTTTGTGGTTGATAATCATTACTTTAATGCCAGTAATTACGCCAAAACCGACTATCCAAATGCTTACTACTTGAGAAAAGCGTTAAACAAAGATACCGTCTTGTTAACCAATCGCGAAAGTGACGGTGGTTACTCTAAATTATTTTTCTATAATGTTGCCAGTAAGAAGCTCACAGAACTAAAATTGGATGCTAAGTTCATAAGCAATGGCAGAATATACAATCTCTGGTAGAGGGAAT
>CAZXFQ010000030.1:0-9258 GCA_964640685.1 uncultured Candidatus Saccharibacteria bacterium
CCTAGATATTAATATCCATCCCCGCAAAGAGGAAATTAAAATAAGCAATGAAGGTGAGTTATTTAGCTTTGTAAAGAATATTGTAGCAGAGACTTTGCGAGTCTACAGTAGAAATCTAATGACCGAGCGCTTTCAAGATGGCTCTTTCTCCTCGTTAGAAACAGCTACATTCTCACGCTCAGCTGAAAATTCACGGCCAGGAAATGGATACACTTACCCACAAATCACTAGTAGTTCCAGTAAAGTCCAAGATAGCCTGGACTTTAGCAAGAACCTATTAAACTTAGGGTCCAAACAAGAAAGTGAGATACCCTGGAATTCCAATAACAGCAAGAAGCTGAACAGCCTAGCGAGTTCAGGTACAAAGTTCTTACAGATTTTCGATACTTATTTGGTAGGAGAAAGCCCTACTGAAATGATTGTAATCGATCAACATGCAGCGGCGGAAAGAATTAACTATGAGAAACTGCAGAGCCAATTGCTAAACGGCAGTGTCCAAAAGATACCCTATCTGATACCAATTACTCTGGAGATTCCATTCAAATTGGGCACAGACAGTGCATTGATATCTGAGTTCAGTAAATTAGGTTTCGATTTAGAGCTATTTGGCCAAGACAGCGATAATTACGTGTTTAAAATCACTGCCCTGCCGGCGATATTAGCCAATAGCAAACGTTTAAAGGCAGCACTAGCAGAGTTCACCACAGACTTATTAGAGCAGCAGATTGACTTAACTAATATCAAGCGTGGACTAGACCTGGTTTGCGCTACTCTGGCTTGCCATAGCAGTATTAGAGCTGGAGACAAGCTGGATTCATTACAGATCCAGAGATTGGTCACTGATCTGGCTGAGTGTGTCCAACCATATAGTTGCCCTCATGGACGGCCTGTGATCTGGGCAATTACACGCACTGAACTAGAAAAACAGTTTCTACGAATCAAGTAAATTAGCATTTTAACCTTGAACTATATGAACACCAATGAATAATAATGAGCAAGTGCTAACAGATATCAAAAAGTTATTATTAGATTTCGGCAAACGAATTTCACCAGCTCTAGTTGTAATTGTAGGGTTCATCTGTGGGTTCGCGGTTCTGCTGTTGAGTCTCTTGGGAATCATTGCTAATAATGAAAATTTGCAGCTTCCAGCGCCTTCTGCCAATATTGTTAATAGAGCGAATTTAGCTGCGATTAAGACTGCCACAGTAAGGCTGAGCAACTCCACAGCAGACACAGTTACAGTAACTGCTGAAGTGGCTGACACTGAATCAAAAAGAGCTCAGGGATTGATGAATCGCAGTTCATTAGACAATAATTCTGGCATGTTATTTGTCTACGAAACTGAGCAACAAGCCTCATTTTGGATGAAAGATACACTTTTGCCCCTGGATATTGTTTTTATTGATGCAAATAGCAATATTACTAACGTGAGTGCAAATACCGTTCCGAACAATACCTCCAACATTTACAAATCCAATGCGCCGGTTAAGTATGTATTAGAATTGAATGCAAATCGAGCTGCTGAACTTAATTACTCTGCAGGAACGAAATTGGATATAAAGATAGTACAGCAATAATTCTAGTGAGCAATCTATTTGAACGACTCTCTTATTATTACTCCTAGTAGGGTCAATGCAACTATTGTGATTTAGAGGAGCACTATTAATTATTTACTCAGTTGACCCGAAACATACAATATTGACTTGACTTTAAGGGAGAAAATTTCTATATTTTAATTAGGAAGGAAACTTCCAAGGCAGTAAATAGTTAGAAGTGCAAGCAAAAATGTCTCGTAGGAGACATTTTTGTTGGGTTTGGGTTGGATTTCAACTTATTCACAAAAATATTTAGCAGAATAAAGCTTCATCTGCTAAAATAATTGTATAACTTTTTAGGCAGTATTTATGGCTTATTATGTACCTACGGTGATAGAAAGATCTCACGAAGGTGAGCGTGCTTACGACATTTACTCTAGATTATTAAAGGATCGCATTATATTCTTAGGCACTGGCATCAACGATGATGTTGCCAATGCCATCGTGGCCCAACTATTATTTCTGGCAAAAGAAGACGAGGAAAAAGATATCAAGATGTACATCCATAGTCCGGGTGGAGTGGTTTATTCTGGGTTGGCAATTATCGATACCATGAACCATATTAAGCCTGATGTGGTAACGATTGCTGTGGGATCAACAGCTTCAATGGGCACTATGATCCTGGCCAATGGTGCCAAGGGCAAAAGGTTATCCCTGAAGAATTCCACTATCCATATGCACCAGCCGTTAGGTGGAGCAGAAGGACAGGCTAGCGATATAGAGATTACTGCTCGTGAAATTCTTCGTCTCAAAGTGCTATTAAAGGATATGATTGTAAAGCAAACCGGTCAAAAAACTGAAAAAGTAGAAGCAGATATGGATAGAGATTTTTTCTTAACTGCACAGATGGCAGCAAAATACGGTATAATCGATAAGGTTATTGAGTAAGCTCAAGGGCGGTTAGCTCAGTTGGTAGAGCATTCGCTTGACGTGCGAAGGGTCATAAGTTCGAATCTTATACCGCCCATGTCACCTAAAACACATAGATGGAAATATCTGAAGACACAGAAAAACTTAGACATTCAGCGGCACATATTCTGGCCCAAGCAGTCCTCAGACTTTATCCTGACGCTAAATTAGGAATAGGTCCAGTAACAGAGACAGGATTTTCATATGATTTTGCCTTCACTAGCCCTCCCAATAAATCGGAAGCCGCTTTTATTCAGGGTATAGAAACTGAGGCTGAGCGAATTATTGAAGAAGAATTACCTTTCACTCAAACCTATTTACAAAAAGAAGAAGCCCTAGACATGCTCTATCAACAAGGTCAAATCTTCAAGACTGAATTAATGCAAGAGATCACAGAAGGCGAGATTAGCTTTTACCGCACTGGTAGTGAGTTTATTGATCTTTGTCGAGGTCCGCATGTCAGTGACTCTGGCAAGGTGGGGGCAATCAAGATTAGGCAATTATCTATTGCTCATTGGCTCGGAGATGCCAGCAGGCCCGAGCTACTTAGAATCACTGGACTTGCTTTCCGCACTAAAAAAGAACTGCAAGAATACCTAGCTCTACAAGACGATATTCTTACTAGACAGCATGAGGTTCTAGGGGAGGAGTTACGCATCTTTGGCAAGACTAGTAATCAAGCCGACAGTATTCATACCTTGCTCGACAATGGTGTAAAAATGAAAGCTATAATTTTAGAAAAATTCAGTCAAGAAGTAATCGAAGATTACCCCCGCATAGAGTTCTCCAACCTATGGTCTGAGCCACTGTTAAACAGCAATAAATTTAGTCAGTTTGTTAGCGAAGAAGAAAAAGTGCGCTTGCAAGGCAATTTCGTTTTGACTCGTAACTCCTTACCTCTAGAGCTGGATTACCTAGAACTACTATCATCGAAGCAACAGGGAAATATAGAGATAGAGACAGCCATAAATCATAAATTTAGTTTTTTACAACAGGAAATCAACTTTGATCCCAATCCTAGCAATCTTGCACGTTCAGGCCTGCAGATAGGTTTAAATCACAGCGTACTTAGAGCTACTGAGCTGACTGCAGGCAAGAATCTCGCTGATAGCCTTAAAGTTCTCTTACTAGATTTGATTGGGACCTACAAACAGATTCTACCCGAGAATTATTCAATGCAGGTGGCAACAAATAATACAGATATTAGTAAATTCCTCGCTGATTTGTTAACTAATCTAGGTATAACAGTAAATATATCTCAAGATACTACTGAATTATTAGAACTATCATTGAGCTTCAGAGATATTTTCGAGTTAGAACATACTCTATTTACAATATCAGTTCCTCTAGAACCTTTAGAATTACTTAACACGCAGAGCAATCCGAAATCCACAACACAACCCTCTAGAAAATCGAAAAATTTCTTGCCTGAAATTTGTATTATCAGATCCGAGCTAATAGTAAGCCTAGAGGCACTGATCTCATACTTAGTTGAGTTCTATGATGGATACCTACCAATGGCAATTGCTTCATCTCAGGTTTTAATTCTGGCTGATAATGAGGCAGTGCTAAACTATGTAGATCTGGTTGGCAAGAACTTTACTAATAAAGGAATTCGTACAGAAATTTACAGAAGCGACTTCCGGCAGTCGCTGGCTACAAACCTTCGCGAAGCCAAAAAGTTACGAGCACCATTTGTGCTAACAGCTACTGAACATGAAGAACAAAACCAGATTTTTACGGTCATTCCAGCTAAAGGTGAGTCCTTGGGATTGATGAATGAGCAAGAGTTTTTGCAAAAAGTCTTTTAAATAAGTTAAAATCAGTGCAGCAGTCGTAAATATATCTTATATTAGTATTTATTGTTATCAACAAACCGTTCTTCAAAAAACCAAGTAATTATAGTCGCAGAAACAATTTTCCTCCTAACCGCAATAGCTTACAGTTCAAGTATAATCGCAATGAGTTCATCAAAGCTCCTATACTTTTGGTCATTAAGGATGACGGAGAGAACTTAGGGGAGCTTTCTAGGCAGGAAGCGCTGAGTATTGCCTATGAGGAAGAAAAGGATTTAGTGGAAATTGCCCCTTTAGCTACGCCTCCTGTAGCCAAAATTATCTCTTGGTCAAAATTCAAGTATGAGCATCAGAAAAAAGAGAAGGCTAGCAAGCATAAATCACAGGAACAAAAGGAAATTTGGTTTAAGGCATTTATTAGTGACGGCGATATTGAACATAAACTCAAAAAAGTTCGTGAATTTATAGACAAGAAAAATACCGTAAAACTAACTATTCGCCGCAGAGGTAGAGTTGCAAACGATATAATTAATGAATTAATGAAAAAACTAGTAGCCCAAACTACTGAATTCTCTAGCGTACTCGCTGAACCAAGAGCTAATGGCGCAAACCTCAGTATTATTGTTGGCCCTAAGAAAAATTAATGATATAATCTCAAACGTGGGCAAAGTAAAACATAAAACACACAAAGCAAGTGCCAAAAGATTCAAGCTTACTGCAACAGGTAAGGTTACTCACTTTCATACTAATGATAACTCTCATATGAAAGTCAAGAAAAGCACACGAACCCTGCGCAGACAAGAAGGGCAGTCTGCCTTAGGATCTAAGAATGAAGCCAAGAAAATCAAACGCTTGTTATTAAGTTAATTATTCAAATTAGTCTAAAATGCGCGTAAAAAGAGGTACAACAAAAAAGGCCAGACACAATAAACTTCTAGCAGGTACAAAAGGGTACAGAGGTACATATAGTAAGTTGATCAAACGTGCCAAAGAAGCGACATTGCACGCTGGTGAGTATAGCTATGCACACAGAAAACGCAGAGCTGGGCAGTATCGCAGAGTGTGGATCAAAAGCATCAATGCAGTTTGTCTACAGAATGGCACAAAATACTCAGTTTTCATCAATAACCTTAAGAAAGCCGCAGTGAAGTTAGATAGAAAGATTTTGGCCTATTTAGCTGTAAACAATACAACAGCGTTGAATACTCTCGTGCAAGGTGTTAGCGTAAACGCTAAACAATAAGGGAGTCATTAACTAGTAAAATTTACGGCAAACCCTATGGCCAATCTAGCTGAGCAAATTCAGGACATTGAACTAGAGTTCAAAGAAAAACTGCGTCATGCTAATGGTGCAATTTCCAAGCTAGATTCTGAAACAGATATATCCAATTTCACTAGAGAACTATCAGTGAGCTTTTTAGGCGCTGAATCTGGTCTAGTTAAGGTACTGCGCAAGCTCAAAGATATCAAAGACCCTGCGGAAAAAAAACGCAATGGTGCCGATGCCAATAAGGTACGTCAAAGAATTGAAGCAGATATAGAAAGACTTGAGCAGAAATCTGTTCGTGAGTTGACTGAACGTAAGTTGAAATCTGAAATGCTCGACGTCACTGGCTCAGCTACTAATAGTTCTAAACTTTCCCACCAACACATCATTACCAAAACAGCCCAGGAGATAGAAGATATCTTCAGACAGATGGGCTTTGGCGTAGAATATGCCAATGAAGTAGACACAGCTTTCAATGCTTTCGACGCATTAAACATTCCAAAAAGCCACCCCGCTCGAGATAGTTGGGATACTCTTTGGTTAGAAGATGGCAATCTAGCAATTCCACATACTAGCGCTATGCAGAACCGGATACTTCAGGCAGCTGAAACTCCTATCCGTAAGGTTATTATTGGCAAATGTTTCCGCAACGAAGCCACTGACGCCAGGCACGAGCATACATTTATGCAAGTAGAAGGAGTATACCTAGACACGACCTGTAGTATGGCAGATATGTTAGGGATCTTGTTGGAATTCTTCGAGAATTTTTTTCAAAAAAAGCTTAACTATAAGTTTACTCCAGATTTTTTCCCATTTGTCGAGCCTGGTGGTCAGATGGCTTTTGAATTACAGTTAAAAAGCTGGGATGTGAGTGCTGTTACTAAAACAGGATTCTTGGAGGTATTAGGTTGCGGGATGATTCATCCCAAGGTGCTGGAGATGGCTGGCAAAGATCCAAGTAAATACTCTGGATTTGCCTGGGGGTTTGGTTTGGAAAGAGTGGCGATGCTAAAGTACGGAATTGGCGATATTAGGAGTTTTTATGGCAATAATATAAAGTTTAGTGCGCAAAATATTTAATTATCAAGAGAGCAGTTCAGAATGTATATTAGTAAAAAGTGGTTGAAAAAGTATGTGCCTGATATCGATTCCTTAAGTAACGACTTCTTAGCAAATAAACTTACTAACTCTTTAGCAGAAGTTGAAGGGGTTGCACTGCTGGGGGACAAACTAGAAAGAATTGTCTCCGGGGAGATTAAATCCATAAAAAAACATCCAGACTCTGAGAAACTCTCAGTATGTATTGTAAATATTGGCTCAGAGGAGCTGCAGATAGTTTGTGGCGCCAGCAATGTCGCAGAAAATGCCAAGGTAGCAGTGTGCTTGCCAGAGGGCAGTGTATACAACCCCCAAACCGGGGAAAGAGTACATATTAGTGCTACTAAAATCAAAGGCATCTCCTCAAATGGTATGCTATGTTCTGAAAAAGAACTGAGCATCGGTGATGATCACAGCCAAATTCTGATTTTACCTGAAAATTATGAAGTAGGACTTGACCTTGACGATACGTTTAAGGATACAGTCTTTGAAATCGAAAATAAATCTTTAACCCATAGAGGTGATTGTTTTTCGCATTTAGGTGTTGCACGTGAAATTGCTGCAATTTGCGACATAGAATTTAATGAGTTAACCACAGAAAATATTATTCCCCAAACTGAAGCATTACCACTTGAAGTAGAAATAGATGCTGACAATTGCAATCGCTTTACTGTAGTCACTATCAAAGGAGTAAAAGTAGCCCCTTCACCATTGTGGTTAAAACTTGCGTTGCGCAGTATTGGGCAACGCTCTATCAATAATATAGTCGATATCACCAATTATTTGATGCATGACAGTGGACAGCCATTGCACACCTATGACTACCGCAAGATTAGAGACAATAAACTGATTGTCCGTAATGCCAGGGCAGGTGAAAAAATTTCTGCTATTGATCATAAGAGCTATGTTCTGAGTGATGGTAATTTGCTGATTACGGATAATGATAAAGTACAGAATATAGCTGGTATCATCGGAAGTGAAGGTTCAGCAGTAGGTGAGGGGACAACGGATATTATTCTGGAGGCAGCGAACTTCAATCCTCAAAATATCTTGGCCACAACTCGCAGTTTAGGAATTCGCTCTGAAGCTGGTGTACGCAATAGCAAAGGAGTTGATTTGGCGCTAACCCGCAATATCATCACTAAAGCTGTAGAATTGATTCTGGATATAGCTGGAGGCGATGTGGCTAGCGAGATATTGGATGTGATCAATAATCCAGCCGAAGCTCTCACAGTAAAGCTAGATTTATTGAGCGTAAACCGCATAGCCGGTGTCAATGTACCTTTAGAGGACATTGTTATATACCTTGAACGACTGGGTATTCTGGTCAAAAACCGTAGTACTTTATCATTAGTTTCCGCGCAAATAAATGTACCAATGGTGGCTGAATTAGACATTCCTAGTTGGCGTAAAGATCTAAATACTCCCCAAGATATTGCTGAAGAAGTCATTCGAATTTTTGGCTACGATCAAATCTTACCGAGATTGCCATTAAGACCCACTGGTGCAAATCCTGCGACTCAATTCCAAAAAACTTATCGCAGAGTAGGAGAGATATTGCTGAGGTTAGGCTATGATGAGGTGATCAATTATTCTTTCATTAGTAAGCGCCACGAGGACATTTTCAATCTCAAGCGCCGGCAGTTATTAGAGGTAAAGAATGCATTATCACCTGAGCTCAATTATTTCCGCAATAGTTTGATTCCAGGTATTGTCGAAACTTTTTATAAAAATATTAAGCTCGCTTCCAGCCGGGACATATTTGAGATTGGGAGAATTATCGACAATTACAGCTATACAGCTGAGCAGATTCCTTTACAGCCTTTTACCTTGGCCATGCTCAGCGGCTACACAATTACTGGCAAGGACTTGCCTGCTGATAGTGCGTTGAAACTAGATGAATTCAAAGGAGTTGTTGAAAGTTTGCTACATGCACTAGCGCTCCAGCAGATTGAGATAGAGTTTAAGACCTATGGTGAACAAGACCGTTTGGCGCTTTCAGGCTTGGTGCATCCATACAGAGCTGCTAGTATAATGATCAAAAACAAGAATATTGGTGTGGTAGCTGAGATCGACCCCAGGGTAACCCAGAAATTAGGTACTGAATCCACACATATATTTGTATGTGAATTGAACTTAGAGTTACTGGCAGAATTGCTGAATACAGTGGAAATAGAGTTCAAACCTATCTCAAATTTACCAGCAGTGGCTAGAGATATTAGTTTATGGATTAGCCCGAAATTAGAACTTGGTAGTCTGGAAAGTTTTATCCGCTCACAAGCGGCAGTTATCAGTGATTCTGGCGAATTTGAATTAAATCTAGAGCTATTGGGAGAGTTTCACAAATCTGATAATGAGCGTAGTGCTACATTTAGGCTTAGTATTCAGCCTATGCAGAAAACCATTACTGACCGTGAAGCCAACCTAGTTTTGGAAGAAATTCTCAAAAAAGTACGTGGCAAGTTCCGCGTCACTATTAGGTAGTCATTCTTAGTTATAATAATATTGCCTGTCTAAGGCCCTACTTGAATAGTCGTTATATTGCTTTCGATATTTGGCGAGATTGATTTCACCATTATCTTGTAGGTACCTA
>CAZXFQ010000030.1:9358-12865 GCA_964640685.1 uncultured Candidatus Saccharibacteria bacterium
CCTCGTCCATATTAATCTCACTGGTACTATTGTCTGGTTTGGTGACCACTAATACCAGATTGTTCAATTCGGAGCTGTAACTGGCCTTTACATCAATATTAGTAGCCAGCGGCTTGGTGCTGTTGTTAGTAGGAGCCACAATTGTCAGAGTCGGATTCACTCCGGAAATATTAATGTTGGCAGTATTGGATCCAGTCCTGCCTTTAGAGTCAAATACCTTGGCAGTGAAGATATAAGTGCCACTCAAAGTGCCACTAGGGATTGAAAGATTGCCCAAGAAGCTAGAATTATTGGTTTGGCCCAATAATGTATTGCCCAAATAGAATTCAATCTTAGTGACGGCGTCGCCCATGCTAAAAGCATTTACATTCACTGAAATGTCGCCAGTGTAATTGCCCAGATTTATAGGTGACATGATTTGTGCCCAAGGCTGATCACCATTGGAAGAGCGGTTCACATTACATAATTCTGTGGGTGCACCATTGCCACCTTGCTTACTTTTTAACCAATTATCCAGGTACTTCTGCAAACTCTCTGCAGGCATTTTCATATAACTAAATTCTTTTTGTACAGAATTACCGGTAACCTTATCGATATCACGGGCTAATTTGTCTTGCTGATCTACGCAGACATCGACCACTTGCTTGGTGCTATAAACTGGTGGTGCTAATCCCTCGATAAAATAATCGGATTTACCTTCACAAACATCTTCAGTCTTGCCATTGACGTTGATCTTGCCACAAATTCTACCAGTGGCAATCCCGCCAGGACGGTTGAAAGGAGTCCGAGCCTTGAAATAATTGCTATCGCCCACCTTTTCCATGAAGTTGCGCACCCAAGGTTCAACGTTTGTGGAACCAAATGACTGCCTGCCCATAGGCGTATTGTCATTATTTCCCGACCAGCCTAAAGTTACGAAGTCAGGTGAATATACTATGAACCAGTTATCTTTATTTTCTTCTGAAGTTCCGGTCTTACCGCCCAGATCTCGTTTATCTTTCCACTTGACTGGTGAAGAATCTCCAGTAGCACCTCTAGGATTGGTAGAGTCATTGACCAAGAATGCCGCTTTTTCGTCCATCAATTGCTTTGGCTGCGGCTTGTTCTTATCATTCAAATCAAAGATTACATTACCTTGTCTATCCTCAATTTTCAAAATGGCCTCGTAAGGTACGTAATTGCCGCCATTTGCTAAGGTGGCAAATGCGTTGGCATGTTCCACGGCTTTCACATCATTGGCACCTAAGGCGGAAGAAGGTCCGTAGCCTGCAGGATCCACGTTCACTGTATAGCCAATTTCCTTCTTAAGTTCTGCCAATCTGGCAGGTCCAAAAGACAGAAGTGCCTCAATTGCTGGAATATTGCGAGACTCACCCAACATAATTCTAGCTGAACTAACCCCATTGAAATCTCTGTCTGAGTTTTGGGGCTTATAATTACCAATTTCAATAGGAATATCAGCCATCTGAGATCCAGGAGCAATTTTGCCCTGTCTAAATGCTTCATAGTAAACAATTGGTTTAATTGAGGAGCCGGGCTGTTGCTGGCTAGTCAAAATATTAACTTCACGATCGAATAGCTTTCCCTCGCTATCATCTAGTGACTTACAGTCAGCTAATTCTGTGTTGTTGAAGCATTTAGACCCAACCATGGTGAGAATCTCGCCAGTCCTTGGCACCATCGTCATCATCGCCGAATTGCGTGCGCCATATTTCTTGCCGTAGTTCTTACCCTGAGCTTGCTCCTGGACTACTTTCAAAGCGGTATCCTGCATGGCCAAATCAATAGTCGTATATATTTTATAACCACCTTTTTTGATTTCATTTTCTGTGAAAGCCACTCCTTCATTGTAAGGACGCGATGTCAGTAGGTCCAAAGCAAAATAGGCAAAATGTGGGGCTTTAATATTATCAATTGGCTCTCGATAGCTTAGAACCTGGGCTTTGGCAGTAGCAATTGATTCGTCGCTAATAAAATCTTTTTTCTCATCTTCCGTTAATTGTCTGGACTCCTTTGTAGCCTTAGCATCTCTGGACTTGCGCACCTCTGTATTAATTTTGTCCTTGTAACGCAATAATTGTTTGAAAATGAAGTCGCGTCTTTCTTGCAAACGCTCTTCTGCGATCTCAGGCTTGATTGAGCGAGTAGGTGACAGCACTGAAGGGTTGTTGGGAATTGCTGCAATCACAGTGGCCTCAGCCAAAGTCAGATCTTTGGGGTCCTTGCCAAAATAGAAACGACTGCCAGTTTTTACTCCATAGACATTACTACCTTGACTCACCAGGTTTAAATAGGTCAGTAAAATCTCATCTTTGTTACGCACCCGCTCTACCTGCAAAGACAAAACCAACTCCCTTACTTTACGCCCAAATGTTTGTCTCGTGTTTTCTAATCCTGCGTTTTTAACAACTTGCTGAGTAATGGTACTACCTCCACATTGCGCTGAACCGCTTTGTACGTAGCGAAATGCGCAACCTAAAATACCAGTAAGATCAAAACCTGAATGTTCGTAGAAAGTGATATCCTCCGCAGCTAATATTGACCACTTTAATTCTGGGGGGATGACTTCGTCAATGTTTTGCTCTTTGGCTAACTTCAAACTATCGCGGTTATCCTTGCCAAATAGCCTCCATAACTCCTGACCACTGCGGTCATACATTACACTGGTTTCAGCGGAAAAGTTTGGATTATCAAATGGTTTTTCTGGATCTGGCAAATCGGCTGTCTCAGCCTGCAACCAAGCCAATCCGCCCAGCAGACCAATAAACAATAGAATTGCGAAAACCGCGGAAAAAGTGTAAAAGATTTTAATCAAGCCCTTGTTTTTGCGACCAGCACTGATGCTTTTGCCTACTCGGCTAAAAATATTTGTCGACTTTTTACCTGCTGAATCACTAAAGCCTTTCCAGGCAGCAAATGTACCTGAGGACTTGTGGCCCTGAGCTTTAGTGTTATCAAACCTAGACTTACTATCGAAACTCCAACTCTTATCTGATCTTTCTGGCTTTTCAGGCTTGCGAATGCTCTTATTGCCTAGTTTGATTGTAGTAGAAAACTTTTTCGCCATTAGAAATCTTATACTAAATTTAGTGCTTATATACTACAACGGAAAATTATGATGAGAGTGTCAGATTATGTTTGAGTTTGCAGCTGCAAAAACTTAACTAAATTGTGCTTTAATCCACCAGAATTTAGAGAATCATCTTTTCGATAATACATTGACAATATTTAAATATACTAGTAATATATTTAAAATGTTTAATAACACAATTACTATAAACCTCATTCTCGAAGCAACCAATCATCACGGGGGCGGGTAATTTCTATATTAACTAAATACTTTATCTAACCACCTCCCGAAAGGGAGGTTTTTTTATACCATGTCGTCCCAAGCTATAAATGCAACAGAACACCAAGGGCAAGCTCTAGCAAACAGTGAAGCACCATTGCAGTATGCAACTAATTCAGTAACATTTGAACAATTGGTAGGCAATCCAGAATTAAGGA
>CAZXFQ010000031.1:0-504 GCA_964640685.1 uncultured Candidatus Saccharibacteria bacterium
ACTGCCAAACACATACCATTCATTACCTACAAAGGCTATGGTGTGAATGATCCAGAGTTGGAAGTCTTAAAGATTGATTACAATATTCCCGGGAATCCCATTTACTTACGCTTCATTTTGGATGAAATCGTGGAAGTAGCTCCTGGGCAATACCTAGGAAAACTACACGTGAGGATCATTCCCTTTTTACCATTTACAATTGAGTATTTCACCCTCAGCTCTTAGAGTTACCAGAAGTATTGAGCAGATTCAAAGCAGACTTGAAGTCTAGAGGTTCCTCCACAGTCCCACCTGAGATAAAGAAGATCTGGTCAGCGTTTTCGATGGTATTTAATCTGTGAGCAATGATCACCTTGGTGGTCTCCGCAGGCAATTTCTGCAAGATATCCTCCAGCAGTTGTTCAGTGACAGTGTCAATATTGGCAGTAGCTTCGTCCAAGATCAATAACTTTGGTGACCTCAATAAAGCTCTGACAAAAGCGATCAATTGGCGTTGACCTAAAC
>CAZXFQ010000031.1:514-12122 GCA_964640685.1 uncultured Candidatus Saccharibacteria bacterium
CCCCAGGATTGATAATTGTTTTGAGGCCATCACCAAAGCGTGCCAAAAGATTACCGAGTTTCATCGCTGTTAATTTTTCTAGGAGCCCATCCTCGTCCAATTTTTCCAACTCGGAATTGCCATACTTGATATTTTCATACAGACTCCCAGAGAACAGAAATGGTTCTTGAAGAATAAACCCAATGTCGTTTGCCAGCTCATCAGGAGCGTAGGAGCGGATATCCCTGCCCTTAAAGAAAATCTTACCGGCTGAGGCGTCATATAATCTAGCCATAAGACTAGCTGTGGTGCTTTTGCCGCCACCGGTTGGGCCGACTAGGGCGTAAGTTTTGCCGGCGTTCAGATCTAAGTTGATATCTTTCAATACCATTGTATCTTTGCTGTAACCAAAACTAACGTTGTCGAAGTGTACCAATGCATCTGGATATTTACTCTCAGAAGTTTCAATCTGCTCTAGATTATTTTCCAAGCGCAAGAGTTTATTAATTCTAGCCCAGCTGGCCAGTGCAGTTTGGATCTGACTAAATAACTCTCCCAATTCTCGCAAAGGATTGAAGAATGAACTCGAATAGAGAATGAAAGTGATCAATGTTCCAATTTCAGGAATACTGCCTACGGAAACTTTGTCTAAAATCAGCAGTTGAATTCCTGCAACCAGAATAAGCATGCTGCCTATAGTACCTGCATAAGTATAAATAGGAGTAAGTACATTATTTGCGATACCGGCCATGGTGGCAGCTCCCTGATTGCTGATGTTGGCCTTTGCAAATGAATCCTTGAAATAGTTACGACGATTGAAAACAATTGTAACCTTGAAGTTGCTAAGACTTTCCTGAATTTCCGCTGACAACTCACCTAATTTTTGCAGACTACTATTGTTGCGACCACGAATCCAGG
The DNA here is from genome assembly GCA_964640685.1 of uncultured Candidatus Saccharibacteria bacterium. Classification (GTDB taxonomy): domain Bacteria; phylum Patescibacteriota; class Dojkabacteria; order CALFHW01; family CALFHW01; genus CAZXFQ01. The sequence continues at coordinate 1,412 of CAZXFQ010000031.1, forward strand.
CTGAAAGTAGTCCAGTTAATACCAACATTGATAGTAGCGAACCCCATGCGATGAGACCTAGAGTAGGATTTAAAATCACCATGACAATCCCAATACCAATAATTACAACAACATTGCCAGCAAATCGCAAAATAGTCTCAGAAAATGCTTGATTCAACTTCTCCGTATCGTTATTGATTCTGGAGATTAAATCGCCAGACTTATTTAGGTTGAAAAATTGTAGAGGCAAAGACTGGACTTTGTGAAAGATGGCGTTGCGCACTCTAAACAAGATCGCTTGACCTACGCGGCCCATAGTCAAAATTTGGTAATAGCTAGCAATGGTACCTACGATATAGATCGCTCCTAGGATTAGTACTGATCTAAGTAGGTTGTCCTTGTCTCCAACTGGTAGGTACTTATTGGTGACGTCGCCAATGATGAATGGGGCTACCACTACGCTGGCTGAGTTGATCAATAGAAATACAAAGGCAATCAAAATTTGGATGCGTGAGCCTTTGATGTAGAGATACAGCATTTTAGCTAGCTTGAAGAAGCTAGTCTTTTCTTGCTGATTCTCGTCTAAGTTCAATTTATAATTCATAGTTTGGTAATTTGTTTGCGCTTAGTAATTTAGGCTGCTTGCCTTTGCGAATTAAAGATTTGTTGATATTCCAATGATTTTGCCAACATTTCTGTGTGAGTTCCAGTGGCAATTAGTTCACCCTCCATGATCAAAATTACATTGTCAAAATCCTTTACTGACTCAATCTTTTGGGTAATCGCAATGATAGTAATATTGGGATAGTTCTTGCTCAAATTGTCTAGAATTTTACGCTCAGTATTGATATCGACTCTAGCAGTGAAATCATCCAATAACAGTACTTTGGGATTTAAAGCCAAGGCTCTAGCTAGTGTCAGCCTCTGCTTCTGTCCTCCTGAAAGACTGGCACCTCTCTCAGAAATGAGCGTGTCGAGTTTTTCGGGTAGACTCTCCACAAAAGTCTTGAGCTCTGCAGTCTCAATTGCTTTCCAAATCTGCTCCTCTGGCACTTCCCCACGGAATCCGACATTATCGCGGATACTGCTGTTAAATATCATGCTGTCTTGAAACACCATACCTACTTGAGAGTAGAGGCTATCTGCGTCGTATTTATTGACCGGGGTGCCATCCAAATCGATCTCACCACTTGTGGGCGCGATGAGACCTGTAATCAAATAAAAGATTTGGGTTTTACCTGCTGCGGTAGGCCCGATTATCCCCACGCGGGTTTTTGCTTTAATTTTAAAGCTAATATCGTCCAGAATACTTTTTGCGCCGATTGTGAGGCTAACTTTTTTCAACTCAATTTCACCTTTAAGCTCTTTTCTAATAGTTCCTAAATTTTTTGGTTCTTCAGCGTCAATCACCTCTTTGATTCTGGTGTAGGTCACAAACGCTCTTTGCACGCTGCTAGCCAAGAAGCCGATCAAAATCACTGGACCAATAAATATAAAGATATATGAGAAAAAAGCAGCGAAGTCTCCTGCAGATAAGGTTTGGTCAATTATCTGTAAACCACCGTAGCCAAGGACTACCAGAAAGCTTGCATTGACCACAATGTTGATAATGGGCACCAGTCCTGCGAAGCCTGTGATGATCTTTTCGCCGATACCTTTGGCTTCCTGGCTAGCGGCCTGGAACTTGATATTCTCTGATCTTTGCGCCCTTAATACTCTAACTAAAGCGCTGCCAACGATGCTTTCATTAATAACCCGGTTGAGTTTATCGATAACCACCTGGGCCATCGAGAAATACTTCTGAATATTCTTGAAGATAAACCCAAAAGCCACCACCAAGATGGGGATACTTATCAGTACGGGAATAGCCAATTTCCAATTAATTGTGAGTAACAGTATCGCACTACCAACAAGCTGTACTACTGCTGCAAAGGCTATTACTAGACCTTGATTGATGAAATTCTTGACCGCGTCAACATCTACCGTCAGATTGGTCAATAATCTAGCTGTGGTGACTTGATTGACGTAATTGAATGTTTGTCTGGAGACTTTTTCGATAACCTGCCTGCGTAGTTCAGCGGCAATTTTCTCAGCAGTAATATTACCAATAATTGTTTGCAATAATCCCAGCACCAGAGTAAGCGTAGCTACCACAGCCAAGATGAGTAGGAAATCATCACGGTTGTATGTTTGGCTGGCGAGGGAGTCGATGGCGCGTGAATTGATTCTTGGCAGAACTAGTGTAAGCCCATTGACGACAAAAGACAAAGCAATCACCACAAAAATCAGTCCCCTAAAGTTCTTCAGAAAGGAGATCAAACTAGGTTTCTTGGTTGTATCTTTCTCGGAAATAGCAGTTTTGTCAGTCTCATTCATTAGCTGCTAATTGTAACATGAACTGACTAATTCGCGATTAAAGTCTAGTTGAGGTTGAACTTAAAGACCTCTACAATCGCCTTAAACCCGTCACTTATAGCATTAATATGCTTGCCTTCAGCTTTAGTACGAGGTTGGTAACTAATGGAGACAATGCCAAAACGCAGATGTTGACCTTGGAGCTTGTACTTCGACAGCTTGGCAGTAATTTCAGGCTCAAATCCGAAAGAGCTTTTGGATACTATTTGCATTGCCAGTTCACGGGCAATGTTACCACGAATTAACTTATAACAGACTTCCATATCTGGTATCCAAGTCTTCACTCTAGGATATGTAAAGAAGTTTGATAATAGCGATAATAGGCGATTGCCTATATAATTACCTATATATATGACTTTGTTTTTTTGGCCAAATCTGTTGCCATACACTACATCCAATTGTTCTGTTTCAAATAACTGCACCATTTCTACAATTTCTTGAGGGTTATATTCTAAATCTGCGTCTTGGATTACCAATAAATCTCCTGTGCTGGCTTTGATCCCATTTAAAACAGTCCGGGTTTTACCCAGATTCTCAGGATTGGCCAAGATTTTGATGCCATTCTTTTCTTTTTGCAGCTTTTGCATAATTTCCCATGACTGATCCTGTGAACCATCGTTTATCAAAACCAATTCTATTTGGTAATTGAAGGGTAGAGTGATAGCCAAGACCCTTCTAACAAGAGTTTCTAAAGTCTTGGCTTCATTGTATACTGGGACAATAATTGATAAGGATTTATTTTCTGAGATTTTTGAACTCATTATGATTAATCTAGTAAATAATACAATCTATCCTAAACTCAATTTAATAATAACAAAAATCCTGAATAATTATAAATTGCTTGCGGGGCTAATGCTGGCTTTAGGGATATTGGGTCTGTTGTATCAGTTTACTATTTTCCCAAATTATAAACCTATCCATAGCGATGGAGTTGGATATTATTATTACTTACCAGCAACGCTTATCTATGGCAATGCAGCTGTCGCACAGCCAATTATAGATGGAGACGTAGTACTAAAGGATGAGCAGATAGTTAGTTATGGTATCACCAAGTATCAAGCCACAGATAGATATATCAATAAATATCCAATTGGCGTAGCAATTTCTTTGGCACCTTTTTTTATTGTTGCACATTTACTTGCACCTTTGCTTGGACAGCTGCAAACTGGATATAGCCCTGTATATCACCATTTAGCTATGCTGGGAGCCATAGTCTATGTTGTTCTGGGGTGTTTAGTGCTCAGGAAACTTTTAAAAAGATATGTCTCGACAAAAATAGCCAGCGCGACTATATTAGCAGTATTTCTAGGTACAAACTTATATTATTACGTGACTTTTGATGCAATCTTTAGTCATGCATTATCTTTTGCATTGATAGCAACTTTTGCATATATGGTGTTGAAATGGCATGATAATCCAAGTTTAAAGTACACAATGATACTGGGAGTTGTTTATGGTGCCATCTTAACGACCAGACAGGCAAATGCCTTGGTGATCTTATTATGGCCGCTTTATGGGATTGATTCTTTGGCAGCAGTGACCAAACAAATAAAGTTATTCTTTAGACATAAATTCCTACTCATTGCTTTCGTAATCCCTGTTCTGGTGGGATTTAGTCCGCAAATGCTCTATTGGTATGCAGTTACAGGTTCGCCAATTTTATATTCATATGGAGGAGAAGGATTTAACTTCCTTAGACCTAGAATACTACAAATACTTTTGTGGCCTAGTCGCAATATGTTCTATTGGTTTCCAATTAACTTATTAGGATTCTTGGGAATCTGGGTTCTAAGTACAAATAATCTGTTCAGGTTTAATAATCGGAATTGGCAATCTAAGATAGCAAAAGCACGCAAATGGCTCTTAGCAGTTGGTTTGGTACTAATTTTGCAGGTTTATATAATCTCCTCCTGGTGGATTTGGACATTTGGAGGTGGGGTAGGTCACAGGGCATTACTTGATTTCTTGCCATTATGGAGTATTTTCATAGCGGTAGCTTTTAGTTATCTTTGGCAATACCAGAAAAGGCGGTGGTTAATTGTAATTATAGTGATTCTATCAATAATCTTCAGTCAGCTGGTAATATTGGAAGGACTTTACAAACAGCCATATCCACCTTTACCAGAAGTGCTAGAGACACGTCTCAAACAGGAGGCATTTTCGCTCTTAGATAGATTGTTTTGAGAACTATGTCTATACACTATCTGATATTCTCCGATTTGCATCTTACCGACCACTTTGACCTTGCTAAATTTCAGTTTTTAAACGAGCTAATTAGTTCTGCAGATCATGTGATTATTAATGGGGATTTTTGGGACTCATATTTTACTAGTTTCGAGAAATTCCTGAACTCGCCTTGGCAAGACTTATTTCCATTGCTTAAAGCTAAACAGGCAATTTACCTATATGGCAATCATGATAGAGCTGTGGATAGCGATGAGAGAGTCAATCTATTTTCCAGCACTCAAGCAATACGTCATGACTTGCAATTGCCTAATTATAAGTTTCGGATAGAGCATGGCAATAAACTGCGTCCAGCGTTTAGTGAGCGTTATCCATGGCTGAGACGAAACCCCTGGTTGCTAAGATTTTTAGTCAGAGGCGAGGATGTATTTGAATGGCTGATGTTGAATATCTTTGATAATCATAGCTATACTCAGAGTGAGAATAAGATTATCAAGCAGCAGTTACCAGCTATTTTAGGCGAAAATGAAATGCTAATCACCGGACATACACATTGCCCCGAGATCAACCTCAAGGAAGGGTATATCAATACAGGCGAGATCAAGCTGGGGCACGCTAGTTACATTAGCATTGATAAAGTAGGAAATCCAGAATTGGTTTTTGCCAGGTACCAGTTATAATATTTGTTATGGCAGTTGCATCAATTCAAAAGTTAATCAATGCTCACCGAGATGACTATGCCCTAGCTGCAACTGAAAAACAACAGCAGCAGGTGAAAGTTAGCCAAACCAGCAGTTTGTTGGCCCAGCTATATGAACGGGTGCGCAACGCTGTTGACTATCAGGAAGAACATTTACTACGCAAGCGGGCCTTGAAGAGGATTATGTTGCGCATCAAGTCTTTGGAAAAAGGTGATTCACAAAAGCATGCACCTGCAATTGTGCAAGAGATACTTTGGGCTCAATACATGCGTGGCTATGGCATGCCCGTGGCCAAGCTGAGGGTAATTGCCAAAATTGTGCGTAAATACCAACTTCTAGTCTTAGGCTATAAGCATACTTATAGAAAGCTACCAGCTGAAGCCACACTGAACAGACTCTACGCCTTTGCTGCTGTGGAGATTGAGCGTCTACTAGTGCCACACACTGCTCAGGATGCAATTGTGGATGCACAGTTTCAATTTCTACATGCACGCAAGTTGATCCCACAGTCAGCACTAGACCTACAACCCGCTGCTACCCAGCTGTTTATTGCCTCAAGTAGAAGCTTGATCAAGGCGGATGATGAGATGATCGGTTATAAAATCTTCCTGCTCAAACATCCTTTTTGGGGCAATCCTAGTAAAGAGCAATTTCTACAATTGGCTCAGCTGTTAGACACAGAACTGATCGAGATTTGGGAGTATCTCGACTACAAATTACCAAAAAGTATTTACAAAGAAGTTACAAAGTACGCAATTTCCTTCCAGATCTTAGACAAATTAATCGTGAACAATCTCCTTAATGCCGAGCAGGTTTTAGCAAATGAAGAACATACCGAACTGGAGGTTCGCGAAATCTGTGAAGCTGAGTACGCTGAGAACCGCAAACGTCTACATACAACTATTGTGCGCAGTATTATCTATATCTTTATCACTAAGGTATTCTTAGCAGTATTGATTGAGATTCCATATGAATTAATTGTCCTGAAGCATATTAATTGGACTACCCTGGCCATAAACATCTTCTTTCCTGCGATCACACTTTTTTTTGTGGCCAATAATTTCAGCATTCCCAATGAAAAAAACACCACGCAGATTATGCAGATGCTCAGAGGGATTTTATTTCCGGAACTCTATGGCAACAAAGCCCTAACAGTGAAGGTTACAAAACCAAATTACTCGTTTATTTTAATTTTCCGCATTTTTTATGCAATTTTATTTCTGCTAGTGATCGGTGGGATCATCTACCTACTAAACCTTTTACAATTCAACATTGCCGGGATTTTAATTTTCCTCGTGTTCTTTTCCACCATCTGCTTTGTGGCAATGAGATTGCGAGCTACCGCAGCAGAACTAAGAGTAGTAGATACGCGCCCAGGCGTCTTGAGTCCGCTTGTAGATATGCTGTCCGCGCCAATTTTACTATTGGGCAAGAAACTTTCCGAGGGGGCCAGCGACTTGAACTTCTTCGTCGTGATTCTCGACTTTTTAGTTGAGGCTCCATTTAAGAAGATTATTAAGGTATTTGAAGATTGGACCAATTACATCCGTGAAACGAGAGAGGACATAGTCTGACCCTAGTTTAATTTGCCTGCAGAAGTTCAGATGATATACAATTTCATTGCTAATGCAAGACCAATTTTGCTTAAAAAAATAGGATATTCTTCTATTCGGCTAACAAATAGTGATCATATCTAGGCCAAATAGTCTATTGTTGAGATAATGGGTGATGGCTTCTTTGACGGCAGATCTGGTAGGTAGATCTAAGACTGAGCGCGGGTCCATCCATTCTACGCTGGCAATCTCAGAGGGGTCATTTTTTATAACAGGGGCGGAATCTGTAGTTTTGGCTAGAAATGCTACTCCCACAGCGCCTTTTACTTGATAAAATCCCACCACGGCTTCTAACTCTATATGATATCCGGTCTCCTCTAAAGCTTCGCGAGTAGCTGCGGCAGTTACATCTTCGCCGCGATACACATGACCACTAGGAAGACAGTACATTCCCGCAACTTTGCCAATGCTCTCGTTAGAAAGATTTTCTTTAATGATTAAGATCTTATCATCCTCAGGGCGAGTGATAATCACACCAATTCCCATTGGAAACTTCTCGTCAGTTTGCATTGTTAATTAGCCAGGAAATTTAGATACGTTGGAGCGCTGGCGTAATCACGACTGGATAAGTGTGTGAAGGCTTGTATCATTAGTAAAAGATTAGGATACAATTCATGAGCTTGTGAATCTATTGGTTCAATTTGCCACAAACTAGCAATTCTTTCTTTTTCTGACATGGTATAGTATGTCACAGGTATATCCGTGTCGTATGGGCCCAGTGAGCCTGCACTTAATTACCGATAGCTGCTTGGTACTTTTCGTGGGCGGAAATCTGGGTAACGTATACTAGGGGACCATTGTCGGCATTGTATTTGTATTTCTCAGCGGTATTCAACAGCGCTTCCATTACCGGCTTATCAATATTGAACCAATGGGGGTGGGAGAGATAAGTGAGTACTTGGGGCTCAGTGTTGGCCAGGGTAGAGTTGTCTTTTCGTAAATTCTGGTTGAGTCTGCGGATCAATTCAGCTGAAGTTTTATTGGTGGAATTGGCACCATTATTGGGATATTCCCAGATATTGAGTAATGGTGCAGGCGCAGATTGATTCTGATTGCGGCTAGAGACCTGATAGGGCCTAGTTGTAGAAGTAAGATCCCATGTGCGCGATTGTTTATTCGGGCCGTAAGGCTCTTTGAAGTCACTACCCGAGGTATCGTATGTGAAGCCCAGCTTATTGAGGACCTTAAGATTATCCAGATCTAAAAACCAACCTCCAGCACGGTAACCGCGGGGTCTGGACAGACCTTTTTCCTGAAATTTACCCAAAGCCCATTGCACGATTTTGGTGTACTCAGTTTCGTCGTAGGCAGAAGTCAGCACGTCATGGCCCTCGGTACGACCTCCCCAGCGCGGATCAGATTTGGGGCTGACACCAGCAGCAGCAACTAAATCAAGATGCATGTGCAAGTGCAGACCAATTTCATCACCTTTCTTCTCTCGATCCGTCACCCAGTTAGTCAGAGCGTTAGCTCTGGCTGGAGAAATAGCAGGATTGACGTAGATGCGAGGATTAAAATAGTGCGTCATAGGCATTTGATGCTTGTCTGCCAGTTCTACCATCATTTTCATGTAATTCTCAGCTAAATCATAACCCTCCCAATCAATTGTCCAAGTCGTGTATACAGGCGCTGTGTAGATAATAGGGACAAGGTTAGAGCTCAGTTTATAGGTATTATCGCTGTATGGCTTGCCTAGTCCTGGGTCAATTTCATGTTCAAGAATATATTGGTGCGAAGCAGCTCCCAGATCAATCTGCACTTGCAAGAAATAATCACCAAAATCCAAATTCAAATCCGGCCAATTCAGACTGATACCATATTCACGATTGGGATTCCAGTTCAGGGCTCGGGTAAAGCTAGGCGTAGCTTCTATATTACCGTTAACTACCTTGAATAATTGCAGACTCACAGCGTCAGATTCTTCCGTGAACGTAGGTAATTTGAAACTAACTGCCAGTGGCTCTTCTTTCAGATACCACAGTCTATTGATGCTAATCTGGAGCATTCCCAACTCATTCACTTCTATGTTGCGACTATTGGCGATAGTTGCGGCGGCTTGTGACAAATTATGGTCAATATTACTGGGGTAATTTTTACTGCTGTCCTGAGCTTGGAAAAGATTGCCTGAATAAAGTTGCAAGATTAATTTTTCAGTATCGTCTTGGGGAAATTCACGTGTAGGAATACTAATGGCTGCCTTGCTATTGGCAGTATTCAGATCTTTTAAAGCAATTTGGGCAGGATTGTACTTGCCTTGTGCCCAGTAGACTGCTACTAGATCATTGCCATCAGCTCTGCTCAATTTATTTGTGACCAAAGCGCTATGTTCGAAGTTTAGTTCAATAATCGTCTCCGGGTTACTAATAGGATTGGTTTGACAGCAGTCTTTGCTCAGTTCCCAAGTCAATCTATAGGTAGAATCAGCGTCATACCAATAAGGCGCTTTGACAATAGTGCTGGTATTGGCACCTAACTGCCCAGGCTGGTTCAGGCTTTTGGGGTTAGTATTCACCACTACCACTGCTACCGTTAATAACACCAAAGTCAGAGAGATGATCACGCCTTTATAAACACTGCGAATAGTAGGGTGCTCAAAGGTATTAGCTAAAAAATGCCAAATATAAGCGCCAATCACCACCACGATCGTAGTAGCAAGATAAACTCCAAATAGGACCGGTGCCGAATTAGTAATAGGGAATTTGAGTTGTGTGCCCAAGGACAGAAGCGCAGTATGAATAATTAACAAGCTGAGAGAATTGCGACTGATAAATATGAACAGCTCTCGCACTTTGCCTTTGCCTCCCAGCTGCAATTTCTCAAACAGAGTTAACTGTAATAACGTCCAAGCCAAACCTAAAGTCAAGAAACCAATACTAGGTGGCCAACGTCTCAATATTTCTACTGGACCCGCAGCTAGTAGTATCACCAAGCCTAAGCTCACCACCAAAATACCAATCACCAGTTCTGCTCGCAATTCTGCCAGTGTAATCTTGTGGTCGCTGATCACCTTGCCATAGAGCAGCCCACCCACCAGTACAGGGAAGTACTGTAGCAAGGGGAAGCGGTACTGGCTGAAACTACCATAAAGCAATGAACCCCATTGTCCCAATACGCCTGAGTCACCTAACTGCCGCACTAACAGTTCACCAAGGCCAAATAAAAGCACACTGAGGATTAGTAAAACTATGGGTCTAGCTGTCAGTTGCTTAAGTTGTTTGCGGAACAATAAGAAAAGGCCAGTATATCCCAGAAATGGGACCAGGAATTCCGTATAGCCTGGGATCCTTTGAAATAATAGAATCTTAGCGATCTCAGACACCGCTCCTAACAGGCCAAGCCCAGTTAGTTCCTTGAGGTTGAGGATGATTCCAAGAAGGTAATAGCCGATTAATAACAACAGAAAACGCTTCGCCAGTCTGCCTCTGATCCCAGCTCCCGAGCCAATTTTTAAATAAGCCAAATAACCAGCTGTGCCTGAGACAAATAGGAAAGAAATAAAGCAGACAAGATTGGCCCAGTTTTGGCCAAACAAGATCAGTTTATTGCTGCCAAAATAGAAAAACGCCACCGTATGACTGAAGAACATCAGCAATAATGCAATCACTTTCACCAAGTCCAATGAGACCACGCGTTTAGTCATACTAGATTATTATATTGAACTTAGGCCAGCGATGATAGTGATGAGCTGTACAAATATATAAACTGCTAGTATGAGCATAAGTGTCAGCTTGCCGCGGCTTTTGGGGGTTGATCTAAGGCTAGAGGCTACTGCCAGAGCGATGAAAGGATATAAATAGAGACTATACCAACTCAGTTTAG
>CAZXFQ010000032.1:0-11686 GCA_964640685.1 uncultured Candidatus Saccharibacteria bacterium
CCCCCCCAGTGGTGTATTTGGGCCGGCCACTGTCAATCACTAGACATTGCAACATTGAGTCGGCTGCAGTTGGCAGTTCCAACTGTTGGATAAATGGACCGGCATCGGGATTTTCAAGATTCTTGCGGAATTTGATCAGACCGGTATAAGCAATGGTGGCCTCATCAGCGCCGCTAGCAGTCCCACGAAGCATAGTTTCCACACGGTGCGCAATTCTATAGACATTACTAGGTGTCAATTTACGCTCGCCATACTGAGCTACTGCTCTTACAATTGCCACAATAATAGCCGTGGAGGAACCGAATCCGCCTACTGGCACTTCTGAATCCAAGGTAATATCTAGTCCAAGCTTTTGGCCGAACTTCTTGGGTAAGTTCAACTCTAAAACAGTCTCTTGAATGGCAATCTTGCTGTAGGCATACCAGTCTGAGTTGAGCAAATCCAAGTGCTGACGGTCACTATCAGCTGTATACTTATCAAATTTTACCCTAGCTAAATCATAAAATTCTTGTAATTGCCGCCAAGTATAGCGAGCTTCTTTGCGTAATTTGCGTGCAGTGTAACGAGCAGCGTGCTTAGCGGTTAGTTTGGCAGTTGAAAGTGGCGACTGGATAGCTATATTGGCCAGATTTACTGCAGAATTTACAATTCCTGTTTTATAATCTGAGTCTGAATGAATTTTTAGGTAATTATTATTGTTAGGTCGAATCTCACAGCTAACTTCCAGGTCGATCGTACTGATTAAAGCAGGGTGCCCGTAAACTACGGCGTGTTCACCAATTAAAATAACTTTGCCAGAAGCAGAAGAGGAAATTACATTTTGTTTGGAACTGCCAGCTTTCATAGTGTATCGCTAAGTAGTGCATTATAGCTTATTAGCGCAGACTCAAACATCTTGAATTTATCGTGCTAAACTTCATAGTTTTATTGCATTGGGGAGTAAGAATACTGAGGTGGATTACCAGAAAGTCTGACCTGTGTAGCTAGCTCAATTCCAACGTAACGCCAATGCCATGGCTCGAATCTATAGCCAGTCAAATTCTGCTGATTGTTACGGTACGACATCACAAATCCATATTTATGTGCGTTTTGATCGAGCCAGGTCCATTCTGGGCTGGCTTTACCATCTGGATATATCCCACTAAATCCAGTCTTATTGCCTGGAATCCCAATATCCATTGTCGTGCCTAGCTGATGCTCGCTGTAACCTGGGGGGGCACTCACCGCTGCTGCTTCCTCAGAGCCAAGCTGGTTCTGCCACATAGTGTTGGTACTGAGCTGTTCGCGGAACGAGCGATAGGCAGAAAGTAGATTTATCTTTAATCCCTGCGTTTGCATTGTCTCGAGCATCGCTACTAAGGCTTGAGCAGCCTCGGCACGCATTAGTAAACCAGCTGTGGAAGTGGTGATTCCCAGACCGCGCAGTGCAACCAAGTCGCTTGGTTCGTAAGTTTGCGGTAATCCGTGCTGCTTATCGACCAGTACATTGAGCGAGTCAGGGGTGATTACATTTGTATTTACTAAAGGCTGCGCGCTGTCGGTAGGAACAGCAGTCTCAGATGAATATTTGATTCTGGAGGGGATACTATTGTCTGTAGTTAAAGAAACTTGTTTGGAAAGATTATCAGGTTTAGCCAACTGGAGTAAGGTGAGAGTTACCAAAATTAACCCTGCAGCAAAAATTAGCATTTTCACACTGGATTTTAGAGACATAGCTTTAGAATAGATGTTCTGAGACTAGGCGCACACCAACTCCTGCCTCATTACTGATTGTGTATTGCACGAACTCAGTAGCCTGCAGTATCTTCTCTAGCTCCGCAGCATGTTTCTTTAGAGTGATTAAATGCGCATTAGGGCCAGCATCGAAAGTAAAGAACACTGGCAAGCCCTGCTGGCGTAGGTTCCAGACTAATTCAATTAATTTAACCGAGCCAGGACTTAGATAAAACACAGGAGGAGTGGAGGTAATCATCACCGAGTGCATATTCAGAGCGTCAGTTTCGCTTAAACTAGCCAACATGTCAAAATCCTTATTAAGAATTGATTGCTTCACTGCTTCTGCTCGATTGACTAACCTATCCGAGGCTAGCTTAATAGTCTCTGCCTGAAGATATTCGATTCTGGCTGGCAGAAACGGGCTGGTTTCCGCCAATAAATGTCCTTGTGAAGTGGAAGTCTTTTTTTGCTGCTCGCCAACAACTGCCACTACATCTACCAAATCCCAATGATCGGGACCTGCAATTTGCTCTACATAGCAATCAGTTTGATCAGCAGTCAAGATGGCTTCAGTAAAGCCGTCAGCTACTGATCTAGCCGCAGAGACTGAGCCTACTAAGCGCACCTGGCGAGATAATTCCTTTAAATCAGCCACCAACTCACGCTTGTCTAAAGCAGTTAATACCGCAGTTGCGAAAGCAGCCATACCTGCTGCTGAGGAAGCAATCCCAGCTTTGAATGGGAAATTCAACTCCGAGCGCACTCTGGCTTTATACTCTACACCAGCTAGTTGTCGCAATCTCTCTAGTGTTTTGAATAATTCCGCTGACTTGTCGCCATCCTGAGGTTGTAAAATCTCGCCTTTAGTATTTGGGGCAATAATCACTATTTCATCATGCTCGTAGTTCGTCGCAAATTCCACGGTGGTTTTGGCGGTACAACTAGCCAAATTCATAGAATTGGTGGTTGATAACGGCAAAAACTTTTCGTGGTTACTACGTCCCCAATATTTAATAAAGGCAATATTGGCTGGGGCGATAGCGGTGGCTTTCAAGGCTGAATATGTATTAAAATAAAACTAATTAATTATAGCAGGCATCGCGTCGATAGCTAGATTTGGTAGCCGCTCGAGTAATTCAGGTCTTTGCTGTAACTGCGTAGTCGTAAAAATATTTCGGGAGTGTAAATTATTCAACCAAGCTACAATGCCAATCATACTTGCGTTATCGCTCCAGAGGCTTCTTTCCGGTACCAGCAAAGGAATGTCCGCACGCTCTGCCTGCAACGTTAACATCTTCCGCACAGCGTTATTGGTTATGACTCCGCCGCCCGTCACTAATATCTTCGGCCGGTATTCCCTCAAAGCTTTAACTAGTTTAATTTCTAGGCTTTTCACGACTGAATTTTGGAAACTGTAACAAAATTGGGCTAATTGTAACTCTGAGATATCCTCCGGCTTGTGAAAATTGTACTTTTGTTTAAGATATAAGGCTGCTGTTTTCAAACCCGAATATGAAAAATTGTAATCGCCTGAATGCTGCATGGGAATAGGCAGGGGAAAGCTTGCTAAAGCTTCCTGCTCTAGACCAGGTGAACCTGCGTAACTGACCAGTTTTGCTGCTTGGGCTTCTACTTGAGCACCTCCGGGGTAGCCCAGGCCTAGCATCACAGCGAACTTATCAAATGCCTCTCCGGCGGCGTCATCTAGTTTCTGGCCTAGAATAGTGTAATTAGCAAAGCCAGCAGCCAAAACTAACTCCGTATGCCCTCCAGAGACTAATAGTCCTAAGATAGGGTAATCAGCCTGTTGTGGTTGTACGGACTTCTGCCAGCCTGACCAAAAATGCCCCTCCATATGATTGACCACGCTAACGGGCAATTGCCAAGCATTAGCCATCTGTTCAACAGCCCCGATGCCCACCTCAAGTGCCACAGCTAAGCCTGGACCTGTCGTCACTGCCAATAATTCCACCCCAGGGTTTGCTAACTTTAGTAATCGCCTAAGCTGTATTTTCTGGCCATGAAATTGCACGGGCTCTTGATAGCTCTTGGAATTGTTTGTCTGTTCGGCCTCGATTAGCCCCTGAGCCTCATGCGCATTTAGCTGTAGCTGCAATCCAGCCAGGACTTCTTGATATCTGGCCATGAGAGATTGGTCCCAGTTTAGCGCGCTGGCCGAATCAACTAAACATTTGACTATGCAGTATTCCATTCGTTCTAAATGCTTGCGCTTAGCCAACATTGGCACTACGCCTCCCCAGCGCTGCTGGAGATCAACTTGGGAAAAAATCTGCTGATTGATAATCTGCCTGTCCACTAGCAAACTTACTGAAGTCTCGTCACATGAAGTATCTACTGCAAGTATGGTCATAGCGGTGCGATGGTTATCTGTCTCTGCTCGGGCTGATTGGAGACTATAGCGAAATTAACTTCGAAAACTGTACAGTTATTTAATCTCTTGAGATAGTCCGGGTTTAATTTTTCTGCCCATTCCACACAGATTATCTGAATACCTTGAACACCCTGAATACCCTCAGACACTTCTGCGTTAACCTGCACGCCAAGCTCTTCCAAGCCATTCAATGATTCTAGTCGCCATAAATCTATATGTCGCAAATCCACTACTTGGGAATTATAACTTCCCTGATATTCTTTGGCGAGAATAAAGGTAGGTGAGTCAATTGTATTGGCAATATTCAGGGCAGAACCTAAAGCTTTCACAAAATGGGTTTTGCCTGCACCCATTTCTCCTTTAAGTAACAATAAGTAGCTCTGAGCTACCTCTTTTGTACCTGTAACAGTGGAATAGGACAACATACTGGAGGTAAAGTCCAGCGCTAGCTTGGCAGTAGCGGCCGGGTTCTTTAATTGATACATTTGCACGCTGGTCAAATCCATGCCTAATTATACAGCTGTTCAGGAGAAGATAACAAAAAGCCGCCTCTGCTTATGTCTGACATATAGCAAAAACGGCTAATTGAAGTTTCTAAGACGTTGATCTTATTTGACCATTTCTCTAAACTCTTTACCAGGTCTGAAAGCTGGAACTGTGCGAGCTGGAATTTTGATAGTAGCACCAGTTTGTGGGTTACGACCAGTTCTAGCTTGTCTTTTGGTTGCTCTGAAAGTACCGAAACCAGTAAAGGTTACAGCATTGCCACCTTTTACAGTGGTCATTACTCCGGCCATGAAAGCTTCCAGGACGTCACTTACTGATTTCTTAGTAAGTTTGGTCTTAGCAGCGATATGATCAATCATTGCTGACTTGTTCATGTTGTTTATTCCTCCTTTCTTCTTGGTGTCCAACCTAACCCGTGGGTTACCTTGGCTAGCAACACTATAGAACTTATTCGAGATGGATGTCAAGCCTAGTAGGGGCTAATACTGTATGACCTTGTTATATAATCTAATTGACTTGCTCACTACACAATTGCACACGACTTTGTTGGCAAACAGCCTACATAGCTCTGCTAACTAAGGGTTTACAGACATGGTAATATTAATAAATGATTATGAAGATTTTACAACTAGGTGCTGAAACACTTACTCAGGTATCAAAACCGGTGGAAAATTTCGATAGCCGAAAACTACAAAAGCTTATTGACGAAATGATTGAGACTTGTGAGGCCGACAGAAAGGGTACTGCTGGCTTGGCAGCACCGCAGGTTGGAGTTAATTGGAGGCTGTCGGTTATTAGGCGAGTCGACTTGGAGGATCGAGCCAATTCCATCAGCGCCAAAGCCTCAAGAGTGAAGGCAAAGCAGGTGAGAGGAGCGAAATCTGTGGCTAAAACCGCCAAGATCCAGTCCAAGATATCACAGCATGATCTTTGGGAACCTATCATCAATCCAGTGTTGGTTAGCACTGACATCAAACACGAATCCTTAATCTGGGAGGCCTGCTTGAGTATTGGCCAAGGTGACAAACAGCTTTGGGGACCAGTCTGGCGCCCGGACAAGATTGCAGTTGAGTATCAAGATAGACATGGAGCTAAACATCGACTTAAAGCCCAAGGTTTCATGAGTCACCTTATCCAACATGAGATTGACCACTTAGATGGAGTATTATTTATCAATCATATTGGCAATCCAGAGCGCAATTTATGGCTTTCGGTTGATCTAGATAAATATCTGGACCAACATCACGAGTACCCAGCCGAGCTTTAAACGACTAGAAACTATTCGACTAAACGGGCCTTCTCAGCTTGAGCGACACGCTCTACCGCAATTGCATATGCAGCAGTGCGCAGTGGGACTTGCAACTTTCGCATTTTGTCATAACTATCCATAAAAGCCTTTGTAATCTTTGACTTCAACTGTTCTAAGACGTCTTGTTTGCTCCAACGCTCAGAGTGTTTATTCTGCCACCATTCGAAATAGGAAACAGTAACACCTCCAGCATTGGCCACAATATCTGGGACTGAAATAATCCGTTTCTCAAAAAGTATCTTATCGGCGTCAGGTGTCACTGGGCCATTGGCCATTTCTATGATGTAATGAGCCTTGACCTTAGCAGCATTATCAGCTGTAATCACATTCTCTAGAGCGCTAGGTACTAAGACATCAGCTTCTAGTTCCAGTAAATCTTCATTTGTGATTTCCTGAGCACCTGCATGTCCAGCCAAATGTCCTGTTTTTTCCTTGTAGGCCATGGCCATTCTCGGGTCGATCCCGTCACTATTGAAAATACCCCCTTGGGAATCGCTAAGTGCAATGATTTTATGTCCTAGATCAAATGCTAGTTCAGCAAAGTGGTAACCTACATTTCCATAGCCCTGAATAGCAATTGTCTGCGGGGCTGATTTGGCTTCACGGCTTAGCAATGCTTGGAGCACATAGACACCTCCATATCCTGTTGCTTCGGTTCTACCCTCAGAGCCACCTGCTGAGATTGGCTTGCCAGTAAAGGTGGCTGGTGATTTCTTACCTAGCAAGCTTTCATATTCAGCCAGCATCCACTGCATAATTCTCCCATCAGTATTGACATCTGGAGCAGGCACATCTCTATCCTCGCCAATTATTTCATAAATAGCACCTACATAGCCACGAGATAATTTTTCTAATTCAGAAGTTGAGAGATTCTTAGGGTCTACAATAATCCCACCTTTGCCCCCACCTAAAGGCAGATCCACCGCAGCGCATTTCCAACTCATCCACATGGACAAGGCTTTTACTTCAGATTCACTCACATTAGGATGAAATCTAATACCACCTTTATAGGCCCCTAGAGCATTATTATGCTGAGAGCGATAGCCAGTGAACATCTTGAGCTCGCCAGAATCCATTAGCACTGGTATTTTCACCATCAACACTCTATGAGGATTTGCTAACAGTTCCCGTAGATCAGGCTCTAGTGCAATTAGCCTCGACACCTCTGCTAGCTGAGTCTGTGCATTGGCAAATGGATCATTGATCATGGTTTGCTGTAAGTACAAATTAATACCTAATCATATCTTATTGTTGGCTGAATTGAATAGAAAGGCTCGATAAACTTTCTCAGCGCTGACCATAGTTTCAGACTCCAAATCCGCCATGGTTCTAGCCAGTTTGCCCACCTTAAATACGCCCCTCAATGTCAGTTTCTTCTCTCGATAGAAATCTTTCAATAACTTGCTAGCGGACTTACGCAACACAAACAAACTCCAATCAAAGGGATTATTATAATCATTGTTAGTGAGATAGATTTTGTGTTCCTTAATATTAATCTCTTTGTATCTCTCTGCTTGTCGCGCTCTAGCTAATTTAATCTGGGTTAACGCTTTAGCTAAATTGTCCCTAGCACCAGTACTTACACCTTTCGTAGGATTATAGGACTTGATATATTCCACTCTAAATTTAATATCAATCCTATCCAGGATTGCGCCACTAAGTCTGCCCTGGTAGCTCTTCACTTGCGCCTGCGTGCAAGTACACTGAGTCAAGGGCTCGCCGTACCAGCCACAAGGACATGGATTGCGTGAAGCTATTAGCTGGAATCTAGCTGGAAAGGTTACTTTGTACTTAGCACGAGAAATATTGATCAAGTTATCCACCAAGGGTTGTCTCAGCCCCTCTAAACTTGCTTGACTGAATTCACTGATCTCATCTAAACCCAGTACACCATGATGAGCTAATGAAATCTCTCCGGGTTGTGGAAAACTTCCCCCCCCCAGCAGAGCCACTTCTGAGATACTATGATGAGGATTACGTTGGGGAGGTCGATAGCAATCATGAATATCTACTCCATTTATCAATGAATTGATCTTAAATACTTCCAAAGCTTGTTCTTCACCTAAATCAGGCAGTAGTTTATGGAATCTATGCAGTAATGTAGTCTTACCAGAACCTGGGGGACCATCTAGGAGCATATTGTGTCCTCCAGCAGCAGCTATAGTTAGCACTTCCAATTCCATGGGGCGATTGCCTATTAGCTGCAGATCCAATTCAAGTTCAGCATCAAAACTGGGTGGACTAGCTAGTTGCGCAGCTAGGACCTTCTCATTGTTTGCTTTGATGCCTTGGCCCGATTCTATCACCTGCCAAGCTTCAGAGAGTGTCTCTATGGGGAATTGCTGGATACCTTTGATCCAATTAGTCTCAGCGTAATTGTCGATCGGTAAAATCACGTTCTTGAAACCTGCTGCTCTAGCCTCAATCAACATAGCAGAACAACTATTCACCTTCATCAATTTGCCATCCAAAGATAACTCCCCAATAACAATAGTTTCCTTGAGGTCCAACTTTATCTGTGCATTTTTATTTGTACACAATAGTAGAGATAGCGCAATCGGCAAATCAAAGCTAGTACCTCGTTTCTCCACATAGGCTGGAGAGAGATTTACAGTAAGGTTGCCATATGGCAGACCGAAGGAGCTATTTACCAAGGCACTAGTAACCCTCTCGCGCGCCTCATTGATAGATTTGTCCGCTAAGCCTACTATTGCAAACTTATACAACCCAGGCAATAGGCTGGCTTCAATATCAATCATTTGGCCGCTCACACCTAGAATGTTCATCGATCTAATCTTTCCTACCATGGTCAATTAAACCAAGTAAAGATTAGCAAGTCCTTAACAAACGCCCAAAAAACTCTTACACTCGGAAATCATTCTTCGATCAGTCTTGCAGTGGCCACATATCGTTTAGAATTATTACCATTAGGATAACAAGTAAATAGTGTGATGATTTTCTGGCCGCGAGTACCTTGCAGAATTCCCAAATCATTGGCGTCCACGATCTTACCCTTGATGAATTTATATTTATAGTCTTTTCCCTCCAGATTCACTATAATTTCACTACCGTACTTCAACTCACTCAGAATCGAAAAAGAAGCTGCGGGGTCTTTGGTGCGCTGATAATAATCACCAGCAGAACTATGTCCGTAAATCACTGTATTGTATGTAGGCAAATTACTTAGCGGCAGGGGAGTACCTTCAAAGTGTGCCAAACCACCTTCCAAAAGCTTATCATAGACTTCTTCTACACTACTATCGACATTGGCTGCCACATTGATATCTTTGATACCCAAACTAGGAATACTTAATTTGAAGCTACCTCTATACTCAGCACTGACTGCATCATTAAACAATAATTTCTGTTCCTCGGCGCTGTTTTTTAGTTCCGCAAAATACTTGGCGCCTGGATTAGAGTAGCGCTCCTTGAGGGCGATATAGGCGCCAGCCACTAATGGGGTATTGTTATCCTCATAGAAACCAGTCGCATCTTTCACAGTTTGGATAAACGTAGGCCAAACTTGGTTGTAGATAATAAAAGCTCCGGTCACTACCAAAATCGCTGGAATAATTATCGCAGCAAGCCTGGAAGTAGATAATAGCTTATGGAGGTCTCCCTTGAGGCCGTTTACCAGATCACCAAGTGTTAGTGGTTTCCGCTTGCTGCTGATCTGAATCTGGTCTTTATGTAACAGCTGCACATTGCGGCTATCAAATTTTACTGGTGCTTTTTCGTAACTATAGAGTGGCATTAGAGAATTTGGGGCTAGTAGTTATATATAATATAAGCTATTTGACCTTGTTAGGGAAGCGCTTTAACTGTATAATTGATACTGCACAACTCAAGCTATCACAAGCAAATAAGGTTAATAAACCTCATACATGCAGTTGGAGCTTGGTGTTAAAAAATATTTGCGCAAAATTTATTTTCACACATCATTTCTCCATGGCAATAGACCAAGACATTAAGGACAAAGTCAAAGATTTAGTAAAGTTAGGCTCAGCCCAGGGATACCTGACTCAAGATGAAGTCCTAGAAGTATTCCCAGAGATAGAGGACGATCTACCTCTACTAGAGTTCATCATTGCACAGTTACAAGAAAACGAGATCGAAATTATTGATCCTGAAGAAACTATCGTAGAACCAGAGCCAGTGGTCAAAGTCACAGCTAGTAATATGACTTTTGAGCAAAAAATTGCAATCTTAAAAAAGATCCGTTCGCACGTGTCCACTGATCCAATTAGAGCCTATTTGCATGAAATCGGTCGGATTCCATTGCTAAATTCTAGTGAAGAAATAGAGCTGGCCAAACGTATTGAGGGAGGCAATAAAGAGGCATTTGATCTGCTCACCACGGCCAACTTGCGTCTAGTGGTATCAATTGCTAAGAAATATGCCAAAAGAGGACTGGACTTACTAGATCTTATCCAAGAAGGCAACATTGGCTTAATGCGTGCTGTTGAGAAATTCGAGTACCGTAAAGGGTTCAAATTTTCGACCTACGCCACTTGGTGGATTAGGCAAGCAATTACCCGTGCAATTGCCGATCAAGCCCGCACGATTCGTGTGCCAGTGCATATGATCGAGACTATCAATAAACTCAGTAAGATAAGTTCACAGCTCTCTGCTAAGCTAGGTCGTAGGCCAAAGCCAGAGGAAATTGCTGAGGCAATGGAGATCGACGTCGAAAAGGTGCATGAGATTATTAAAATTGCCCAAAGGCCTTCATCACTAGAAGCCCCAATTGGAGAAGAGAAGGATAGTAAATTAAGTGACATTATCCCTGATGAATACTCCTCCTCTCCACAAGAAGTCGCTACTTGGTCATTCTTGAAAAAACAAATCTCACAATTGATGGATGGCCTCACTGACCGTGAGCGCAAAGTGCTAGAATTGAGATTTGGTCTGAAAGATGGCGTGGCTCGCACTTTAGAGGAAGTAGGGCATGAATTCCGGGTCACTCGCGAGCGAATCAGGCAAATAGAGTCCAAAGCTCTGAAGCGCTTGAAGAACGATGAGTTCGCCCAAGCCTTGAGAGACTATTTGAAATAGGTCAGTTCTATTAGTAAATTATTCTCTGAACTCAATAAGAATTTACAATACTCCAACTCACTTGTCGGCGGATTTACTATTGAAATCGCACATGTCCTTTCTAAGGAACTAACCAGAGCAATCGCTAAAGCTGTTCGCAATTTAGCCCCAAAAGTCTCCTGATGAGTTAATTCAGATATTTCAGTAGAATACTTCTGAGGCTTGTAAAATAGGGTCAGTAGACTTATGATTACCTCTATTCATTCCAGAGCCAGTATCGATCCAGAGTCATCCACCATCCACACTGAGATAAAGAATTGTATGCGTAGTTCCTGGATCTGTAATTTCGTAACCTTTTTTGCTAGCCTCGCCTCTTGCGCCTGCTTTTACAGCTAAGTAATTTGTGACTACAGTGAAATTCGGATGAATACTTTGTCTCCTAGCTCCTTTACGAACTTGCTCACCAGTTCTCATCGAACCACCAATGTCATCATCCATTACTACCTCAAGCTCAGGTTCCGCAGGTAAATCGAGATAATCTTTATCTGCAAGCAGCTCCCGGTCACCAGCACCTAAGTCAATTGTTAATTCACGATGTACAAGAATACCAATACCGCGCTATGCAATTCAGGCACGCCTGCATTATTCTCTAAAAGTGGGTTAAACCTTTCGGAGCTGATTCTTGACAACATTGTTGCCCCTTGTGTACCCTCTGGAAGTGATAAGCT
>CAZXFQ010000033.1:0-10706 GCA_964640685.1 uncultured Candidatus Saccharibacteria bacterium
CTGGCCTCTGTCAGATTTGCATAGCACATTTCTGGGTAAGTGTACCTAATATTCTTCCTCTACGTCCTATAATATGTCGAGATTATCCTCTAAAATAGGGGGTTTGTCAATGTTTACCTGCTGTGAAGATTTACTTAAAATGTATTAGAAATGGCGGTAAGGGTGGGATTTGAACCCACGATAGGTTTGACCCTATGCCTCGTTAGCAGTGAGGTGCTTTCGACCACTCAGCCACCTTACCATTTCTTGGTCGATATTACTGGGTAATTATACCTCGAAACCTATCCTACAAGCTACTTGTACTTGCAGCTATAAAAAGTTAGATTAAATCATGGAGCCAACTGCCAAACCCAAAGTAAGCGTATTGCGTGTTGAACTAGAAACATTGCAGGCAAAACTAGCTCTGGCCGAGGCTAATGCTCAAATAGCTAGCGAAGAGGCAGCGCTATTAGAGAGTTTGCACCGCTGGGAGGCGCCAAATCGCCTGTTTAAAGAGCGTTCCCGTGGCTATTACGTAGGTATTTCCTTAATAGCCGTACTTGTGATTGCCTTTGGGGCACTAGCTCGCGAGATCTTGCTAATCTTCGTCACCATCGCAGTGCTGGTTTTGCTCTATGTCAGCTCTACCGTGAAACCGCGGATTATCCAACATGAAATTACCAACAAAGGCATCCGTAGCGGTAGCCAACTTTACACTTGGAAAAATATCTTGGGATTTTGGACCAGCCGTAGAGATGGTCAATTATTATTAATAGTCGACTTAGTCCAGACTTTCACCCCCAACCGCGTAATTTTGTTGATGGGCAGCGGCGATCCTAGGACAATCGTCAAAACTCTGATCCGCCATAGCGCTTACCTCAATCAAAAGCAAGCCAGCGTCGATATTGTGAACGTTTTCACTGTAGGAGAGTACCTGCCAATTACTGCTTGGGTGGAGAAACAGGTGGAGAAACAGGTGGAAAAGCGAGTCGAAAAGTAAGTCGGGGAGTGTCTCGAAAGGTCGGTCTACCCCAACCGCATTCTCTAACCTTAATTGTATTCTCACACCTTATTTACCATCTTTTGCTTCTACCGTCTTTTGCTGCCCTTATGAACCAGTTGTCCGAAAGTGGCATAAAAGTGGCACGAAAGTCGTCGATTTGTACCACCGCTTCATAATACAGCCAAACAGTATTAAAGTTAGAAAATTTTGTGCATGCTAGAATTTAAACATGAACGCAACCTTAGGCGACACAATCTTAGACCAACTCGCCAGTGTCTATCCCCAGGACGCAGAACGCATCAGTGTTGAATTATCAGATTTCGCGGGGCATTTTACAGAAAATTACTCTAGGCAAGACAGCACCAAATTAAGACCAGATTGGTATAAGAACATTCAAATGTATGTTGTGTATCCAAATAGTATCCAATATGGCTCTAGTACTGGCTTTTCTGCTCTTGAAAAACACTTAGAATATATTAAGCTATTAGGTTGCAATGCCATCCATGTTCTACCATTCCTGCAGTCGCCAATGATTGATGGTGGCTTTGATGTAAGCGATTATCTGAGTATTAACTCCCAGTTTGGTGACCATAAAGATCTAATCAGTTTCTTAGATACAGCTAGAAGCCTAGGGATCCAGGTGTTTATGGACATGGTACTAAACCATGTATCAGCCCAACATCCATGGTTCCAGCAAGCACAGGCTGGTAGCGATTATTATCGAGAATACTTTTTCTCGCGGCCCGATGAGCCCAAATTCCTGCGCAAATTTAGCAAAGACTCCGCAGTTTGGGCTGAATATGAAGAGAATGGCAAAGAAGTCCTAGCCAGCATTGTTTTGCCAGAACAAGCTGGAGAAATCCCACATTGGCTTGAGGGCAAAGATGGCAATTGGTATTATCATACATTTTATCCTGAACAATTAGATGTTAATTGGCTGAATCCGCAGGTATTTATCGAGTATGCCAAAATTCTGGTGCACTGGGCGCAGTTGGGGTTTAGTTTCAGGCTTGACGCAATACCTTTTGTGGGCAAGACCCCCTATAAAAACTCCAGCCAGGCCTCGCACACCACTCATAAACTAGTAGCAGCTTTAAATACTATAATTAAACATATTAATCCCCAGGCACTGATATTAGTGGAGTCTTACGAAAGATTACCCAGCATTATTTCGTATTTTGGTGAAACTAATCGGCCTGAAGCGGAATTAGCCTATAACTTCTTTCTCTGCACCAATCTATGGCTTAGTGTCGTAACCCAAAGCGCGAACCACACTTGGGAAATACTCGCGCAAATGCAGAACGTGCCAGATCACGCCGGCTGGCTCAATTTCCTGCGCAGTCATGACGAGCTAAGTTTGAGCTATTTACCTGAAGATTTGCGCAAGGAAGTTTACGCTAAACTTGAGCCTTACGGCGAGCCTTTCCGAGGTGAATTCGGAGTCACTGGTAGAACTTTCGCTTTTGCTGGGGGTGACATGCGCAAATTTCTAATGCTTTACTTTCTCTTAGCTTCATTGCCGGGCGCAATAGCAATACCTTTCGGCGACGAACTGGCTGCTGCCAGTATTCCTTTGAATGAATTACCAGCCAATCTGGGCAGAGACACCCGTAATATCAACCGCGGCAGCATAACCACTGAGTTGCTCAATTCTACTAATGGCAAATACGCATATCAGGTGATTGCTGAAATTCTTAATAATCGCCGAGAACTAGTTGGCAAATTCCAAACTGCAGCACTTGTTCGAATCAAATCCCCAAATATTCCTAAATCTGTGTTTGCCGGTAAGTACAGCTTAAATGACCATGGCCGTAGATCAGAGTTAATTGTCTTGATAAATTTGGCTGCAGAATCTAGCAGGATCAATCTAGACGTTAGTGAATTTACCAAGGTAGCGCAAGTAAATAGTGTAGATATCAAAACCCAGGGAGTAATTTTAGAGCCATACGGCAGCGTATGGCTGCAAAAATGATATAATTGCACAGTGTCAGCGTCTGGTTAATTGCTCTCATAGCTCAATTGGATAGAGCATCACTTTGCGGAAGTGAAGGTTACAGGTTCGATTCCTGTTGAGGGCATGCTTACATATCTATCGCTCCCATCCCCTAAACAGCTATTGCTAGATCAATCCAGGTAGCAATTTATTCTTCCACGCTCTCAGCTTTTCTGTCAGCGCGTAATATGCTGGGAAAGCAAAGATGACTGTGAAAGTACTAGCTAGTAGGCCAAAGACGATTGTGAACGCCAAACTCTCCCAGAAAGGGTCGCTCAATGCCAATGGCAATAATCCTGCTACTGTTGTGGCAGTGGTCGTCACCAAAGGTCTAAAGCGCAGTTTAGTTGCTTCTACAATCGATTCTCGAATCGATTTACCAGCTTGTCTTTCTTGGTTGGCGTAATCCACCAGCATGATTGTATTATTGACAGCAATACCAGCCAAGGCAATTGCCCCTATTAATACAAAGAAGCTCATAGGATTATTTGTCAAGAACAGCCCTGGGAATACTCCCCATGAACTGAAGATGATCGCCATAAATATCAATATAGGCTGACTAAACGAATTGAATCTCAGCAGCAATAAGCCGTACATCAAAAGAATCGCAATCCCAAAAGCTAGAATTGTCGATCCGAATGCTTCTTGGTTATCACTTTCGAAACCCTGGTCAAAGGCAATAGCGCTTTCATCTAGTCCCAAGTCGCTCAATCTTGTCTCTGTAAAAGCTTTTCTAACCTGATCTGTCACCGCAATTACACCAGCAGAGTCGGGAGCCTGGTCAAACTTGGCTGCTACCTCAATATATCTTTTGCCGTCCTGGGTGGCTATATTCAAAAGATTCGTAATTACTACCTCAGTGACTTTGTAATCCTTACCAGCGCTGGAAAAGGTATTGCTGTTAAGATAATTCTTTAGTTCTGCTCCAGTCTGCTCTAATTTTGACTGCTCTTGAGAATAAATCTGTAATTTAAATGGAAAGTCGCTCGTAGGAGGGCCTACGGAGGCAGTAGACACCTTGATCTCAGCTGACTTGATTTCACTAAATTTGCTATTCAAGCGCTCAGCGATCTCAGGAGCTGTCAAAATGCGTTCATTTAGATCAGTTAAATTTAACGATAAACTTGCCCCACGTACGCTGGCTCCGAAATAATCAACTTCTTTGATCTCCGCACTATAATTGGCTTGCAATTCAGCTTCCACTTCAAGCGCAACCTTCTCCGCAGTTGCCAAGTCAGTTCCCTCTGGATAACCTATGCTAATACTCAGAGCATTGGCATCCTTGGGTTCAGGAAAAATGGAAAAGCCCAATCTGCTTGCAAAACTGAACCCAAAAACCACTAACGCCAGACTGCCAAGAACTACAATGATTCCCACAAGCTTGCGTCTCAGATAAAAATCTACAAACCTACTTACCTGCGTGCCCAACCACTGAACGCCCAGACTAAAGCCGTTAAGAACATAATACAATGGCCCTTGGCGCTTAGTTTTCTTGAAAGTAGGAATTAAGACGTTGCTTAGAAATGGCAATAGCGTCAGCGAAATCAGCAGTGAAATACTCAAAGCTAACATTACTGTGATAGGGATCAATCTGATAAACTCTCCTAATACCCCGCTGATGAACAGCATCGGGATAAATACTATCAAAGTAGTCAGAGTGCCAATTATGTCTGCTAAACCTACCCTGCGCAAAGCGATAGTTACCGCGGCCAGCCCCTTCATGCCCTGCTTTTTATAGTGATCTATAGCCTCCACGACTACAATACCATCGTCAACAAACAAGCCCAGCACCAGAATCAGTGCAAATAGAGAGATTACATTTAATGTATAACCAATCAAATAGAGTGTTAAAAATGTTGCGCCCAATACCAAGGGCATAAACAATGCAGTGGCAATACTAGCCCGCCAATTGATAAACAAAAATAATACTAAAGTGATGGTGAGTAGACCCAAAACTGTATTTTCTTCCAAGGAAGCGATTTGTTCGTTGACTGTATTGGCAGAATCACCGCCGTAGCTTACTTCGATATCAGTCAATTTGCCTTCATCTTGAAATTTGCTGACCTCTGCTCTAACCCGTTTCGATAATTCAACTGCACCTACATCGCCTTGCTTCTTAATCCCGATACTAACCGCTGGGAGGAACTTTAATTCTTGTTTGTTATTATCATTAATAGTGCTTTTACCCACTCGGTTGAAACTCGTTTGCACCTCTTGAGTGACACCTGTAACCGGGTTAGTAAAAGTGCTATACAACGACTGGACTTGTGCTGACATCACGTCTGTCAATGGTTCAAGTCTGACCGCCAACTCAGTTGCCCTAGTTTCTAGTTGCTTTTGATCTAGCTTACTAGTAGCCAAACTAAACAGCAGATCATTTTCTCCATCTACACTAGAAGCATTAATCCCAACCACCTCAGGTTTCACCCCAGCAGGCAAGCCAGCACTGCGCGCTTGCAAGGCCTCTTCTAAAAGCTTCACACCAGCTGCTGTTTTGGTATCCTCTTTGAATTGCACGACCACTACTGAAAACTGCGGATTAGAA
This sequence comes from uncultured Candidatus Saccharibacteria bacterium, assembly GCA_964640685.1. Lineage (GTDB taxonomy): Bacteria > Patescibacteriota > Dojkabacteria > CALFHW01 > CALFHW01 > CAZXFQ01. The sequence continues at coordinate 5,521 of CAZXFQ010000033.1, forward strand.
CTGGTACTAATTTTTTCGATTTCTGGAATTGCGGTAATTGCTCCCACTACAGGCTGAGTCAATTCAGTCTCAACTGCTACTGCGTCTTTGCCCAAATAGAAACTACTGATCGTGGCCACTGGAAACTGGATTGGCGGAAAGCCATCTCTTTTGAGCAGACTGGTATAGGTGTAAGCACCAATACCTAATATTCCGATAATAATAATAATTGTGATTCGATACCTGGCTGCAAATGCGGCGCCAATATTAGCAATAAGCTTATCCATAGAAGTTGAAGAGGCTAATTTGAATTAAAATGGTCCTATTATTATAGCTTATTTTACAACTTATTCGCTGTGAATCTCTCACCTAACTGACCGCAATTGCCGCCAATGTAGATACATGGATTGTAGGGACCGCCTGATCTGGTCCAGGGAGGATTGTATTTGCCAGAATAGATAGTGAAATGCAAATGTACATTACGCATATTAGGGAAAACGTCGCTTAGATTGCCCTGACTTCCAATCTGCTGGCCTTTCCGGACCCTCTGACCCTGACTCACGCTGATGAACTGTTCTTTAGTATCTGCATGTCCCATATGCCCATAGTATGTAAACACCTCATCATAACTTGGGACGCTATAGCCTTTGTCGCGAGGGATGTTGTCACACAAAATAGTCACTGCGCCGTTACCGGGATGCATTTTGGTGACTTTACCGTCACAGGCTGAATAGACCGGATTGCCTCTATAGCCAGGAATAAGTCCATTATTTTCTCTGGTTGTCCAAATGTCTACGCCCCAGTGCTGATAACTATACATATTGCCCCCATACATCCCAGCAAAAGTTACGATCTCACCAGAGCTAGGTATTGCAAATGGATATTCCTGCAAGAGCTGGCTGGGTACCTTGTCCAGCTTTTTTTGGGTCGTACCCAGTTCGTCGCTCAGACCCGCCACCTGGCCACTAAGCTGTTGCAGCTTGGCTTGATATTCTGTCTCAGCTTTGAATTTCTCGGATTCGGCCTGTGTCAATTCGTGTCCCAAAGAATCTAGATTCTCTGAAGTAATTTTCAAACTGGATTCTATGTAGGCTTTGTGGTCGATTAGGCCCTTTAGTTGCGCCTGGGATTTATCTATATCCGTCAAGACACCCAGCTCGAAGCTAATCACAAGCATTACAGCTACTACGATGTACTTCAGTAATCCTGAAAATTTAGTCAATTTCTGCATGAATAATTTAGTCTAACAAATTGTATAATTAGTACTAGGGGCAATGAAAGAGGAAGCGTGCCGGAGTGGTCAAACGGCTCCGACTCGAAATCGGCTGGGGACGAAAGTCCCACGGGGGTTCGAATCCCTCCGCTTCCGCCAAGGATCATACAAACTCAAATACTGGCGATATTCCGGGCGGCAACTGCAAAATCGTCGAAATATTTCTGCAAGCTTTCTGCAGTAGAGTTGTATTGGTTGTCCCCAAAGATGAAATCGCACCATACTTCACGGGCACGATTGAGTTCAGCTTTTTGGCTGGAGGGAAGAGTCTTGATTTCTTTGGATAGGTCAAATAGTTCTAACGAGCGATCAAATGCTGCCTGCCACATTTCCTCTCTACCCTTCTCTTTCCATTTGATTGCTCTACTGGTCTCGCTGCCAATATTGCCCATAATTTCAAAGATGTTTTGTCTAGACCAGGCTTCTAGAGTTAAATCTTGATGAAATTTGATCTGGAAGTCTGACATTCTAAATATTAGCTGCCATTATTTCGTAACAAGTTTACTAACTATATTGAGAATTTTCTGCTGGATAGCAGTATCATCTACCCCACGTGACCTATTGCCCTGATTGGGACGAATATTGATCATAGAGTCAAACTCAACGAAATCTTCAGAATCGTATAGATCTGGATAAAAATTAATGCCCCACAGATCCACTTGCGCAGAGCCATCCTCAAGTAAACCTTTTTCTTCATCCGCATGCATTGCTGCGTCGACCATTATAATCTCTCTCTTGATATCTACTACCGCTTTAACCAGACCTCCAAACATTTTCTTCGACATTTCTTTTAGTTCATTTGTAGAAATGGAATCTTTTATTTGCTTCATTATTCATTATAACAAAGTAACTTTGAGAACTTGCTGCCTCTCCCTGAATCTAAAAATACTAGTTTGACAGCCTCTCAAAGATTGATTACAGTTTTTGTATGATTGGATCTAATATTGTCGGCTACAGTGCTAAAGTTGCCGTATTTTTTCTGATAATTATAGTACTTCTAGTCTCAATGCCCTCATTCAAGATACTAGCCAGCTCTTCTACTGACTACAAAATTGACTCGCAGATTGAAACCAATAGCTCTGGCGCTGACTCAAATTCAGCCAATTTCTCGCTTAAATGCCAGCAACTGGGAGATTTGGCGGTGGGAGAATCCACTGACAATAATGGAGTCAAAATCCAGCATGGACTACAATGCGACGATACCGCTACAGCCACACTTGACTTAATCTTTAGCCCCCAGGGGAGATATGGCGCAGTCCTAAGCAATGACCAAACCAAAGTCACTATTGAAATCAGACCTGTGGGAGGCAACGCGGGTAGTTTTATATTTTCACAAACAGTGACCACCCTTGCCGACGGGTCATACTCAGGCCTGAGCTTAAATGCTGTACCTCCTGGCACTTATGACATTACAGCCAAGGGCTGGGCCAGCTTACGAGTCAAAAAAACTATTATTTCAATAATTTCTGGCCTCAATTCTATCGATTTCACTGATGCTGGCTCAAATAGAGCTAAAGTTGGTGATGTGGATATTAGCAATAGATTTGGAGTAGGCAGCGCTGAGGAAGGTGACAATGAAATCAGCGCAGCAGATTATTCCGTTTTAGTTGGCAATTACAATCTTAGCGGCCCCGCCTATGACAAAATCAATCTTGATCAATACGACAGCTCAGCCAGCGCTGCAGACTACTCCATCTTGGTGAGCAATTATAATTTAACCGGAGTTAATTGAGTTATGCTAAAGAAAACTAAACTGCTGCTTTTGGGAATCGTCTTTAGCTTTGGGTTGATGTTTGTGCAGGCGCAATCGAATCAAGTGAGCGCTGCTTCAAATATAGACGCTGTACTTAGCGTTTCTGGCACCAAATATATTGGGCAACAATTTAGCGTGGACGTACGGATTGATACCGATGGCAACGCTGTGGACACAGTGTCTATGCGCAACCTGAATTTTGATAACAGCAAAATTCAGTACATTAGCACCAGCGTGCAAACTATCTTCAGCTCGCAAACTACTTTGATTAATACCGGAGCGAGCGGTTCTAGAAGACTGGATATTGGTAAATTGCCACTTACTGCCAATTATTCGAACACTTCCCACGCTACATTTGCCCGTATTACCTTTTTGGCAATCAACACTGGTGGTGGACCCACAGGCAATACTAATATTAGTTTTGACTTTGACGCGACTCCTGCCACCACAGGTAGTTTTCTTGCAGGTGTGAAAAATCTGGCTGGAGTCACTGGACTTACAATCAATCTGGCTGAAGACAACACAGCGCCGGTGATCTCTAACTGTATACCTACAGCTGGAAGTACTGGAGTGGCCGTCACTACCAGTGTGAGATGTGATGTGCAAGACTTTGAGACTGGAATACATTTAGCTGGCACTACTCTAACAGTCAATGGAGTGACATACAGCAATAGCGGTCCCAATCAATACTCAACAGCCACTATTTCAGGCGGGTTTAGACTTACAGTCAATCCCGCCAGTCAATTTGCATATTTTAGTGATATTCCTGTGAGCGCTACTGCCCAAGACAATGCTTATGATAATGGCCCAGTGCTTGCTCGCAATTCCACTACTCTGCCTATCTATACCTTCAAAACTGAAGATGATAACGACGCCCCTGAAATCTATAGTCGTAACCCCAATATCGGCGCGATTAATATTGCCACTGACACTAATGTAAACTTTAGTATCCGTGATATTGCTAGTCCAGGCGGCTACCCAGGTACTGGAGTGGATCTAGCCAGCTTACAAATAACTATTTCAGCCCCTGGCTGGGGACCAGTCACTTATACCCAGAGCGGAGCAAATACTTTCAGCACTGCAGCAATTAACTCACCTTGGAATTATACAATCTCTATCAACCCAAGTACTGATTTCCCGCAAAATGTCGCAGTCAGCGTCAATGTAGTGGCAGCAGATTTTGACAGTGTTGCTCCCGCACCGAATACTTTGAACACTAGCTATAGCTTCAACACCCTGGATTCTACACCGCCAGTGTGTACTTTCGTCTCACCAAACCCTGGAAGTGTGGATAATCTACCTTCTGTCAGTGCAGTGGTGAAATGCCAGGATAGCGGCTCTGGGGTAGATATCGGTTCACTGATTATTATTTTTAACGGCGTGGCCTACTTTTCTAGCGGTGCTAATGTTTTTGCATACTCGGGGACACCTGCTGAATACACCATTACAATTGATCCTGCTAGTAATTTCAATAGTAACTATGCTTTCGAGCTGGTAGTGATGGGCGAGGACTTCAGCAATAATCCCATGCAAATCTTGTCCTATGGACTTGCAACTGGGACCACTCCCACTACCTGTGAAGTCTGCACTGTATGCGCTGCTAGTGGCTCTGGTAATGCCAGTCCAGGGCAAAGTTCTGCCGTTTGCAACGGCGTAAACAGCTTGGTGAACATAGCACGAGGGGTGCAAATTAAAGAAACTGTTGTGCAGGTTCCATTTAGAACTACTGAGGCGGAATTGCAGAACATCCAACTATATCGCATCAATGACATTGAAATTGGTATTGAGGTTGAAAGAGTGGAAATATCCGGCACTAAGATCACTTTCTCCGGAATAGCGCAGCAATACGCTAACGTTACATTATTACTGGAGTCCAACCCTCTGATTCTCACGACAATTGCTGATAAGGACGGCAAGTGGATTATCGAAGTACAGAATATACTTGAGCCGGGTGAGCATAAAGTATTTGGGATCGCACGCAATGAAAAAACCGGCGAAATTGTGCAAAAGACTCTATTTGCCTACCTAGATATCAAGCCCCAGCCAACAAGCTTATTTTCAGCTGTATTACTGCTGTGTGTGCTGACTTTGCTGGCACTGGTAGTAGGGTTGATTGCTGGTTATAAGTTTGCAAAACGCGCTGAATCGTCCCAATCAACAAAGCCTAGGATGCTCAAAAAA
>CAZXFQ010000034.1:0-6559 GCA_964640685.1 uncultured Candidatus Saccharibacteria bacterium
GAGTCAGGCGTACCTTATGGAACCGCGTTTGACTTAATTCCAGGAGAGGCATTATTCGTACTGAACGGATCAAGCAATGCCAATGTTAGCTTCTCAGGCAATACCTTCCCAGAAGGTGTGCAATTGAACGTGACTAACGGGTGGAATTTGGTAGGAGTTATGGGTCGTGATGGAGCGCCTGCTCTTAATAGCGAAGCTGTATTAAGGCGCATGGGTGGACAATCAATCCAGGCTGATACAGTTTCACAGTTTGAGAATGGAACTTATCAATCAGTAGTGTTAGACAACGACACACTCTTTGGTAATAATTTCAATGTCGTAGATACTAGAGGTTACTTTATCAAGGTTAACTCTGGAGGAGGCAAGAACTTCACGCCATGATATATTGATATATTAAGGTTCTGAACTGTGACCATAGGAAAGAGGGCTTTAAGGCCCTCTTTTTCCATGGCAAAACTGCTAAACTATTTTATAAGTTTCCTTATACATGGATAGTAGCTTTGCAAATAGACGGGTACTTGTCATCGGCATCTTCGTGTTGCTACTGGTTTTATTGCCTTTTATAGTCGTGGCTGTGCAGATTGCCTCAGATCTGAGATCTCGTGCTAACATTTCTGCCCAACCCAAGCAAGTGATTTTTAGCAACATCACTAGCAACTCCGTCACCATCTCCTACACTACTGACGAAGCAGTTACAGGTCAGGCTAGCGCCTCAGGCGGCACCTCTGGTATTATCTCAGGGCTCGATACTCGCGATGTCACCACTGCCAAGCCCTATAAACTGCATTATATTCCCATTAACAATCTCCAGGCTGACGCAGAATATGAGGTCACAATTAACTCTGGTGGCGAGTCTTTTACAGACCCTACCTGGAAGGTCAAAACCTCGCCAATTGGTGAATTACCTGGAACCCCGGACAGTATCTTGATCAGTGTCGAGCCTGCAATTACAGAGGCAGTGGTGTACGCAGTGGCAGGCAATGCTAGTGGCAACTCTAGTGTAGCGTCAAATATCGCCAGCACCAGCAATATCACTGTGCAAAAGAACAACTTGGTTGGTGCTGACGGCAAGCAGATTGTTTTGGACGATAAAGATATAGTGGTATTTGTGGAGGCAGGCGCTGCAGGTCGCGGCCAAGTCCAGTTCAAAGGTACCCTAAGAAATGCCCCCAAGATCACCTTGCGGGCAGATGCCATCACTTTCGACCCTAAAGTGGCGATCACCCCCGGAGCTAGCTTAACGCCCACACCTACCCCTCCTCCAGTCGCGCCGCCACCACCTGCAAGTAGTCCTGTATCAACGCCCGTGTCTGGGCCAACCGTAGACCCAATTTCATTGGGCCTGCTCACACAAACTTATTCAACTGGAGCAGAGGCCATCAATCCTACCGCGCCTTACAATATCTTTATCAGCAACGTTACGTCCAGTGGCTTCACCGTCAATTGGCTAACCAAGGAACCTACGATAGGTCTGATAGAAATACTCAATGGTAGCAATCGCACGCAAGTATTGGATAGACGCGACGCTAGTGTGGCCACTGCTAAGTTGCGCTATACACATAGCGTTAGCGCCGAGGACCCTGGCATCCCTGCCAATTCCATTTTCAAGTTCCAGATTGTAAGCAATAATATTAAGTATGGACAAAATGTTCTAGCAATTGCAACTGATTTTAATAATCAATTTAAAGACTTCGCCAGCAGTCTCGCAAATCCGGTTTCAAGTGCAGTTTTAGGTGGCGAGCCAGCGTTAAGTTTTGATAGTAGCTTCACCTACGAACCCAATAGGCTTTATCTAACTGATACCTTTGCTGTCAAAATCCCTGCAGCACCAAGTACTGCGCCACTGCCAAACGTTGTGCAAGGTAACGTCCAAGCGGCAGTGGCTAAGAATAACTACTTGACGGTTTTGGATACAGTAAGCAAAATCAATAGTAAGCTTAGCATTGCCACAGTTGATACTGAGCGAGATTATCTAGTGGCCACCCGCACAGCTAACTCCTTCTGGTCGACTAGTTTAGTCACTAATACTATGGGGTATTCACTGAGTATTGGATCTACATTGCTGGCAAGCATGGATAAATTCATCAGTGCTGATAGCAATACCCAGCTTTCTATGCGAGCCTATGGACCGTTTAGTCAGTTCAAAAGCAAGGATTACAAATTCTCTGCGAATCCTGAGAGCATCGTGCTAGCAGACCCTGGCGCAGTAGTCAGTATTCAACATGGCAGCTTGATTAATACTAAAAGATTGGTGGGTGTAAATACTCCTAATAATCTGATTACTGTCCAAACGCCTTTAGGTAGCAAGGAGACCGCTCAGGCACCCAATAACTTCAACTGGCAATTGACTAGCAAACTCTTGGTTAATGGGCTAAACGAATTGAATTTTGGTTTTGCAAGCAATAATAACACCAGTTATTTGGTGATTTATGACGAAATTCCCCTAGCAGAATTACCCACAACTGCCCTGCCCAATGAATTCTGGTATCTGATTTTAGGAACCTTACTTCTAGGTACAGGGATCTTGCTAAGCAGGCGTTATAGTGTTATCAAATAGTATAGGCTAGTCTTTTTTTATAAAAATGATCTTATGAAAATGATCTTATGAAAATGCTTAAACCCAGTCCTCAGTTAATTCGACTAAGCTCGTTTATATTGCTAATTGGACTCTTAGCTGGGCTAGTGGTGTTGGTTTTGCAGAATACCGACACCAACCGCGCATTAGCTTTAGGTACAAATAGTTATGGGGTGTACACAGCTACAAATACCGCCTCCGTGCCTATTGCACCCCCCACTTGTACAGATACTACATCTTTACCTGGAGGATTGAGTTTTTCGGCGACTGAAGAAAAAAAAGATTTTAACGGCCAAACGTATTATAAAGGTGGGTTGTTTTACTGCTGTGCAGACACTCTTTATCAAAACACTTTATTTGTGCAAGGTTGTGAGAACGCTGAACTAGAAGGTGATCCCACCAAGGACCCTTGGTTTAGTAGCTCCCAAGCTGATGTGAATCTAGTGACTTCAGTACTAACTCCTTCTACTCCAGCTGCAGGTACTTATTTCAATACTAATGTGCGTCAGAGTAGTAGAAGTGAATTCTTGTACTCCACTCGTACCACGCCTACCACCATTCCTACCAATCAGCTTTCATATCAGGGAGATTTATTGTTTGACTATGGCAGTGCCTTCTATAACACGCCTGTTGCGTCAAATTTTGGGACTGATTGGTATGGCTACATCAAAAAACTAGTTGAAGTCAATCTGGCCAATATCTCATCTACCCGCAGAATCGTCAATATCACCAGTACTGTCCAAGCAGCGGGTGGGAAACTCTCAGGCAATGTGGGGCCTTTTACAGATACTGCAGTATTAATTCAGAAAACTGCGGTGCCCACTCTGACTGTCGAATCTGGTAGTAAATGTAACACTAAAGTGATAATCTTCGTGGAAGGCGATCTAGTGCTTACACCTAGCTTTAAACTTAACAACCGCAATATCACTGTTGGACAAGGCTGCATGTTTATTGTACAGGGTAATGTCACCATCGAGGGAGGCAATCCAGGCACCAAGAAAGCTGACGCTGCAAGCTATGACGAATTAGAGGTCGGCGTTTTCAGCAACGGTATAATCCATGCCAAGTATGATGACAAGGACGGACTTTATGTCAAAGGCTTTATGTCAGGTGGCTTGGGGAAGTTCGAACGTGACACCGAAAGCCAAAGCCATCCTTCTCTGTGGGTGGAATACGACCCTAGATTTGTAGAATTGTTCAAGGATGAACTAAAATTATTGAAGTTCTCCACTCGCGAAAAGGGTTTCGTCTCCAGTCTGCAGTAGATATTCTACTCATTCCAAGATACTGCTTCATACTTATCCAGGCAAGTGGCAAGTAGGTGGTGATAGCTCGAATTGCCCTATCTGACAGGCCAAAGCGAGCGGCTTACATTACTGCTTCCATAAACGATTCTTTTTGTGATTCTCCCAACAGTTCTCCCAACAGTTCTCCCAACAGTTCTCCCAACAGTTCTGCTGGCTTACGCAGAAACTAAGCTAATTATTTAGCTATTATAAATGCCCAGATAGCTAGAATATCAGCAATTGTATATATATTTATGTACAGGGAATGAGCCACTTAGGCTTGTGTATTCGAGCGTCGGAAACAAACTCGAGCGCCCGAATCTATTGTCCTGCAGACTTACTCAGGATACATCTCGAACTAAGCAATTTATATCGAATTTATATGCTGGACATATGCTCTGGCTAAGTTTTAGTATAGTTAAGCCGGGGCACACTGAGAAGGCTTAATTCGCAGTCTAACTGCAACAACTGCAACAACTGCAACAACTGCAACAGAGGAATTGGGGGTATCTTTGCGATTTATTAGACTATTAGCTAACTATAAGGACTTCTTAATTTTCAATCTCATCTGTTACAATATGCATTATGGAACCAAAGAATCCTATAAATCTAGTTACTATTGGTGGAGGCAAGGGCCAAGGAACTATCCTGCAGGGCTTACGCAAATACAACTACCGCCTGGCTATCAGCGCGATTGTGTCTATGGTAGATAATGGTGGCAGTACAGGTAGGATTCGTGAAGAACTGCAAATTCCACCATTTGGAGGAGACTTTAAAGATGTGATGACCAGTCTATCTTGGAATCAAACCATGATTGATTTATTTCAACATCGTTTTGAAGCTGGAAGTGAGATCAAGGGACACACTGTAGGCAATCTAATCCTATTAGGGCTATTGGAAGAAGCCAATTGGGATATCCCTAAAGCCATTAGCATTGCCCGCGAGATTCTGGATATTAAAGCTGAGATATTTCCTTCTACATTGGATCTAGTCCATTTGGTGGCCAAATACGAAGATGGCACAGTAGTAGTGGGCCAGGATGAAATCGACAATAATCTCGACAAGAAATTCCACACAATTGTGGAAACCTACACTGACCCTGTGGCAAAGGGCTACATGGGAGCTGTAGATGCTATCAAGCAGGCAGATATTATAGTTTTATGTCCGGGCGATCTTTATGGAAGTTTGCTCTGCAATCTGGTAATTCCTGAGATTAAAGCTGCTATCGCAGCTAGTTCTGGCAAAATCGCCTATGTCACTAACCTTATGACCAAGGTCAATCAGACGCACGGTTGGGGTGCCAGCAGGTTTATCTCAGAGGTACAGAGATATTTACCACGAGATATTGATTTTGCCATCATTAACAATGGTGAATTAGAGGAAACTGTGGCCGGTGGTAGTCAATACAAAGAAGAAAATTGGGAAATGGTGCGTGACGATATAAGTGCCCAGACGATTGGCAATACCAAAATCCTCGCTGATAAAATCTGGTGGGAAGGTCAGGAATTTAGACGCATCAGCACTGATGTTATCCCTCGTTCATTTATTCGTCACGACCCCAACAAGATCGCTGACATAATTATGGGCCTGATTACTTAGAACATTTTGATCACTTCTGATCACTTCTGATCACTTCTGATCACTTCTGATCACTTAAAGCATATTCATCTAGTTCATTTCCCGCTCAAGATTCTAGAGCTAGCGTAGCTCATTTGGGTTTGATTGCCAGTAGTAAGCCACTCCCCATCGACTTTTAGTACCCCAAAATCTCGCTCCTTGCTTAGGGATACCATCGCGTCCCAGGCAGAAAACTCACCTTGATTGTCTCGTTGCAGAGCCAAATTTTGCTCCAAATGTCTCATAATATCCGCAGAATATACTACTCGCCCGAAGAATGATTCCTTGGAGTAAATTGTCTGACCAGGTTTTGGCTTCTCAATATAAGAATCCAGCAGTCTAATACCATCGCCTTGGTCTGCAGCAAGAGTGTCATCTTTAAATTTGGCACTGGAAAAATGTATCAACTCAGACTCCGGAACCTCCTGCGTCAAAATCACCCCACTCAACTCTGGCCTTTTCTGCCAAGCTCGAATGGCTTGCGATAATCCAGGGGTTGGCCCCAGCACCAAGTCATCACAGAATAGCATAGCAAAGTTATCCGAACCTACCCATTCTTTGGCCGACAACAATGGTGCACCATGACCCATAGGGAAATCAACGCGTTGCTGAATAAATGTCAATTTGAGTCCCAAGCTAGGATTGCTGATCGCAGCAAGCAAGTCTGGTTTGCCCTTGGCCTGCAGAAACTCTTCCAAACCCCAATCCTTCTCAAAATATTTCTCTGTAAGGCTACCATGCTCACGAATGATGATCGCCACTTCTTCAATCCCACTTTGTTGACATTCCTCCAGCAGATAATGCAGTGTGGGCTGGTTGCCGATAGGCAACATTTCCTTAGGTATAATCTTAGTAATTGGTAAGAATCTGGTGCCTCTGCCTGCAGCAGTGATAACAGCCTTTTTCACCTGAACTTTAACAATATTATCTTCCATAAATTCATTTTAGCAGAAGTTTCATTAATTCTATCTAGATACGGTAGAATAAAACACTATGAAAATAATAATCTTTGCAGGTGGTTCTGGTACAAGGTTCTGGCCAATCTCTCGTAACAATTACCCTAAGCAGTTCCATCCTATTC
>CAZXFQ010000034.1:6569-10667 GCA_964640685.1 uncultured Candidatus Saccharibacteria bacterium
CTACTATTGATTTACTTACAGAGGCCGTAGCGCCGACTTACGGCTGGAATAATATTTATTTTTCTACCACTGAGCTTTTGGTCTCTTTGGTCAAATCTACATTTCCACAGGTCCCAACTTCAAACATTATCACTGAGCCAACTCAAAGAGACGTGGGCCCCGCGGTAGGCTTGGCAATGACTCATTTACAGAAACTGGGAGCTGGAGATGAGCCTGTAACGGTGTTGTGGAGTGACTCCTACCCAGCAAAAGTCGAGAATTTTCAGGCTGTATTGAAGATTGCAGAAAACCACATCAAACAAAACTCTCAACAGCTCATCTGGCTGGGGCAAAAGCCAGCCTTTGCCAATGAAAATCTTGGTTGGATTAAATTAGGTGAGAAAGTAGGAGAGGATGAGGGTATACGCTACTGCAGACCTGGAGGCTTTAAATATAGACCGAGTATCGAAGAAGCCGAGGCCTGGACTGTGGACGGTGAGCATTTATGGAATACAGGATATTTCGTCACTAGTCCCAACTTTATTCTGTCACAGTATGAAGCATACAACCCTGAGGTATTTGGATTGCTTCAAAAGATTAAGGCTAGCATAGGTACTGAACATCAAAATGACACATTGCAAGAATTTTATCCCCAGATGCCCGCTATTCACTTTGACAATATTGTTTTAGACAATATTAAGCAGGATCAAGCATTAATTGTCGAAGGTGACTTCGCCTGGAATGACCCTGGCACTCTCTATGCGCTGAAGCAATTCTTGCAAGAAAAAATCACTGACAACGTCTGCAAAGGACTGGTCTACAATTACGACAGTAGCGATTCGCTAGTGTACAACTATGTGAATAAACAATTAGTCGCTACTCTAGGCCTGGAAGGTTTCATCGTCGTGAATACACCAGACGCGCTTCTAGTTTGTCATAAAAAGGACATCGGCAGGATTAAAGAAATGCTGAAGGAGTTTAAAGGCACCGAATTAGCAAAACTACTTTAGCTTTTTTGTAAACAATGCCAGAGCTGCAGAGTAAGGGGTATTACTCCCAAATTGAAATTAAAACTATAGATAATGTTAAATACATTGATAAGAAATTGTATTTGGCTATTGGACGAGACGAGGCAGAAATAGTGCGTCAGAAAATCTTATTGCAACGTGAAGCTTTCACAGAATTACGGATCCCTACCTCCAAACTGGTAAATATCGAGGTATTCCCCGAACAAGCCACTGGCAAATTTGTAATCACTGTACGTGAGGTCTTTGCTGGCTTAGATTTTATGGATGTCGTAGACAATGATAATTTCCCAATGTACTTGGACAAATTACTCAAAGACGTGTATCGTCCCCTATTACTATCAACTAGCGAAGATTATCTGCGTGCTGGGATCGATCCAGTACTGCGTAATTTTGTCTATGACAATAGAGCTGCCGAATTTTGCTATGTAGATTTCCTGCCTCCAAAAGTTTTCTATAAAGGTACGTATTCACAAGAAATCCCAGAGTTAACTGATCCAGACTTTTTTGAAATTAGAAAGTTTGCTCATAATTTTCGTCCTGGGATAGTTTATGTGACTTACATCAATCTAGTTCGAGAATTTCCCCAACATGCTCGCTACATAGCTGGCAGGATTGCGCAGTTTCTGGCTGAGATTAAACAACCACAGCTATACCAATACATCCAAGATTCGCCTCTGTACAGGGTTCACGATAAAACTGCAGCAGAAAGAGTCATAGATGGAATTGGAGATTGGCGTTTAAGTAATTATTTCATGCTCAGAGAATTAGCTAACTGGATACTCACTGCCGACCCTAGCTTCAGCGAACAGCACAAACAAATATTCAAACTGACCCACCACGTTACAAATCCAGCTGATCCAGAATATGGGAGGCTAAGTGCCAGCAACTTTCAGCAGGTATTAGCGGGACTGCGCAGCGGAGTCAGAGAGTTAAGTTAATAATTTACTAGGTTGGAAATATTGAACCTTGAACCAATGACTAATGATACGCCAACTGCCTCAAAACCACTCCGCATTGGCTTTGACGCTACAGTGTTAAGCTATAACAAAGAAGGCATAGGCAACTACGTGGCTGAACTGATCAATGCAGTGAATAATCTGGCCAGCGCCAAGGACATAGTACCTGTGCTCTTTGTGTACGTAGATTATTTACAAAGAGCCAAGTTAAAGTTCCCGCAATGTGAATTGCTAGCGTTGGCACTTCCGAACAAACCATTCTCTGGGGTCAAAACTGCCCGTGCAATTGCCCAAGCGGCCAAGCTGGCCAAGATAGATATATTAGTGTCGACTCATTCACATTTATTACCAATTTTTTTCAAACCCTGCGTCTATTTAGTACATGATATTTCACCTTTAACCCATCCACAATATTACAACTTGAGCACTGGCGGCCTGCAGCAAAAGCTATTCAACTGGCTTTTCAGAAAAGGTCTGAATTCTGCCCAGAAAATCCTCGTCACCAGCGAATTTGTAGGCAAGGAAATCACAGAGTTTGCTAAAGCCCCTGTCAGTAAAATTGAGATGATCGGAGCAGGCGCGGCCGGCTGGCTTGATCTAGAAATCGCCGCCGAAACTAGCGAGTCGATTTTAGCTAAATACGACCTGATTCCTAATAATTATTTTTTAAGTATTGGCACTGTTAGCCCTCGGAAAAATTACGAATTTCTACTAAAGGCATACGCAGAATATCTCAAAACTAAGCTGGCCGAGGTCAGCAAAGACCGAGCTCTACACCTAAGTAAGTTAGTCATTGTTGGCAAATTAGGCTGGGACTATGCACAATTTCTAGAACTTGCCCAAAAATTAGAGAAAGAGCTCCAAGAGTTAGTGGCTTCTGCTAAGTTAACACAGCCAGTAGAGGGTAAGCTTATCAATTATTTAGGGTTTGTGGAAGATAGCACTGCCAATGTCTTGACTAAACATGCAATTGCACTAGTGGCATTGGCAAAGTATGAAGGTTTTGGAATGCCGTTACTAGAGGCTAGTTTGATTGGTAAAGAAATAATTTGCAGTAATATCGCGCCATTTCAAGAGACTTTTGCGAAAGTGGCTCACTTCGTAGACATTGGCTCTCTGGAAGACATAATTAGCACTCTAAAAGCAGTAGAAAATGGAGCGCGACTCAACAGCCCTGAGATTGCAGGAAAGCTAGCTAAAAAGTACAATTGGCAGAGAGTGGCGAAAAAATTAATTTCTACAATGACAACTTAATGAAACTACTTCTAAGTTTTTTTGATAAATTGATCGTTATTAGCAAAAAACTACCCATACTCAATAAACTCCCTGAAAGCTTCTTTAAATTTTTCATAGTTGGTGCTACTGGATTTATCTTAGACTTCATTATCTTTAATACGCTTTACTATATATTTAATTTCCGGGCGACAATCAGCCTTTTTCAAATTACTCCAGAGTTTACATTTACTCTCTCACTTACCAATCTAACGGCAGTAGCTTTGGGCAGTATCTGGGGGTTTATCATGAACAAAAATTGGTCCTTCGAAAACAAGTCCGCAAAAGTTGCTGCTCAATACTCAAAGTATCTTGCAGTAGCAATTTTTAATAACCTCTTAAACAATCTTCTTTTTGGGACTTTGATGTTTGGAATCTTCAGTGCTGACCAACGAGGTCAATTCCTGTTAACCAGCACTGCTAAGGTACTTGCCACTTCATTTCAAGTAATCACTAGCTACTTCTTGTATAAATTCGTAGTATTCAGGCAGGACAAAGAAGTCCTTTCAGAGGCGCTGACAGTTCCTACTGAGAATTAACTATTCTTAAATTTATTTACATCTTATGACAACAATCTTAATCACGGGTGGTTCGGGTTATATTGGCTCACATACACTTTTGGAACTGGCCCGTACGGGCAGATTTAAGTTGGTAGTATTTGACAATTTAAAAAATGGTCACAAAGAAGCTATTGAAATTGTGCGCAAGAATACTAATGCTGATATTAAGCTCATCCCTGGTGATCTCCTTGATAAGCAAGCTATCATGGATGTATGTGCACAACATAAGCCAGAGGCTGTAATACATTTCGCAGCCTTGATCGAGGCAGGTGTCTCTATGGAGTACCCCACTAGATTCTACGA
>CAZXFQ010000035.1:0-9961 GCA_964640685.1 uncultured Candidatus Saccharibacteria bacterium
CAATCTTTCAGTAAGAGTTAACTCCATAAACAATTATAGCTTAAGTGTTTTTTGATTTCTGGGGCGACATGGTTCTTGAAGAATAACAGTTCATGCCATGGGATTAACTAGGCCTTAGTAGTGAGCTTTTATTGGCAAGCTTCCCCGACATGTTTGTTTTAGTTGCCAAATATATTGCGTAGCTTCTAAAAATAACCTTGTCCGCGAATTTCTCATGTGTTCGGTTTGAGAGTTCTAGTAGTGAATTGTCAAATTCTTGGAAAGAATCAATTTGTTCTGTAATTCTTCGAACAAGTTCAGCTACACTTCCTCTTTTAAAAATATTCTTTTTCAATAACAATTCTTTAGCAAGCTCCATATTACTAGGTGCATCTGACAATACAAGATTATTGCCAAGCGCTGCAGCCTCAAGCACCCCTAGAGATAAGCCTTCATTTATAGATGAATTTATGTAGATACTTGAGCGGCTGAGTAGTTCGTAGAGCTCATTTTTGCTATAAAAGCGATTTTCAATCACGAGGTTTTCTGGCACAGAATTGTAGTGCTTGGCTACTGAATCGCCCTCACCGATGAAGTAAAATTTCCAGTCAGGTCTTAACTTTGCCAGCTGCAAGAAACTACGTGCGGTAGTGTCGGGATCTTTTACAGGTATCCACTTTGTAGCAAAAACAACAATCTTTTCTTTTGGCTGAATCTTGTAATTGCTGACACTGTTGCTATTAAAACCATTGTAAATTACTTTGCAATTTTTTGCGCCAAGTCCTAGATTCGTTACAAGATAGTTTTTGTTTGTTTCTGAAACGGCGATAACCTCAGATGCATTTCTGATAACACGGCCAAATACATGCCTTTCCAAAAGATTTCCCAGTTTCACAAATATAGGATTTTTGAAATAATTTGACGTGGTAGTGTGAGAAATCAAAATATAACCTCTGCCCAATGCTTTGCAAATTAGCGCGGTTACCACACTAGTCAAAAGATGTCGGTCGTGTATAATTACTGTGGCTTGTGGGTTTCCTAGTAGACTATGTAATATCTTGTAGACAAAAATGACCCCAGGTAATGGATAAGAACCTTTAAACATACTCCATAGAGCTACTTCTTGATTGTCAAACTTGGAGAAGTTGGCGGAGCGGTTTTTATTGCCTCCATAGATAGCCAAAACATTCAGCCCACCTTCTGCTAGATAGCTTACAAGCTCATATGCCATTGTCTCCAATCCTCCTACTCGTGGAAAGAAAAAGTGGGAGATCGAGAGGAGGTTGATATAGAGTCATTTAGCAATACATACCTCAGACAGATGCTCTGGTAAGATCTAACTCCAGAGTTGTTTACCAGATTTGAGTCAAGGGTTGCTTGGCTGTAATGATCACTATAAATGGTCCACAATTCACAGTATTATCTCAAAAACACTTGCCTCTAAACTCTCCGCAGTAGATTTGATCCTGCGAGATTGGCCTGGGAGCGTAAATATCAATTACTAAGCTTTGATCAAGATCTCATAAATTATTATGATGTTATAATTACCTGATAATTCGCATTAATTGGCGAGATTTTCGACTTAAATTTACCTAGGCTCTTAAAATTAATGGAACCGCAAGTATCGATTGGCTACATTGCGCCGCTATTTCAATTGGCATTCAACCTTTTGGTCGTTTTCTATCGATTGCTAGGCGAAAACCTGGGTTTGGCAATTATAGTATTCACATTATTTGTGAGGTTTTTGACTCTGCCATTTGCAATCAGACAAGTGCGCTCAGCCAAGAAAAATCAAGAATTCCAGTCCAAATATAAAGAGGTCCAGTCCAAACATAAAGAAGATCGTGATACTCAGATGAAAGAGTTGGGTAAGCTACAAGCAGAATATCTCCCAGGTCAACTGGGTGGCTGCTTGCCAATGATTCTCAACATTCTCTTTTTCTTCCAAGTATTTTTTGTGATTAACAACATCCTGCCCCACTCTGGTGTTGCAGCGGATTTTGGGACGAAAGTTTTCAACAGCATTAATTATTCTTTCGTGCCGGATTTCAGTGATGGCTATGTGATCAACACTGACTTCATTGGAATTAACTTGGGCAAATCCGCCTCAGGCATTGGTTTAGGCAATCTCGCAGAAGTCTGGCCTTATCTGGTCTTGATCATATTAGTAGGAATTACCACGTTTATCTCCGGACGCGTCACAGCTGGAATGTCACTGGTGCCAAAGTTTGGCAAGGGTCAGTCATCTGGTTCAGGCAAGGGTAAAGATAAGAGCAAGGATAAACAAGACCTAGCCGAAAAGGCCAAGCGCCTGAAACTAAGTGAGCGCGAGCGTAAGCAATTACGCAAGGAAAAGAGTTTGAGTAAGGATGCTGACGAAGTGGTCTCGAGCAAGGACAAGGACGCGGATAAGCCTGTGAAATTGGAAACGAAAGAACGAGCAAGTAGCAAAGATCATGACCACAAAGATGTGAAGAAACCGGAAGATCTGGACTTTAGCAGTGCCATGCAGCAGTCTTCACAGCAAATGTTGTACATTTTGCCGATCATACAGATGCTGATTAGTTTTGCTTTCCCAGCTGGATTGTCTCTTTATTCGACTGTTAGTGGTGGTTTTGCTATAATCCAACAGTTAATTGTCCATCGCGACAAGGTCGCTGACTTTATCAAGAACCAACGTGCTAAGTACTTTGCTAAAAATTAAACCTAAAGAATTAAATCCAGAAATTAAATCTAGTATAGATTATGAAACTATCAGAAATTGATTCAGCACAACTAACCGGCGAGATTGAGAAGGTTTTGGGAGCAATCACCGATTTTCTTGGAATTGAATTGCAGTACGATTACGAGATTGATGCTTATGAACATAAGGATGGCACTGAGCGCGAACTACTGAAGATCAAACTGACTGGCAATAACGACTCACTATTGATCGGTTACCATGGCAAAACTCTAGAATCATTGCAACACCTAGTTAGTCTGGGATTGTCTACTGCTTTCAAACAAGTAGTCCGAGTGGTGATTGATATTGGCAATTACCGTGACAAGCGCACAAGTACCTTAGAAGGCTTGGCTCGCCGTGCGGGCCAGCAGGTTGAGGAGAGTGGTCAGGAAATGGAGTTGGAACCAATGAACGCGTCCGATCGTAGAATTATTCACAATGTGCTAATGAGTGAAGGCAAAGTCATTACTGAAAGTGCTGGCGAAGGCCGGGACAGAAGAGTGGTGGTCAAGCCAAAAATATAGTTTTAGTCAGCTAGCAATTTTCAAATTGCTAGCTAATGTTGTATAATTGGCTCTGTTTTCCGGTGTCACACAAACCGCTAATATTTGTTAATTTAGTAAAATCTTTGTTATGGCAAGCCTAGTAGCACAAATCCGCGAGATTACTGGTAAAAAAACTAAGAACGTTAGAATCGCTGGTTTGGTTCCAGCTGCTGCTTACGGACCTAAACAAAGTTCTGAAACAATTCAATTCGATTCAAAAGAATTTATCCGTGTTTACAAAGACGTCGGCCATAGTAAATTGGTTGATATTGAGCTAAATGGCAAGCTTATCAAAGGATTGATCAAAGAAGTGCAAATTCATCCAGTCACCCGCAAATTAGTGCATGTGTCTTTGTACGTAGTAGATATGGAAACTGAAATCGAAGCCGAAGTTCCTCTAGAAATTACAGGACTTGCTCCTGCTGTGAAAAATAACCTAGGATTCTTAGAGGTTCCTGCAAATTCTGTCACTATCAGGTGTTTGCCAGGCAAATTACCTGCGAAATTTGAGATTAATATCGACAAACTTGCACAGGTTGGTGACGCCATCACCGTTAGTGACCTGCACCTCGAAGAGGGTGTGACAGTTATGATGGATGATCCAGCCAAGACCAAACTAGCTTTTATTGCTCCTCCTCAAAAGATTGAGGAAGAGAAACAAACTATTGCTGCTGAAGGTGAAGTGGCTGCTGAGGGCGCAGAAGGCGCAACCAGTGGAGACGCCGCCAGCACTACAGCTGCTGAGTAAACTTCCGGGTCCCTTAGTTCTGATAAGCATTTAGTTTATCCTGCGGGTTAGTCGGGCTGGCAGTCTTTATTAAACTTAGTAGTACCTACTTTACGGCTATTGCTCTAAAATAATAAGCATAATGGCTTATTAGAACCATTAACCGCAGTGTTGATCTCGGGATCTAAATTAATTGCATCAGCAATAAGCTTAGGGGTAGTATTTATTGGGAGTGACGCCAAGTCTATATTCCCGCAAGTGGAAGGTTATTCTGGGTTCGTAACACTTGGAATGCGACTACGCCGATTGCCCCAATAAATAAGAAGGATCCAAAAGTGATAAATATAGTTTTTTGAAAATTTTCCTGGGTCATGGATTAATTATAATCTAAAAATTGCTACATTATTATATGGGCAATTTTAAACCAGATATCGACCTGTTGCAAAATAGACTCAGCGCAGTGGCATTACCTGAAGACCTGAAACTACGTTTACAAAGGATGCTGGACCGACTGAAAGCGGTGGATAATGCTGGGGGACAGACTTTGGAAGAGCTCGAAAATATTAGCAAGTACATTGGTTGGGCCACGTTGATACCTTTTGGAGTCTACAGCGAGGATAATCTGGACCTGCAGCACGCTAGGCAGATGCTGGACTCTGGCCACTATGGCTTGCAAGCAGTCAAAGAAAATATTCTCGAATTTATCGCCAGTCAGAATTTGCTCAAAGCTCGCAGGTTGTTAAATTCCAATACCGGTGGCCCTGGTGCTAATTCTGGTGCTAATTCTGGTGCAATCGCTCCGACCAGTGCTATGCCAGTACCGCAGATAGTCCCTACCCATTTGAATACAAATGTCCGTAGCGGCACTCCAATTCTCTGTTTTGTCGGTGTCCAAGGTATTGGCAAGACTACGATGGCCAAATCTATCGCAAATACAATGGGTCGTGGCTTTCAGCGGATTGCGCTCGGAGCGTTTGCCAATGTTAATGAATTGCGAGGCGCAAGCCGCACTGACGCTGGCGCAGAACCTGGGCAGATTACCAAGGCATTGATGCGCTCCAGAAGTATGAATCCCGTGATTCTACTAGACGAGATCGATAAAGTCAGCGACAGCACTGGTTTGCGAGTGGATATTATGGCGGCACTATTGGAAGTCCTAGATCCTGAGCAAAATAAAGAATTCGTCGACCGATATCTAGATTATCCTTTAGACCTTTCACAAGTATTATTCATCACTACTGCCAACAATCTAGGTAGTATAAGCGCTGCCCTACTCGATCGTCTGGAGATAATTCGTTTTTCCAGTTACACGGATGAAGAAAAACAGCATATAGCTCGAGATTACCTTCTCCCTAAAGTCAGAGCAATTAGCGGTATCCAGCCTCAACAGCTAGAGTTTGCTGACACAGTCTGGACTTTATTGATCAGGCCACTGGGCTTTGATCCAGGAATCAGACAGCTAGAAAGAAATCTATTACAATTGTGTCGTAAAGTCGCCAAACTAATTGTGGAGGGACAAGCAACCAAAATAGTCCTTACTCCGCAGAATTTTAGGCAATTCTTTCCAGAAGAAATTGCTGTATTCAGCTAAAGTCTGGCCAGTACAACTAGAGTGTAACTAGGAGGCGCCTACTCTCGTAACATCAACCACTTCTCAGCGTCTAACGCAGCTTTGCAACCATCAGCAGCAGCAGTGATTGCTTGTCGGTATCGATGGTCTTCCACGTCACCTGCAATAAACACTCCAGGAATTTTGCTCATAGTGTGGTATTCAATCTCAGTACCTGCAACGGCTCTAACTGTTGGAATGGCGTAACCATTGGCATCTACATCAATAAATCTTGCGAATAATTCTGTCTCTGGAATATAACCGATTCCCAGAAACAGACCATCTACAGCTAGCGTCTTCACTTCCTTAGTGCTCACGTTTTCAATCTTCAAGCCGCCAACTTTGCCCTGAGCCCGCAATGGTAGATTTAGATTGGATTGATTGTTCTCATCATCCAAGGAGTGGCCCTCGGCAGTTTCATGCCCTAGCACAGCTCGAATCTCGGTGCTTAAAATGAACTCGATCTTGGAATTAGTCCGGGCTCGCTCCTGCATAATTTTGCTCGCTCGTAATTCATCACGGCGGTGAATCAAATACACTTTACTGGCAAAGCGAGTCAAGAAAGTAGCCTCTTCCATTGCGCTGTCACCACCGCCTACTACCGCGACTACTTTATCTCGATAAAAAGCACCGTCACAGGTGGCGCAACTAGAGATACCCTTACCCCAATACTCAGCTTCACCTGGTATATCTAACATCCGAGGCCTAGCTCCACTGGCAACAATCACTGCCTTAGCTAAATATTCTTTAGGCTGAGCTTTGTTGCCAGCATAAACTTTTTGTGGCCCTTCAGGACTTAACTCCACTCTCAGGACATCCTGATAGATGATATTGGCGCCAAATCTTTTGGCCTGTTTCACCATGCTGTTGATCAAACTAGGACCCAAGATTCCTTCTGGAAAACCTGGGTAATTTTCAACTTCGGTGGTATTCATTAACTGGCCTCCCCATTTTTGACCAGCAAAAATAGTAGGGGTAAGATTTGCCCTGGCAGAATAAATACCTGCAGTCAAACCCGCTGGTCCGGAACCAATAATAATTAGCTCTAATATTTCTGAGGTGTTAGTTTCCATACTAAATATTGTATATGTTAATTTGCGTACACTAAAATATAACATCCTCTGCAGTCTAATTTCTACGAAATTCCGATACTATGGCACGGGATCATAGCCACCCCGAGCCATTGGATGGCAGCGACTTATACGCTTAATACCTAAAATAGTACCTTTAAATATCCCATATTTATCGATTGCTTGATAAGCGTACTCAGAACAGCTGGGATGGTATATGCAGACACGGTATTTCTCAGGCTGCGCCCAGAAACTGTGATCAAAAGACAGTAGTTTTTGGTAAATTCGAATCACTAATTTTGCTAAAAACTTCATATTTACAATTTAATATTTAGGAACCTTATACTAACCGAAAAGTTTATCCACATTAGTTGTACAATTTTAGCAAACCTGCTCAAACTAACCTAGTTATCAGGTTTCGAACAAACTGCTACTACATTTGCGCCAGCCCTTAGAGAAAGAGTATGCTTAAATTGTACGCGAACTAGACTTTGACACTACGAGCCAACCAAGTTCCAGTAAGCAATTTATTGCTGACATTTTGAGACAGTTTTGGTTGACTCGTAGTTGTCACACCTCCCAGTCAGTAGTTGACGCAAGACTAGGTATCTTGTGATTTCCAGTTAATACGGTTTCTAACCGTTTACTTGTACATAATTATTATTTGATTTTGGCACTTGTGCTATATAAATACTAAGTCATTTTGTGGTTAACTTAAATTAATTACCCAAGAATAGCGTCCTTAGGTTAAAATTAAATTAACAAGTGCTTAGCTACCTCTAACTATTTTTTATGTTCCCAAATTGATCATGAATAGCACTGCTAACAAACTAAATAGTAAGGAGCTTTGGAAACTAGCGTTAGCGCAGTTGGAAGTGAAAATCGACAGTACCGTCAACTTCAAAACCTGGCTTGCTGATACCCGTTTGCTTGAGCTGACCAGCGAAAAGGCTATTATTGGGACAAAAAATGTCTACGCGGCTGAATGGATTCAAAAGAAGTACCATCAACATATCAAAGATACTGTGCGCTATATCACTGGCGACGATATAAAGGTCGAATACCAAGTTAGCAGTGACTTGGCCAATCTTGACGGAGTGGCTACAGTCAAAGTTAATCCTGAGCGACAAGTCCCCAACCCCTCACTACTCGAGTTGAGTAATGGCATCGCTGCTGACATGCAAACTGCCCTAACTCGTAGCGGTATCAATCAAAAATATAATTTTGAGAGTTTTGTTGTCGGTGAATCCAATCGCATGGCTCACGCCGCTGCCATTGCTGTAGCTGAAAACCCAGGCCAAGTGTATAACCCTTACTTTGTCTATGGCCCCAGTGGTTTGGGCAAAACTCACTTAGCCAATGCGATTGCTAGGAGGATTATCGAGAAGGGTCAGAGTAAAAAAATCGTATATGTCAGCGCAGAAGGATTTATGAACGAAATGGTAGCAGCGATCCGTTCCGGCAAAAACGCTAAATTTCGGGAAAAATACCGCGAGCAAATTGATTTGCTGATCATTGATGATATCCAGTTCATCTCGGAGTGGGACAAAACCAAAGTAGAATTGTTCAATACCATCAATTCCCTACAAACTGCCGGTAAGCAAATCATTATCATTTCCGATCGCACCCCGGATGAGCTGGAAAAACTCCCGGCCAGGCTATTGTCGAGATTCCAAGGTGGAATTGTGGTAGATGTTGGCCGCCCAGATTATGAATTACGTTTGGCAATTTTGGATCGTAAGGCCAAAAGCCTTGGTGCTACGATCGAAGATGAATTCTTACAACTAATTGCCAAGCATATTACTGACAATATTCGTGAATTGGAAGGCGCCCTGCAAAAGTTGATTCTCTTGAAAAATATTAGTGTCAATCATCCCTTAACGCTTGATGATCTGGCTCGTAATCTAGGTAAGGACCCCTTTAGTAAACGCAAAAAGATCACTGTTCCACAAATTCTCAAAACAGTGGCAGCTGAGTTTGATATTAATTCTAAAGAAATAAAAGGCAGTAGGCGCACGGCAGAAATAGCTATGGCTAGGCAGGTTTGCATGTATATTCTGCGCAACGAATTCAACTACAAACTAGAAGAAATTGCCAGACTGCTAAATCGTAAGGATCACACAACCGTGATGCATGGCATAGATAAGGTAGCTTCGCTGCGCATGTCTGACGAGAGTTTTCGTAAGCAGCTGCTGAAAATCATTGATAATCTAGAGAATTAATTAACTTAACCTGATTTATGGGATAATTATCCCGTAGTTATCCACAGTAAGTTTGAACCGAAAGTCTGGAAGAGTCTTAAAGTGCAGTTTATGTAGATATTCAAAATCGACCCGAAAGTCGCGAAAGTCTACACAAATACACACTACCTAGTTATTATACTAATTTATTATAATTAAATAGAATGAAAGTCTCAGTAACTCAGGAGAATTTAGCAAAAGCACTCAACCAGATCCTGCGCGCTACCATTCAAAAGCCCAATGTCCCAGTACTGGCAAACGTTCTCATCAGTACCGACAAAGGCAAACTCAATTTCGCCGCCACCAACTTGGATATCTCTGTAAGCACTTGGATAGGAGGCGACGTGGCCGAGGATGGGGACATTACTGTGAACGCGAGATTATTGACAGAATTCGTCAGCCAATTGAAAGAAAGTCGCATTGAGCTACTGCAGAGCGGTCAGACGCTTGAGGTTAAGTCTGTGGATAACCGTGCGCAGTTATACATAATCCCAGCCGATGATTTCCCTACCCTGCCGGTGACTGAAAAAGAGCCTGATATTGTGCTGAACGCTTTGGATTTCCGCGACGCAGTCACCAAGACCTGTTTTGCTGCTTCTTTGGACCAAACCAGACCGGTATTAACTGGGATTTTGCTGGAATCAACTCAGCGCAAAGCTGCGTTAGTTGGGGTCGACGGGTTTAGATTGTCCAAGAAGACTTTGAAATTGGAAAAAGGCTCTGAAGAAGACTTAAAAATTGTAATCCCTGCAAAATCTATGCTGGAATTGGCTAAATTGATTTCAGACGCTGCCGAAGCCACTGACACCCTAAATATTTTCTGGATGCCTCAAAAAAACCAGGTGTTGTTCAAATTCAACGAAGTAGCCATGACTACCAGAGTGATTGAAGGTGAATTCCCCGATTATCAGCAGATTATTCCAAGCGAGCGTGTAGTCAGGGCAAAAATCAAAACCACAGAACTAGCTACTGGCGTCAAGATCGTGTCTATTTTTGCCCGCAGTGTGATCGGCAATAAAGCCTTTTTCAAGCTTAAAGCCGCGGATCATAAACTAATGATGTCTACCAA
>CAZXFQ010000036.1:0-9444 GCA_964640685.1 uncultured Candidatus Saccharibacteria bacterium
TATTACATGCTCCAAAAAGACAATTCAAACAAATTGACGATCGATTAGCAAGCCACATCGTGCTTTTTTGAGTAGGCCAACGGGTGGCCCGCAACCTTGGTGAAAGTGTGAGCCATATGGGTCTGGAACCGTTTAGTCCCAGAAGCAAAGCTTGGAAACTTCGTTTATAACCACTGTCTTTCCGAGAGTATCATCTTCAGGTTAAACAAGACAAAGGAGACACTATTAAAAGGGGTGTCTCAAAATGATATTGATTTATTTTCATTGATATCCACAACTATTTTAATACCTATTGTGCTCTAAAATTGTCTAGGCCCTTAAATAATACGAAAATATCTATAAACATTGATACATTCGGAATGTATCTAGTTTAGATCTAAAATAGATCGAAAACACCTAAAACGGATGATCCGCAGAGCATGAAGTTCAAGGCATGAAGTTCAAGACTCAGGTGTCGGGTGGGGGAGATCGAAATTTGGTTGTCACTAAATATTCCAGTGTTGGGCGCCAGAATATTAGAGCTTCAGTAAATTAGCGTATTCTGTGGCAAGTTCTTTTACGCCGCTGGTTTCGAAGTCGACGACGACATAATCCTCATCGATGGAGATGACGCGGCCGTTGCCGAATTTTTGGTGATATACGCGCGCGCCGGCTTCTACAGTAAATTGTGGAGTGGAGGCTTCACTGTATTTTTTAGGTCGTTTGCCACTGCCAAAGAAATCATAGCTAGAGTCTTTGCTAGTTAATTGGCGATCATCATTTTTGGTACTCCATTTCTCACCGGTATCACTATCACGCCAGACCTGCCCGTAGCTTGCAAAATCAACCAATTTGGGATCAATATCTTCTAAAAATCTACTAGGTGAGGAGTAATTGCGCGAACCAAATACCGTGCGGCTTTCGGCATAGGTCAAAAATAGTTTGGCTTTGGCGCGAGTTATGGCCACGTAGGCCAGGCGTCTTTCTTCGTCTAGTTCCTCAGACTTCAACAGACTACGTGAATGGGGAAATACACCTTCCTCCATGCCTACCACAAATACATGCCCAAACTCCAGGCCCTTGGCGCTATGAATCGTCATCAAAGTGACACGGCCTGCCACTGTAATACCATTGGTATTGTCATTTGCATTGCCACTTGCATTTGCATTGCCACTTGCATTGTTAGCAGCGTCTGCAGTCGCAGCAGTTTCACCCTTATTTTGGCCCTCGGTAGAATTTTCCTGCAGAGCTACTTCTTCCAAGAAAGCCTGCAAAGAGGCTTGGGGAGATAGTTCTACGTATTTGGCGGCGACGTTGATCAATTCCTGCAGATTGTTCAGGCGCTGGCGATTTTCCTCCGTATCCTCGCCAAGCATTGCCAGATAGCCAGATTTGTCCAGGATGAATTTCAGCAAAGCCGTGATATTGTTTTCATTGGCGTAGGAATTGGCTTCCTGTAGAAATTTGGCAAATTTGCCCACGCCGCCACCAAAGCTTTCGCCTTCTGAGAGTAGGTATTCAGTTAGACTAAGCTCGGCGTTATTTGCCGCTTGCAGAAGATTATCAATGGTTTTGGCGCCAATCTTGCGACTTGGTATGTTGATAATGCGCAGCAGCGAGAGACGATCTGCCTTGTTATACAGCGTGCGCATGTAGGCCAGGGCGTCCTTGATCTCTTTGCGCTCGTAAAATCTGACGTTGCCGACGATGCGATAGGCCACGCCAGCATGGAGTAGTGCCTCTTCCAGTAGTCTAGATTGCGAGTTCATGCGGTACAAAATGGCCACATCCTCCGGGTCAACCTGTGGGAATTCTGTTTTCAAGAGAGTTTCGATCTGTTCCACCACCCAAAACGACTCATCGCGCTCGTCTAAAGCGTTGTAAATAGTGAGATTGTCGCCGCTGGCGTTATCCGTCCAAAGCTTCTTGGGCTTGCGATTGCCTATCAATGACACAATCCCGTGACTCGCGCTCAAGATCTTTTGCGTGGAGCGGTAATTTTGCTCCAGCTTGATCACTTTGGCATTGGCAAAATCACGCTCAAACTCCAAGATATTGCGGATCGTGGCTCCACGCCAAGCGTAGATACTCTGGTCGTCATCGCCGACCACGCAGATATTATTATATTTCTGACTAAAAAGCTTCACCAGCGAGTATTGGGCGTGATTAGTATCCTGGTATTCATCCACCATGACGTATTTGAATTGAGTTTGATAGCTTTGCGCCACCTCAGGATGCTCACGGAATAATTGCACCGTGTACATTAGTAGGTCATCGAAATCCAGTGCGCCACTTTTGCGCAACTCGCGTTGGTAAGCATGGTATATTTCGGCCACTGTCTCTTGATAATAGCCATGAGCCACGTTCGCATATTCCTCTGGCGTATGCAATTCATTTTTGGCAGCTGAAATCCCACTCAGGGCTGAGCGTGGATTGAAATTTTTAGTATTAATTTGCAGAGCTTTCAGAATTTCCTTCACCAAGCTAATCTGATCATCTGAGTCGTAAATCGTGAAACTACTTGGTAGACCCAAATGCTTGGCCTCACGTCTCAGTAGTTTCACAGACAAGGAGTGGAAAGTGCCTAGCCAGGGTATGTTATAAACTTTTTGAGACCCAGACTTCACAGAACCTTCTCGCAATCTAAGCATCACTCTCTGCCTGATCTCGCTGGCGGCTTTGTTCGTGAAGGTCATTGCCAAAACTTCTTCAGGGCGAGCTAAACCTTTCTCCAAAATCCCGGCCAAGCGTTCAGTCAACACGCGAGTCTTGCCAGAGCCTGCGCCCGCTATGATT
The DNA here is from genome assembly GCA_964640685.1 of uncultured Candidatus Saccharibacteria bacterium. Lineage (GTDB taxonomy): Bacteria > Patescibacteriota > Dojkabacteria > CALFHW01 > CALFHW01 > CAZXFQ01. Next base: position 2,776 of record CAZXFQ010000036.1, read on the forward strand.
AATAGAGGCCCTTCGGTGTATTCTACTGCCTCTTGTTGTTCAGCATTCATTTGCATCGTAATCAAATTGTAGCAGCAATTTGGCAAACCACGCTTGCGTGTCTGACGATTTACAGCGATAATTAATTCTGGTGAAGCTCATTACTTAAACTTTTAGCTTTGAAGCTGATAATTATGAAAGATACTAAACGCTCTCCTTGGATAGCAATTGTGCTGGTGATTTTACTGATCGTATGTGTCATTTGTTCATTATGCGTAGGAGGGTTTGCTTTACTGGCTTCTTTGGACGGCGGCTCAGCCAGCTCCACTAGCGTGAGCCCAAATAGAGAGACTTTTATCTACGGCAAGGAGGGAAGTGATTCCAGATTGCTTTCCATTCCAATTAGCGGGGTGATTTATGCAGACCAGACTTTAGATGGCGTGAGTGGAGGGTTGTTTGGAGGTAGTTCAGGTACTTATGGATATCAGATTAAAGAGCAATTGCGCGAGGCTGCCGCTGATGAAAATATTGACGGAATTATCCTAGAAATCAACTCACCAGGGGGAACTATCAATGGTTCACAAGCCATTGCAGATGGCGTGCAGGAATACAAAGACAAAGCTAAGAAGCCAGTTTATGTGCATATCAGTGGCTTGGCTGCTTCAGGCGGATATTTTGCTGCGGCTAGAGCGGACGAGATCATTGCTGACCAGGGGTCACTAACAGGTAGCATCGGAGTGATCAGCGGACCCTTCAAGTATTATGACAAGGTCTTAGCGGAGGGTGACGGTATCTTGGGTGGCAGTGTAGTAACTCAGAACGGGGTAGAGGCTTCTTATATCACGGCCGGAGGCGGCAAAGATGTGGGCAATCCCTACAGAAGAATGACTGTGGAGGAAATTAAAAATTTACAAGATGGAGTCAATTTCGAATATGAGAATTTTGTGAAGATCGTCAGTGAAGCGCGTGGTATCAGCTTGTCCGAGGTAAGAAATACGATCAAAGCGCATATTTACGACAATGGCAAAGCCACTGAACTGAAATTAATCGATCAAGTGGGCAGCAGAGAATTTGCTTATGATGCCTTAGCCAAAAAAGCAGGCGTAGAAGCTAATTACCAAGTAGTCAGACAGGTCAACCAGCTAAGCTTTCTGGACGCATTCTTTGGTATAATTACCGGCACGAATCGTCCCAGTGCTGAAGCTCAGAAGCAAACTCAGGAACCAGTTGTTTCTCAGGCCAGCGGTTTCTATCCTGGACAAATCTTGGCACTTTATGGTCATAGCGAGCTGCTAAAATATTAGTCCAGCTAGACACTAGTTCTGATATTAGCTTTCACATTTGACTTGTGTTATAGACAAGGTATATGTCAGTATTAGAACCTTTAAGTCTAGATGAAGCGAGCGCTCAACTGCCACTTGCATTCCCAATCTCTATTACACATCTTGAGGGTTTGCAACATGCATTAGAGTCGATCGGCACTGGAGATGCAAGTGCTGAAAACTTTGATCTCAGTGGGGTAGACCCACTGATTCTAGCGCAATTCTCTCTAGCTGAGAGATTAATTGACAATCAACATATTTCCCGATTTAGGGAGGCACATGACCGACTCATAACAAAATACCTATCTTACTGGCCGCGAGATTATTATCAAACACTGCTCAAAAATGAACAATTAACTCCGCAACAACTTGCACATTTAGAAATATATATTGCCGATCAATTTGCCGAAAGAGTCGCTCCTGCGCTTGATCCTGCAGCTGTGGATGACGAACTAGGCTATTATAGAAAAAGATTGAAGCAACTCAAGCTTACGGGCGATGAGGAAGGCAAAGACAAAGTGGTGGGTACAACAATGCAGCTGTCTGTTTCATCTATTGATAAGGCAATAGCAATCAAAAGGCTTGCACAGACACACCCAGGAACCACTGATCAGGAATTGACCGCACTAACAGATGAAGGGGAAATAGCTATCTACCAGGGGCAAAGAATGCACATGCTTCTCGAAATCTCCGCAGCAGTGATGGGTGAGTGGTTTCGTGCTGAGCGAGTCATGTCTGCACAACCAGCTCGGGCAGGGCGGCCAGGGACGCTTGCTATGATGGATTTTAGTTCTAGTGTTTTACAACAATACTTCCCCGACTTAAATATTGATAAAGACTTACCAAATTTGACAGAGTGCTTTCGAGACTCTACATTAGCCACTGTAAGTGAGGGTACAGACGCAGAAACCAGGTTAAAAATGGTCATCCAGGCTATCAAAAATACTTGGGACATATGGAGTCGCAGACAAGTTCCTAGAGTCACAAAGCACCAGGATAGAGGGCAAGTGTACAGCAAATTTGCTGCCCATTGGCTTGCGCAAAGCCATGAAACTATGGCTGAAGATGTCTTGTTCAACTGCTACTGTGTTGCCCGTAATGCCTTAGAGCAGTTATCTGGGCAGTCGCCAGGCTCTCCTGCTAGCTATATTTTAGGTGCTAGTAAACGGCGGATAGTACAAGAGGCCATAGTACTGACAAATATTGACTGGCTGGATAGTACCTCAGATAGTATGCTCAGATCGCTATCTGTCACAGGCATGCTGGATGGTGTTTTGGTCACTCCACGAGGAGAAATGCTAGTGATTGATTACAAATCTAGACTTGGCGATATAACTCCAGTGCAGGGATTTTTGCTCAGACTCAAAGCTGAGCAGTATATCAAGCGCAGAGCACTTGGCATTCAGAATAAAGACGCCCGTAAAGATAAAAAAGACAAAAACCCAAAACTCAAACCACAAGAGACACCAGTCTTTGACCGCTATTATCATTTGCATATCCCAGTGACACAATCTATCAAGGTTTTAGAAGTGGCACCTTCGTCCACACTGGTTCAGTGGCATGATGGAAGTCTAGATTTTGCTAGTAGAGAAATAGCTATATCAGCCCAAGCCGGGAAACTTTTTTCCAAGTACATAGGTTATCTGGTGCAATTTACCAATCAGAATAAAGATGCTGTCAAAGCAGCTTTAAATCTGCATAAGCAAACCGTAAAAACTCCAAAATACACTACTGACCTTGGTCAAAATATAGATTATTCTAGTAGTCCCTTAAAATTTTTAGAAACAAGCTCAATGCCTTTAGTGAGTCCTAATGGATTGCTCACAAGCTTGTTCAGGACAAGTAACAACCAACCACCGGAAGGGGCCTACAGAGATGTGCCGCTTCCTTATTTTGCGATGCCACTAGAAGCAAGGCCTGGAGCTAGAAAAAAACGCGAAAAGAAAAACAAGCGTAGTTCGTAAAGATCAAGGACTAATAAGGAGAATAAGTTTATTGACTTCATCGTAACTCACCTTACCGGCGCTTTCTAGACTCATCAGCCCGCGACTGACTGTCTCTCTGGAGAGTCCAGCGAAGTTGGCTAATTGTGCATGAGTGAATTTGTACTGGAAATGCCAGTCAGAGCCTTGTTTAGTGGCAAAATGTCCGCTGAGAAATTTCAATGTCTCCACTAATCTGGTCTGTGCATCTGCAAACGCTAACTGCTCAATACGTTTGCTGAGTTTATCTAATGCTATCAACAAGTTCTTAGTCATTAGCATTAATTTTTCTGGATTTTGACTCAAACTTTCTAAGAACACTTGTTTATCGATAGTCGCCAGTTCCACTAGAGTAATAGAAGTGAAATTGTAATGATTAGGTTGTTCCGCTAAGATAGTAATCAAAGGAAAGTAACTACCTGGTTTGAAAATGTGCACGGTGAGCTCGCTGCCGTCCGAGTTGATCACGTACTGCCGTACAAAACCTTTGTGAAGATAATAAACCATTTGCGGAGTATCAAAAGCCAACAGTAAGTCTTGGTTGGCTGTAAACTGTAGTTGCTTTAATTCTGGATAATCTGTTTGGTAGGGCATTCTAGATTATAGCTTCAGCTGGCTAGTTACTGCTAGGGGCTTTTTCCTAGCGATTGCCTCCTAGGGGCTTTTACCTAGTGACCTTTTTCTAGTGACTTTCAGATTTCAAGCTTTTATTGTCTCCTTTTTGTTGCGCTTATGAACCAGTTGTCAAAAAGTCGCACAAAAGCGGCACAAAAGCGGCAAGAAAGTCGGCGATTTTTACAACCGCTTCACAATACGCCCAAAAAGTGTTTAAGCCCAATGTTTTTCCGGGGGTTAGTGATCAAATCAAACTATTGGCTGGCTTACGCCAATTAACGCCAATTAACGCCAGTTAACGCCAATTGGCCCCGATTGCCTCCTGGATGTTGGTGTAACCGTCAGCAATCAACAGCTCTACTAAACCTCTGTTCAATTGCCCAATCAGTTGCGGGCCTTCATATATCATACCTGTAATCAATTGCACCAAACTAGCACCCAGTTTGATCTTTTCGTAAGCATCCTCAGCGCTGAAGACACCCCCGGCACCAATGATAATCAGCTGTTTGCCATAATGCCGATAAGTTTCGCCAATGAGATAATTACTCCTAACCTGCAAGATTTTGCCACTTACACCGCCCACTTTTTCCGCAGAAATACCTAACTGTGACTTTGTGAGCGTATCCTTCGTTAGATTACTTACTATCACCCCGCTGATTCCGTTTCGCACAGTCACCTCCAGAAGTTTGTGAAACTCCTCCCACTCCAGGTCAGCTGGCATTTTCACTAGCACAGGTTTGCTGAGTCGTAGGTCACACACACGGCTCAAAAGGCTGGCTAAGTTTGCAGGCTCTAGAAATGTACCAGCTTCCACTACATTGGGACAAGAAATATTCACTGTGAGGAATTGCACTCTAGGTTGTTCGGAGAGTTTAGTTAGACAGTCACAGTATTCCTGAACCCTATCTGAGACAGACGAACAGCCCTCTCTAGCAATGCTAGCCACTGAAATACTTAAAGGAAAGGCGTAATTCTTAGGGAGTTGCTCAAGTTGCGTGAGCACGTGCTCAACTCCTTTGTTCATAAGTCCGTAGTTAACAATCAAACCTTGGTGTTCAGGCAGTCTATAAAGTCTTGGTTTGGAATTACCAGCCCAGGGCTGGAGCGTGATTGAGCCAATATGTCCATAGCCAAATCCTACCTCTGGCAAGATCCGCATCAGCCTAGCAGTTTTATCAAAGCCTTCGGAAAGGCCCACTGGATTGGCAAAATTTGTACCCAACAACTTTTGGGTTAATAGGGAACTCTTAAAGGCTAGCAGGCTGCGGGTTAAATCTCTGGTGAGGCTGAATTGGCCAAGCGCATGACCCAGATTGCCAATGCGCTCGTGCGCGAGCTCGGGATCTAGCTTGAAGAACAACGGTTTAAGTAAGTGCTGATAGCCAAAGTTTAGAATGCTAGTCTGCATGAGATCGCAAATAGCGTCTTTCTAGTAAGTGATTGATGCTTAGCAGGGCAATCATTACCACTGAGATCCAGCAGAGCATGCACAGATGCCCAATCCTGAAGAATTCCAGGTAACGCAGGTAAATTGAAAAAATAATTCCCCAGACCAAGCTAATACTGAGAAGTTTGAGAATCAGCGGATGTTTATCTACCAGGTGAATAATTGCTAACAATAAGAATATGACATAGTAGAATAAGCCAAACACAGCCATAGGCACTCCGCCCAGCTTGGACCATTCACTAGTGAGGACGTTGCCACAGCCACCAGTATTGCACACATTGAGCACCCCCGACACTTGCAGATCCCAGAGATACAGTGAGAGTAGACAGCCAGCAAAGGCAATCCCAATGTAGATTAGCTTGAATTTTAGACCAGTTTTGAGAATTGCCATGACTCCTCAAGTCTATACCCCTGGTCTGCAAACTGCTGTGAGGCAGATCACATCTGCAAGCTTAATCTAGATTATACTTGGCCAGCTATAGTGGAGATAATTTTAGAATCCGGCTTGAGATTTTCGGTGAAAATTACAAATGTTTTATTGATTTTCATACTCCCTTCAGGCCCATGTAGCTCACTACCCCTTTTGATCAACTTAAAATCATTTTCAGCAGAATTAAGATCACTGGTGTTTTTGGCCTCCGAGAACTGCAGATAGTAGATATTGTTTAAAACAATCTCCCCAGAGCTTTCTGACTGAATTTGACCAAAGTAAACCTGTCCTGACTGCATAAATACCGCTGTGTAGGCTTTCGTGGCGTTATTTTGTAGATAAGCAAATACCATCACAACAAAAATAATTACAAACACTAGCGCGGAGACAGCTATGTAAGTGGATCTTTTCTTAGGTTTAATGCTAATCATGGCTGGTATTCGACAAAATTAATTAGCTTGATCTAATGCGATCCAGTTGAATTCTATATCATTCTCAAGTTTAGGCCTGATAGATATTGTAAAGCCACTGCTGGAAATATTGGTAATTACAAATTTAAAATCTTGATCTAATGTAGCCTCGCCAGAAGGGGTAGCCGTGATCACTGGAGTGTTGCTGTATTTCTGAGAGAAATTCACCTCGACATTGGTATTGCCTGCTTTGATAGTAGCCACATTTGCAGTGTCCTTGGACACCTGAATAGGCTTGGAAGTTTTTAGTACTTGGGCAAATTCTTTACTGCCACCAAGACTGCTAATCTGCTGTTTAATTAAGTCTATTTGAGCTTGCTGTTCCTGGATTGCTTTAGCAATGAAGGGAATCATTCCAATAGTATTCAGAGATTTGTAGCCATTAGTGTCAAAAGTTACTAACCCTGGCAGTACCTCTTCTACT
>CAZXFQ010000037.1:0-7453 GCA_964640685.1 uncultured Candidatus Saccharibacteria bacterium
ACCAAAGACCTCCATGGACAAGGACTTGGCCGAAGCTGTCAAAGCAGTCCATCTAGATGAGAGAAACATTAGAGAATGCGACGCACTTATTGCTGAAGCCACTGATGGAACAGCAGCTATCGGTTTTCATGTTGCATTGGCGCTGAACGAGAAAAAGCCTATATTGGTGCTAAGAAAAAAAGGTGGTTCATCTAAATTAGCCCATGGTCCTTTCACTTCAGGTGCTCACAAGAGCATCTCCTACAGGGAATATGAGACTGAAGAGGATATTACCCGCTTTGTAGATCAGTTTATTGAGGAAGCTCGTCAAAAGATTGACAGTAAATTTATCTTGATTTTGCCGAGAGAGATTGATAAATACCTGAACTGGGTGGCTGATTTCAGAAGAATGCACAAAGCTCAAATAGTTAGAGAAGCGATGGAAGTACAAATGAAAAAAGACAAGGACTGGAAAGATTACCTAAAGCAAGAAAATTCCTAAAAACCTAGTCTCCTAAAGTGCCATAGAAAGTCTCCGCACGGAGATTTTCTTGGAGACTTTCTAGCGGGTTTTAACTTCTACTGATTAATTCCTACAAATCAGTAAAGATAATGTGGATGAAATTTGAAAAGCTAATAATTGCGGATCAATGCCACTACCTTGCCTCGAATCTCCACATTGCGATAATACATAGGCTTGAGAGCTGCATTGGCTGGTTTCAGGCACACTCGACCCTCCTCCAGATAGAAACGTTTGAGAGTCGCAGTGTTATCCCCTACCACAGCTACGACTGTATCGCCATTTTGAGCCTGATTTTGAGACTTGATCACTACCAAATCATCTGAGAGGATTCCATCCTCAATCATGCTAGTGCCTTTGACCCTTAGCAAGAAATAATTGCCCGGGCCTGGTAGCAAGCTAGTATTGAGCATATAAGGCTGAGGCACTTCTACAGCCTCGATCGGCTCGCCTGCAGCAATATTACCTAGAATCTGCACCTCCACCATATCGGCACTAGTCTCAGTCTGCGGAATAGTTCTAATCCCACGCGCCTGGTTCATCTCCTTACGCAAGTATCCCTTGGCTTTCAACTTTTCTACATGCTCATGCACAGTGGAAATAGCGCGTAGGTTGAAATGGTCTTTGATCTCTTGCAGTGACGGGGCAATACTATTGGCCTGCTGATAGATATTGATGAAATCTAAAATCTCTTTTTGCTTCGAAGTTAATGGTGCTAACATATTTGTTTGATTATACCGTAGATTTACCGAAAGTCTAGATGGCTCATATGCTCAAGGAATCCAGGTAAGATTATACCCTGTCCCCAAGGCAATTGTCTCGTTATTTGGCGAGAATAGTTTCAACACCTCTAAACTCGCATCTACTGGACGGCCAGCATTCACATATTTGCGCACAGGTCGGCTAATATCCTCCAAGTTCTCCAATGCTAACTTCTCGTAGCCTAAGTACTGCTCATCCCCATTGAGTCGAGGCAATTCTAAGCTGGCATTATCCGCACTAATTGTTTTAAGCACCTCTGGGCGCAGGAAATCCTCTATCTGCAAAGCAAAAACACCCTCAGCAAGAGGTAAAGCCCGCTGACGTATTGCATAGACGATCTTACTGGAGTTCTTTGCCAAATCTGGGTCTTTAATGTAGCTTGAGGACGCAGAGCTGTACACCACGCCTTGGTCATTCAGGACTTTTACACCTGGAAAGAAGTCTACCTCATCAAAGTTGATGGCACTACCACTGAAATACTCACTACTATAGCTAAACCCCCCAAATCCATAAAATTGACCTAAAGGGCTAGCCTCGCTACTATCCAGAGCAGCCAACACATAGTCACCACTGAATTTTTGCAGTAGCACTGTATTCCCCTTGGGTGCGCTAGCCAGGCCTACCAGGTCTGCGTAATGCCCAGAGAGGTTAGCTAGCTCCAATAACTTCGTTTGTTTAAAATCATATTGATATGCCTTCGTGATTGTTTCTGAGCGCTCCGTAGCTGGCACGCCCACCAGCTGTTCGTTTGGCGTGTTCCCCAAAAAGATCAAATTGCCTAGACGATCAAACTGTAATGAATAAATATTTAACTTATTTGGCAGTTCTATCAACAAGTGCCTCTTTAGTTTAAAATCATAGCGATACAGCTTGCTAACATTAGATTCCGGTGTATCAACATCCTGAATGATATAGGCCAACTTATCGCCCTGATAACTCACCGCAAATTCCTTCAGGTTCTTATTTTCTAGAATTAATTCTTTGCTACCCTTCAGATCACCTAGCAGTAAATTAGAAAGCTCAGAACCAGTCTGGCCTTGCTGCTGCCATAACAGGCGCTGAGGTTTAGTACTAAAGCTTAATTGATAGCTGCTTTGCAATTGCTTGCCATAGGTATCTAGTAAATTAGGATTAATATCTATTTGGTAGGCTTGGTCGTATAGCAAAACTTGATTTGGGACAAAAATGACTTTATTGCCCAATTGTCTGAAGTTCCCCGCAATCTCTGGCTGAAATTTAATGTAGCTAGCCAAATTAGCGCCTAGGCCAGGCTGTAGGTTGCGCGAAAACTCAAAAGTAAGCGTCTGAAAATAAGGATTCACCTGCTGTTGGTCTGTACCAGCTAGGTTGAAACTCTGCAGACGGTTGCGGCCGTTGAGACTCAGGAATAAGCTTAAGATCAATACAAGCACAAATACCAGAGTGCCAATCAGTATATATCTATACTCAGCAAGCACTCTGCCAAGATTATTATCAGTATTACCATTTTTAGTATTATTGCTCATAGGGATTCTCTGGCCTTGAAATAGCTGAAATATTGCTGGCGACCAGAACTAGTTTATGCTCAGTGCCCACGTTCACCAATTCCCACACTCCTTCAACTTTAACCCAATCGTCATATTTAAATTCTGCCAGCCAACTAGTAGAGTCAGATTTGGTATTTTTAATTTCTATACCCAAAGGGGCCGCGTCCACTGCGCAACATGTAATCACAAACTTCCCCACAAAGAAATTATTTTTATCTGTAGCAGCCTCTGGACTTGGGAAGATAAATCCAGTAATTATCACCGGCTTACCAACATAACTAGCCAAATCTGGTGTGAAATTGAAGATCTTCACCCAATCACTCAATTTTAAAGTCTTAGTATCTCTTTGCAGCAAGGGATTCACATCTGCACCAGTGGTAACTAATGCAGCTATATTTAAGCTTCTTGATGAAGCGGTAGCGGAAGATAAGGGTCTTGCAGGAATTAAAATTATACTAAGAAATAAAATTATATAAACTGATGTTGAAGCCAATGTTGAAGCCTGGGAAATCTTTTTAATACCTTCGTGTTCATGACCAGCACCATGGTCATCTTCATGGTGGTTGCCATCATGGCTGAAGTGTCTAAAGCTATTCAGGGAGAAGGCTATCAGCAATATGCCCATCACCAGGTTGAAGCCAAAATAACTCGGACTAATATAATAACTAATTTTATTTACCAGAAATAAAATTACCAAATAACTCCCTAGGCCAAAGCTGATAAGCATCGGGACTAATTTTAAAATATTTTTAATTTTATTTTTAATTTTAGAATCCAAGTGCTGTAATTAGTGAAGTAATAATTAGCGTGAGCCCGGTAACCAAAAGCACCAACAACCACACTAGTCTGGGCTTAAAGACACTATGCAGCATAGCAATTGCTTTAATGTCGATCATTGGCCCGTAGAGAAGGAATCCTAGCAATGCGGCCGGGCTAAAGCGTCCCACGTATGCAAGTGCCACAAATGCGTCCACAGTGGAGCACACTGAGATTATTAAGGCTAAAGTCATCATCGCCACTGTGGCTAGCAACGGGTTGCTGCTCAGGGCAAACACGAATTCACGTGGCAGCCATAGCTGCGTCACCGCAGCAATAGCGGCGCCCACCAGTAAGTACTTGGTCATGCTGTTAAACTCCTGCACCACCCCAGCTGCAAATTTGGACGACCTAAGCTTTTGCAAAAGCTCCCGAGCGCTATTCACATGTTCGTGATCATGCTCACACTCACAACAATCCTCGTCAGCACAGTCTTGCGGTCCTGATTCTAACTCAGCTGCCACATCTGCCCGCAATAACTTCCAGCCTCTGGGTAGATAATTGATCAATAATCCCACCACTGTAGCTATGAATAAACCACCCAAGATCCTACCTGCAATTATTATTGGGAAGTTCCCAAATGCGCTAATAGTACTAATAATTACGACGAAGTTGAGTATTGGCGCACCTAGGTAGAAACTAATCGCCTGTGAAACTGAGAAGCCCTTAATCAGTAACCTTCTGGTGACCGGGACATTACCGCATTCACACACCGGGAAAGCCAGACCCAGCAGCGCCGCCACGGCATGAGCGAGTAAGGGAGACTTAGGTAATGCCCTCACCAACCATTCTCCTTTGACCAGCATTCCCAGCAATCTAGATACGAGCACCCCAAGTAATACAAAGGGCGCTGCCTCGATTACAATTGCTAAAAAAATAGTGATAGTATCACTTATACGTGGATCTAGGTTGAACAGTATCATACAATATTATATATCAATAATGTTTAAATTTAGACTGCGCCGAAAAACTAAAATAATAATCGCCCTGTTTCTGCTGGTTGCTACGATAATTGGCTCAGTCGTTTATTATCAAAATTATCTACAGAAACAAAAACTGGCCGCGTTCAACAACGCAAATATTCTAGTGACAGCTAAGACACCTCTACAGGCTAGATTCTTGGACGGCTCCACTGTGGAAACCTTCAGCTACGAGATCGAACTACAGAATCTGACCGACTCTGATTACAAAATAGAACTCACTGGAGGAGTAGTTGAGCAGTCTAAACTTGAGAGCCCTGCTAGTATAATGTTGTCCGCCAAAGCAACCAGTCTTCTGAAAATTAACTTGCCGCTAAAACTGGTTGGAGAAAGGCTTACTCTGGACTTGCAATTGACCACAGCAGTAAATTTATTATTTAATGGGACGAACACAGCTACGACCAAATACCAGCTCCCCATCACTATGGCGAGTAAAACGGACACAGAGATATTTTCAATCGGCGTCGTTGCGGATCCAAGCTCTAAAAAGCTGGATTATAATTCCAACAGCAAGCCTGAACTAAAGTATAGTTTGAATTTGCAAAATCTAAGCGATCAAGCAATCTCAGAGCTCTACTATGAAATCGATTTGCTCACTGCCGCAGGCGTATTCGTGCAACCATTGCAGATTGAGACTCCAGAAGCTATTGCAGCCAATGACAACAAAGTACAGACTGGTAGTTTTTTCTTCAATTTGCCACCTGCTGATCAATTAAAACTGGGGTCTAAGCAGTACAAGTTACAAGCTAAACTCACAGGTGTGATTTCACAACGTAAATTCAGCATAATTTCTGAGCCAAGCAGTGAGTTTGCAATCCATGTAATCGGAATTTAATGAAATTTAAGTTAAGATAAGGCTATGGACAACAATACTGATAACAAATCGGTTCTGCGCGAAAGGGTCCAAAAGCAAGTGGTGGAATTAATTACAAGCGGGCTGGAGGCAGGTACACTCTCAGAGGATAGAGCCCGTGGTATTGCTAAAATGATTTTGGAAACTTTGCCGGAGAATCTAAATGATCAAGATTTAATGTTCCTGATACCCAAGTTGGATGACGAATTCCGCGAGCTTAGCGATGTAGTTCTGCCAATTATACTAGAATACGAACTGAAACTTAGACAGGCAGTGGAACAGAAGGTATTAGAGTTGTTGCGCGCGCGTAAGTTTAAGGAAGCCACTGAAGCTGCACAAAAAGGCATCGAACTAAGTCGTTTGTTGAACTAGTCTTTTCATTGCACAAGCACTAAGTTTACAGAAAACTAGCAAAAACTAGCAAGAAACAGGGGCCTTAGGCCCCTGTTTAATATCATTGCAGTAATTCAATTATTTAATCTTGAATTCCACCTTGCTGTCACTTAATAATCCGCCACTTACTACCAGAGTCAAGTCAGATGGATTGTCATCTACTCTAAATGCCATCACACCCTGTTTGACTGCTCTAGCAGCAACTGAACCGTCCAATTGAGCCTTGCCACCTCTGTCAAAGAAGAAATCCTGAGAATAGTCAGAATTGCTTGAGCTCTTCAGAGTGGTCTGTAAAATAGTACTGAAAGTTTGTGACTCTCCAGAGTTATTTCTAACGCTTAGGTCCAAGATATAAGAATTGCCGGACTTTGTGGCTGAGCCTAAAGTAACGGTCCAATCATCTACTGTTTTGCTTGTACCAATATCTGTACCGCCTGTTGGTAAGGTCGATCCACCAGCTGGAGGTGTTGTTCCTGGGGTTGTAGCTCCTGGAGTGTTATTTTCTGGAACTGTAATGTTGTTAATAACTTGTCTGTCCGCCGCCCTATTAATCGAGTCTGTTACGGAACTCAGGCTACCTGTGGCTAAACAAATAAGTGGAATTACACAGCAAATACACAAAAATAATAATATCGCTCCAATAATTAGCAGATTTCTACTGCTACCACTGGATTTTTGCATTGAAGCAGAAGTACCGCTACTTAACATTGAGCTACCTGTAGTAGCATTGCTAACTGGAGAGCCCATTGAAGAGCTAGTTGAAGAACCGGTTGGCATAATCATCTCACTAGCACTGGCAGCAGTTGAAGCTGCACCTGAAGTTGGTTCTGAATCTGTAGGCATTAACGTAAGGTTAATAAATAAATTACACTACCTAGATCTAATCTAGCAAAATTTTAGCTTAATGCCAAAAGAGTAATTGCAATTACTATCAGCAAAATGCCAAAATATTGCATAAATTGTAATTTCTCCTTAAGCCAAACCCGGGCCAGAATTGCAGTGACTATTGTTGAAGAACTGCCAATAGCAATGATTACCGCCAACAAACCTGTGGAATTACTAGAAGCCCAGCTCACGCCTATCCAGCCAATCACTTCTAGCAGACCTAGAAGCGCTGTATACTTGATGGCGCGACTGCTAAGGTCAAAGCGAGCTTTGCGGAATATTACAAAAATAACTAACGTCAAAACGGCTGCTGTGAGCTTTATACCTAATAACTTGACCTCCCAAGCGCCTGTGGCAGTGAAGCCACCCAAAGCTGGGAAATAAATTGCATGCAAAATCAGACAAACGAATACCCAAGGTAGTCCCTTCACAACCTCATATTTACCAAGCTTGCCATTGAACATGGACCTCACGTCTACTCCAACTAGTATTGCCCCCAAGACAATGATGAGAATTGCTCCAAATTTTAAGGGGACAATTGATTGGCTGAGAAACACTACGGTGATCAAAGTCGCCAAGACAGGATAACTGCTAAGCAAGCTGGTGGCAACAGTGACATTGGCCACGGCGAAGGCTTTGTAGAGTGTCAAATACAGCAATACTTCTATAACTCCGAGTAACCCTATTGTAACTAACAATTCTGTGGTTAATTCGATTCGACCGCCTGAAATTAGGGTTA
>CAZXFQ010000037.1:7553-9357 GCA_964640685.1 uncultured Candidatus Saccharibacteria bacterium
TAGTTACGCATAAAGTACTTGAATCTAGGCTAGGGAGACAAACTCGACTGCGTGGTAGAATTCACTCGCACAAAATAACCTCTAGTTTCCACCAAGTTGTAATCATTACCAAAAGTTGTACCTGCGTCAATTACAAGCGACTGATAGGTTCCATTTTCAAATTGAGAGATAGTATCAGCGACTGTACCATTCTCGCCAAGCTTGCTTATAAACTTACTGGCAGTGTAGTCTTGAGAGGGCTTAGCTAGGCCCACGAGGTTCCAACCATTGCTGAAACTAATGGGAGCAGCACCTTCTAGCTTGAAGCCTTTTAAATTCACCCTCACCAGAGATTTAGTAATATTCTGCACAAAATATCCTTGTCCTGGCATCAGATTAAAATCTTGCCCAAATACCACCCCTCCTCTATTTGTGTAAGTAATAAACTGCCCGGCTTCGTATTTGGCTAGTTGTATAATCTCGGCGCCTTGATTATTCCAATCCCGGACCAGGTCAGAAGCTTTGATATTATTGCCATTTTTCAAGCTGACCAGATTTAGATGAATGAGATTCCAGCCAGAAATCAACTTGTAATTGCTCAAAGAATTCTCTTGCTCAATAGTCAGCGACGGCAATTCTGTAATATATTCCTCGCCTTCATCGCGGATATCATTGCCGTTAATATCATTGAAAATCTTTACCTGCACTTCCTGACCATCCACCACAATGTCCTTAATACCGAGAATTTGATCATTGGCCCTGAAAATATACGTTCCTGACTGAGTAACTTTGGTATTATCTGAACTGGCATTTATGCTCTTCGCAAGTAAGGGGACTAAAGATTGGTTGCGACTTTCACTGGTTCTTAGATAAGGAGTCGAGGGATACTCAAATGCTGCTGTTCGCAGTTGAGGTCCCACTGGTGTTCTCCGCGGAGGGCTGGCATCACCACAAACACCTTGAGATTCATTCACATTATTCAGGTACAAACGTGTCTCCGCTGAAAGAGGATCAGTGCAGCAAGCATTTTTCAGTTTTTCTATACTGGTATTTCCTCTAGGCTCTACCAAAGAATATTGACTATATATCGCATTATCTCTTGCCTCATATGCGGCTCGTAGTATAATTGCAACTACTTCTTGTGGGTCATATACTTCTATCAGGCTTGATGGTACCCTTGCTAGCTGGCGCCAAAAGCCCGGAGAGTCCAAAATAGGTTTGAGAACCTTTGGCCATAAATCCTCTGATGCGTATGCTAAGCCCTGAAAACCTTCTTCAAGTATTTGGGGGAATATTTCATTTATATAATCAGTGATGGCCGAGTTGGCCTGTCCCGAGTCATAACAGACTGCAGGAGTGGGATTGCGCCCCTGAATACTGCAAATATTCACCATAGGGATCAATCCACGGTCAGTGCGGAAATTTGTCTGAACATGATTGGATTCAAATATGCCACAATACTTCGCGCCTGATACTACTGTAAATTTGTACATATATGAATAGCCTTTTGCTGTAACTTCAGCAAGATTATTTGGTCGATAAGATGCTATTTGCCATTGGTTATTCTCCTCGTTTTGTACATATATATTTGCGATTGCAATTACTGTATTAAGTCCCAAACACACTGCTGGGGACGCTAAGCATGATGCAGTTTCAAGTCCAACTTCCACAACTGCCAACCCAATAGTCTCTCCCTGCGTTAAAGTGCTCAAATCAGTTGAGTTATTACTGACTGGTACCTCGTTTTCCAAGCGGAGATTAGGACCTGTCCTGGCCTCTGTCAGATTTGCATAGCACATTTCTGGGTAAGTGTACCTAATATTCT
>CAZXFQ010000038.1:0-9280 GCA_964640685.1 uncultured Candidatus Saccharibacteria bacterium
TTCGAATTGTCTCACAATGGTTCTGCTCTCCACATTGTTCAACTTCAGGTAACCTCGTAGCATCAATAATGCAGTTCTGGGTAGCGCGGGGAAATCTTCGAAAAAGCCTGGATCAAATTGATGATACCTTTTTCCTTCAGAATGTGATTATGCCTCAGCTAAATCCGACTAGCAGTCATGACAATCTTTGTGGACTCGCTCAAACCCATAATTTCCATGCAAAACATTGGTCCCTCAAGACAATTTCTGGGTACTTATAGATTTTATATCCTAACAGGAAGCAGCAGCTCTGTCAGTAATTCCTGCTGCACGCGCGCCCACAGCACATCCTGTCCCGAAGGCAGAAATTCGCCATGGATCTCGAAATGGGAGATAACTACCATAGCTATCGACTTAGTAAGATCACTACGTTTAATGTCACCAAAAGTGACATTCAATAATTCTATTACTTCCAATCTAGTATCTATATTTATCTGATTTATACGGGCCTTCGGACTTGATACCTAGGTAATCAGCCTGCTTTTTGTTGAGTTGCTCTAGCTTAGCGCCGACCTTAGCCAAATGCAATCTCGCCACTTCTTCATCTAGCTCCTTCGGCAAAGTGTAGACCCCCACCGGATAATTGGCCGTCCGCTGATACAGCTCAATTTGCGCTAAGACTTGGTTAGTGAAACTATTGGACATCACGAAACTTGGATGGCCGGTGGCATTACCGAGGTTCATTAGCCTGCCTTCAGATAGTAAGATAATTCTGTGCTTATCAGGAAAGTGAATAATGTCCACTTGCGGCTTCACATTCTCCCACTTATGTTTGCGCACAGCGTCGACCTGTATCTCGCTATCAAAATGACCAATATTGCCAACCACCGCTAGATCTTTCATTTGCTCCATGTGAGCTTCAGTAACCACGTCCACACAACCTGTGGCAGTGATGAAAATATCGCCCAATCTGCAAGCCTCCTCCATTGGCATGACCTGATAGCCTTCCATAGCAGCTTGTAGAGCACAGATCGGATCTATCTCAGTCACGATTATCCTCGCACCTTGGCCCTTGAAAGATTGCACAGTACCTTTGCCCACGTCACCGTACCCTGCCACTACTACTACCTTTCCCGCAATCATGATGTCTGTGGCACGCATCACCCCATCCACTGCGGAGTGCCTACAGCCGTAAAGATTATCGAATTTGGACTTGGTGACTGAGTCGTTGACGTTAATGGCAGGTATTTGCAACTCACCACGTTCGAACATTTGATAAAGACGATGTACACCAGATGTAGTTTCTTCAGACACACCTTTAATTTCTTTAATTATTCTATGAAATCTTTGCGGATCAGTGGCTAGCGATTTCTTTAATTGTGCATAGAGATATTTTTCTTCGTCATTGTCAGCATGTTTCTCCAAAATCGTCGGATCAGTTTCTGCCCTATAGCCTAAATGCACGTACAAAGTCACGTCACCACCATCATCCAATATCATGTTGGGCCCCCCGCCGTTGCCCCAATCGATGATTCTATCTGTATATGCCCAATAGTCTTCGATGGACTCGCCTTTGGTCGCAAATACCGGAATCCCAGCTTTGGCAATGGCTGCGGCAGCGTGGTCTTGGGTTGAGAAAATATTACAGCTGGCCCAACGCACCTCAGCGCCTAGTTCAAGCAAAGTCTCAATTAATACGGCTGTCTGGATTGTCATATGTAGTGAACCTGTGATACGCGCACCTTTAAGTGGCTTGGACTGTCCGAGTTTGGCTCTTAGTGACATCAGTCCAGGCATTTCGGCTTCCGCCATTGTCATTTCAGCGCGTCCCCAAGCAGCAAGCGAGATATCTTTGACTATATAATCCATAATAATTAGTTAATAAAATTAATTTATTGAAAGTTAATTGACCAATCTATATTTTTGTCCGCCTGCAGTCTCTACATTCCTGGCGCCCATAAACGAGCCTAGATCACAGCATTCTTCAATAGATTTATTGTCCAACAATCCCTTGATAAAGCCCGCCCTATAAGCATCGCCTGCACCTGTCTGCTCTACGAATTGATTTGCTGTGTGAGGCTTAACATGCTGTTTGGCTTTTTTGGTATAGATCATACTACCTTCCTGTCCCATAGTCTCAATTATGTGTCCCAGTCCTATATCAAAGATAGCAGACAGTGGCATCTCTAGCAATTGCTGCAATTGCGCAATTTCAGTTTCATTGCCAATGAAGATATTTGACATGCTCAGGCATTCCTTCAAAAGTTCTGGGGTAAAGAAAATCGATAGTACCTGACTTGGATCAAAGATAATTACTGGGGCGCTCCCAGCTGCTGTCCGGAGTTGCTGCATATGATTGCGCATACTAATCCCAGTGCCGGGCGCAAAAATTGCTACTTTAATTTCAGCAAAATCAGTTTTGCGAAGTCTATCTTCTAAGCGAATAGCATCCATATAGTCACCATGAGTATTGGGCTGGAATATACCGATTTGTTCTTTGCGCTGATCAGAGACTGCGTAAAATGTCGCTGTAAACTCGTCAGGTTTATCCACTAATTTTAATTCCACACCATAATTCTCAAGATGCACTTGGTAGTCAGCGGCAAAATCTCCCCCAACGACAGAGAATAACAGGGGTTCTGCCGCTAGCAAACCTAGCCCATAAGCAATATTACCCCCAGTACCCCCAAAAAAAATCTGTTTATTTTTGGCAGTGAGCATCATACTCATGCCTTTCAACTGATTCTGTTCTAAAACAACCTCGTCACGGAAGATATTATACACCTCAAACACCACATCATATGCAACTGAACCCACCACAAGCGCTTTTGTTCTCATAATAATCGGAGATTTTTTTTAAACAATTCCCTTAAGAATAATACTTCAAATATAATATACCAGCTTATGAAGCTGTCGCACAAACTGGCGACTTTCTTACCGCTTTCATGTGACAAATCGTCAACTTTCGTACCACTTTTGTACAACTTCTGTGCGACTTTCCGACAACTGCTCTATAAGGGTCGGAAACCCTTGCAATGCGAAAAGATCTAAACTCGCAGGAGGTAAATTCTCAGTTAATTTAAGACTTATATACTCATCTTCAGATATTTCGCCAATTCCTGCGGAACCCATAAGAAAGGCAGATTGAATGTAAGAGTTTCCTAAGAATTAGTGCTGGTGGTGGACTCTATGCTTTAGCTCAGGCAATATTTGCTCACTACTGAGAAATTGGAAACCAATCTGACTACTGTGCCCATCATGCTTTGGGTTGACGTCGCCAGTATAATTCGTATCTTTGGCAAATAACAACACTTTGGAAAAGTCGAATAATAAACTTTTAGTCATATTTTTCATCATATTTTTACTTGGCACAAAATCAAACTAGCTTAGTCAATTGCCTGATACATAACTCGGTAGACTCCTGTTCCACAACAAAAGTCAGCTCCGTGGTGGTAGAGACAATTTCAATAATATTGATATTACGCGACGCCAATTGCTTAATTATGTTGTAGATTACATTTGGTTGAGATAAGTAAGTTGGACTGAACTTCACGGTGACTCCGCTTAAGTTGTGCTGTAGAAAGATCGGCTGGGTATTTTTAAATTGAGCTAATAATTCAGTGATGGCTTGCTGGGCAGCAATCACCGTTAGTTCACTAACACTTTGCGTATAGGTAAAAAACAAGCCTTTTCTTTTGGGCATTGCTAAGTAAAACTGTTCGATTTTTTCAATACTAACCTCGCTACGCTCAAAAGAGACATCTGATAAATTAGTATGCAACGAAATGTTAGTCAGCTTAATAGGAGTGGGCTTTAGTCCGTTTATATATTCCTCACCCAATCTAGCGATTGTCGTAGAAATTGTGCGCACGTTAACGTTTTTATATAAAGTTTTGTCAATTTGTGGCTTAATCTTACGTGCATATTGCGAATAATTGATAATTTCGGCTGTGATTAATTGTTTAAACAAATCATCTTCTTGCAAAATCTCCCTTATAGCGTCTGTTATTTTGTACATGCATAATTATACATACAAATAGTTGCATCTGCAACAATTCGATACATTCTGTAGATAATTAAATAAATTTTCTTTAAATTTAGATTAACAACTAGAATTAGGACTATATTTTACTGGTTTTAATTATGTCAATTACAGAAATAGTTGGTGATGGTTTTAATGCTGCTTCTTGCCCAATTGGGCTAGACTTAGCTAGACAAAGGGTCTCATCCAGTTACAATTTAGAGGCACTCACGTATGATGGCGATTATTCGCCAGATATTATTCTGGCTTCAGATTTGGTCACGGGCGAATTGATGCGTGCGGTGATCTTAAGCTGGCGAGAAAGTTGGGCAACAGATTTGACTAGCCCCCCAAGAGTCTTGGACTTAGGCGCTGGCACGTTCATGATGACAAGGCTTCTACGAAACAATCTAGGACCACGGTTTTCAGCACAAAATCCTCATGGTCCATTCCAATCATTTTCAATTGATATTGCAGAAAGAATGTTGCAGCAAGGCCAAGCCGCGCTAGCTGCCGAGTTTGGTAGTGCTGATGAGCCAGCAATTCTGGGGGATATGCATCATCTACCATTTCCCGATCAGTCTATGGATATTGTGATTAGTGGCTACGGTCCAGTATCATACTCACCTTCATTAGCTGTGGCGCTTAAAGAAAGTGTGAGAACTTTAAATCCGAAAGGAATTTGCGCTTTTATGCCTTACCCATTACGACTTGGCCTGCAAGGTTTTGCCACACTAAACGGCTTTACTACTGCTACTAGTAGCGCTAGCTATTCTACTTACCACACTCGTGGGTCAGTGACAAAAAGCCTCGAAGAACTAGGACTGGATCTGCTTGGTGTGCGCGGGATAAACTTTTTGGGCACATATTTTGGTGCTACCCAAGCAGTTGCAAATGAACAGACCGTGCAAATGGAAATTGAAATGGACAACTTAGCCAATCTTGCAGGCGAAGTGGGCCCAGGTGACAAGTTAACTAATATTCAGAACTGGAATGCTTTTCGTATACAAGCTGGCACCCTCTGGGGAAATATTGTTGGAAAAAGTATTGTTGACGCTGACAAGACTCTACTTGCAAAGTACCTAGCCCAAGAGAGCATTCTAGCTGAATCATTGAGTATTGACCCGGGATTGGCTAGATTTTTCTGGGTTAATTCGCAGAAAAAATAAATTCAAATTGATACAATACAATATGGCAATAATAAATGAGTATGATGTCATCATAATCGGTCTCGGCGCTATGGGTAGTGCTGGGTTGTATCAACTTAGTAAGTCAGACAAGAAGGTTCTAGGCATAGACCAGTTTTCACCGCCGCACATGCAGGGATCCAGCCATGGCGATACAAGGATTACCAGGACGGCTATAGGCGAAGGCAGCGAATACACAAGCATGGCTTTAAGAGCTCAGGAGATATGGCGTGAGCTGGAAAAGATTTCTCAGCAGGATCTTTTAAAGCAAGTAGGTTGTCTGATCATGGCTGAAGAAGACAATAACTTTATGCAGAACACAATTAAATCTGCAAATGAATTTGGTATTGCTCATCAATTATTTCCCAGGGAATCACTTCAGCGGGATTATCCTCAATTTAAGACCACCACCGAAGTTGGTATCCTAGAGCCTACAGGTGGTTATCTTTTGCCTGAAGAATGCATAAGAACACAGTTAGCCCTGGCCCAGCAAAACGGTGCGCAGGCAATGATAAATACTAAAGTTGATTCTCTGAGTGTCAGTCCCGACGGCAAAGTGACAGTTACAATTAATAAAAATAACACTTTCCAAAAACTACTAGCAGAACAAGTCGTCATCACCTCAGGAGCTTGGATCAACGACTTTTTACCCGCAAACATGCAAACTATTTTTAAGGTTTATAGACAAGTATTGCATTGGTTTGATATTGCTGACAAGTCTACTAGTTTTGCTAGCTTTGAGCCACAAGCGTTCCCAACATTTATTTGGGAGTTCCCAGAGATGGTAGATGATAGTTGGGGTGTCTATGGCTTCCCAGCTATTAACGGACCAAAAGGTGGGCTCAAAATTGCCTGCGAGCAATTTAACGCTACTACTACCCCTGCTACTCTGGAAAGAGTGGTTAGCAAAGAAGAAAGCGAGATAATGTACGATAGATTTGTACATAACCGCTTGTCTGGACTACAGTCTAAAGTCATCGAGGCCACTGTGTGCATGTATACCAATACAGCTGATAGCAATTTTGTGATCGACCGATCACCGCAACATGGTCAAATTTTACTTGTTTCACCTTGCTCTGGACATGGATTTAAGCATTCTGCAGCAATTGGTGAAATCATCAGTGACTTAGTCTTGCATGGCAAAAGCAAACTAGCAATTGATAGTTTTAGTCTTAGCAGGTTATGAAACCAAATATGCAAATCCGCAGAATTATAAACCATCGCCCTCTAATAGGGGGGCTTTCCTGCGCTTCAGGAAAATTATCAATATGATTATTCCAAAAACCATAGTCATTAGCCCGCAGATCCCTAGACAGACCAGCAACCAATTTATCCCGGCACTATTGGGACTGTTTACTGGAGTAGATGCTGGCTCAGATTCAGTTTGACCAGTAACACCCTCAGCCAAAACCAGCTTTTCAGTATGTAAATTCCCGGCTTGATCCGTAGCACCGACATCCACACCTTTGGCAGTCAATGGTATCTCATAGGCAGTCTTCTGTTGCCCCATGTCCACTCCGTCAACCGTAACAGTGTAACTGGCGATGTTAGAAATCGCATCATTAGTAGCAAAATAAATCAGATATTTATCACCCGCCGCATTTAACAATTTGGCAATCCCAAATGGGTACGGCTTAGTGATATCAAATTGCACTGCAAAATGAGTCACCTCACCAAATCCAACATTATTTTTGGCTTTGATATGGAAATAATTGGCACCTTCTTTGTCCAAGGTAAAACTTGCAGCAGTGTCGGCATTCTCCAAAATGTCGTCTGGATTAGTATTAGGCGTAGTATTCAGTTCATAGCTGAAGCCACTCACTCCGCTAGCTTTATTCCAAGAGAGATTCAAGTTTTGATTGCTATACCAGGCATTTTGATCTGGGTGGGTGCTGGAGCTTACATCTACTTTCCCTGGTCCAGAAGGAGGAGGAGGAGGAGGCTCTTTGATATTGTAGGTGATCGTATTACCACCACCACTGACTTGTGTGCCACTGCCATTGGCTAGGGAGATTTTGCCTGAACTTTTTACTGTGGCAGAACCTGGATTATTTGGTGCTCTGAATCTGAGGGTTAGGACATTACGACTGCCATTGGCACTACTACCCAGCAAAGCACCACTGAAGCTGACATTGCCACCTGAGTTAGAAGGTCCGGAAACACCCGTCCAGCCCCCTGTAGCAGAAGCGCTGATAAATGTGAGGTTGGAATAGTTCACAGTCACTGACACCGCATTATAGGCCTCCGAACCATTGACTGCCACTGTCACGCTGACTTGATTACCAGTATTGACACTGCCTCCGCCTTTGGTAGAGAAGCTAGCGCTAGCAGCTTGCACTGGCGCAATTGCCAGAGACGCGCTTAGAAGTACACTAGTTAATACTGTGGTCAATAATATTGCAGTTTTTTTCATGTACTTTTTTGTCTTATTTTACTATTTTAGATTATTAAAAATTTTTAAGCCAATTTTGGGCTAGAATGCTCAAGTCTGATAAATTAACTGCGCCATCGTTATTTGCGTCAGCAGCGCTGGAATTCTGATTCCAATAACTCGCCAATATACTTAAGTCTGATAGGTTAACACTACAGTCGCTGTTGAAATCCGCCTGCGGTTTGCAATTCTTGAGAATGGTAAATGCTGGTACAAGCAGGGCATTGCTAGACACAGAATCACGAGTAACAGTGATGGTGCAGTCGGAATATGTACCCGAAGCTAATGCATTAAAACTAATCGTATTGTTGCCCGTGGCAGCATTAGTGCTAGCGCTGCTGCAACTTCCGCCATAGCTAATTATCCCAGTCGTGCTGGAATAGAAAGTATAGCTAGGAGTAGCATTTACACTGGGAGCAATTGGACCGCTGGCATTAGTAAGTAGCGGAGCATCAGTAATAGTAAAAGGGCTAACATTCAACGCAGTGTCTGTAATCCCATTGGGGCTAGCCACAGTGATTGTACAATTGCTATAGCTACCCAATGCCAATGTATTGAAACTAATTGTATTATTCCCCACCGCAGCAACAGTGCTAGCACTACTACAGCTACCCCCATAGGTAATTGCACCTGGCTGGTTGGAACTGAAAGTAATATTGGGAGTTGTGTCAACAGTGGTAGTACCGACTGGGGTGACTTCTAGTAGTTCAGGTCCAGTAAATGGTTGGCTATAAATCAGCAGTTTGCCGCGATTTGTATCATAAATATAAAGATTATCTGCACTATCAAAAGTGACTCCAAAAGCCCATCCATAGAAGTCCTTCAAGCTTCCAGCTGGAGTGGCAAAGGTAGGATCGGCCCTATCTAGAGGATTGTAGTCTTGAGGATTATTATAATAGTTTATGAACCGCGGGCCAATATATGGATTGTATCCCACTACCATTCTATTGTTACTGTCAAAGGCCATTTCAAACACAGCGTGGGTAATTGTAGAGCCATTCCAGCCGTTACGAGGAAATTCTTTAGTGGCCAATGGTGCATACAGGACTGCCCCTGCATTATCAGGAAACAACCCCGGTGCAAACATCAATATTCGCCAATTTCCTCCTGATTCGAAAAAGTGATCTGACACATAAAGATTCCCAAAATTATCGAATGCTAGAGGTCCTGGATTACAAATCATATTAAGACTGGCACTTACGCTCCCGTTTACATTTGGCGGTGGCACTAGTCCTCTATTACAGTCCACACTAGTAGCATCAGTTTGACCTAAAACTACATCAACTACTGGACTTGCACCAAGTGGATCACGGATTCTAAAAGCCCTGTGATAGACTGGATCTGTAAGCCACAGGTATTCACTCTGGTCAGAAACCACCATACCACCCATAATATTTTGTAAGGCAATAGTACCCCCACCTAATAAATTGAATGGTGAACTCAAAGTCTTAATTGGTGTAGAGGCACTAGTAAGTGGTCCTTGATAAATGGCAATGTTGCTATTATCTTTTTGCACATAAACTTTATCATTGGCATCTACATCAACCAAGACAAAGCCTCCACTGAAATCGACTGGGGAACTGGCGTCAACATAACCGTCTGGTGCCGCCCCGTTACTAGCTGAAAAAGGATTATTCCAGAACATCAATCTACCGTCAGTCA
>CAZXFQ010000039.1:0-7495 GCA_964640685.1 uncultured Candidatus Saccharibacteria bacterium
CTGAAAATAGTTTTCCAGTCACAGATGATTTAGAATTAAGCAATGTAGTGCGCGCAGATCTACTCTCTAGTGAAGTTACCAAGACGGTAAAAGGTGATGTATTGCAGCGTAGTCTTATCAGACATGATAGCCATAAATTGGCAGAAGCATTGTGGCGGATAATTAACTCAACTAGCTAGGTATTTATTATGGTCCCTATCGATACTGCTGAGTTCTTGCAGAAGGTGAAAGCATACGGTGTAACTGAGCAAATATCAGCGCAGAGTGGCCAGTTTGATGCTTACGACCCAAAGTTAGTGGCAGCGGTGTATGAAATTGCTAAAGACTCGAAGTCAATCTTAGGTGGACTTTATTATGACTTTCGCAAGTCAGAGCAAGGATTAGCGCGCAAACTCAAGAATCTGATTATTGAGAAAATTGCCAATATTGTCAGGAATACTCTGGAGCGACCTTTGCAAACTCAGCAAAAATTCAATGAACAAGTGTATTATTTGCTGACAATGTTGCAAATGGAAAATTCAGCGCTGAAAGCAGAAATTGCTAAACTAAACTCTCAGTCTAAATCAATTTAATTATGGCGCAGATCTTAATCTATGGACCCCATGCAGACGAGTACTCTTTGGCTAAAGTCAATAGAGGCCTAGCGATCGCCCTAGCAAAGCAGATTGCAGCTGAAAAGCCAGACTGGCAGGTGAAATTATCTGCTGATCCCAGCGCAGTATCCAGAGTAGCAAATAAACAAGACTTTCAGAATTATCCTGACTTAGAAAATATTTATGAAGATTTTGATCCTGCTAAACAATGGGATATTATCATTTATAACAATTTCCCCAAGGATGCCAATAGTTTGCACGGCTTGGCTAATCTGAATTCTGTGCAGAAATTTGCATATTTGGCCTGGGAAGAAAGTCGCTTACCTGAACGTTGGGTAAATGAATTTAACGCCAATCTTGATGGAGTATTCGCAGCCAGTCTCCATACCCGCACAGTATTGGAAAATTCCGGAGTCACAGTCCCGATTGTGATTATTCCTAATGCTTTATCGCAAGAATTCTTAAGCTATGGACAGACAATTTCAGCTGCCCAAGGCAGTGTTGCTGCACAGAAGCTTATCAAAACTAAGAAGAGTTATAAATTTTTTCACAATAGTTCCGGTATGAGCCGAAAAAGTCCCGAAGCTTTGATCACGGCCTTTTCAAATGAATTTAGCAGTAATGACGACGTTGCCCTGGTCATCAAAAGCTTCCCGAATATAAATAATGCTTTGCCGGAGCTGATCAAAATTGCACAGACTCGTGTCAGTTGTCCTGAGATTGAGCTAATCATGGACTATGACCTCACTGACCAAGACATGGCAGCCCTCTACCAAGCCTGCGACGCCACAATATCCTGTTCACGCGCCGAGGGATTCAATCTGCCTGCATTAGAGTCAATGTATTTGGGTACAACATTGTTGGTCACTGCCTGGAGTGGCCAAATGGACTTTTGTGACGACAGCAATGCTTATTTATTGGACTACGAGTTGCAACCAGCCAGAAGTCATTTGGATAATCCTGGCGCATTTTGGGCGGAGGTTAATGGACAAGACTTGCGCAATAAACTTAGGCAAGTCTATAGCGAAAAAGGTGGTGACAAACAGGCCGCGTTAATTGCCAATGCCAAGGGCTTGACCCAAAATTACACCTGGGGGCAAAGCGCAGCTACCTTACTCAAGTGCCTGCAAAATTCACAGGGATTGAGAGCTACCAAGAAAATCCATTTAGGCGTGTTAAGCACTTACAATACTGTTTGCGGAATCGCTGAGTATAGTAAATATTTATACAAACATTTGGGAAGTTCTTTTGCAAGCCTCATCATTATTGCCAATAATGATGTTGTCGGCAGAGTTGCTCCTGACGCTGGTAATATTGTGCGACTTTGGGAATATAACGAACTCGATTTTGCTGATGTCTTCAGTTGGCTTGATGCTGAAGAGCAGAAATTGGGACGCAAGCCACTAGATGTTGTGCATATTCAATTTAGTATCGGCCACTTTAGTTATCCTAGTCTATCTAAACTGATTCAGGGTTTGCATAGCCGAGGAGTCAAGATCATCCTGACGGCTCATTCAGTGCAGGTTTCTGGAGCTGAGATTGCAGAAATCAAGGCCGACCTACTATTATGTAGCCAAATACATGTACTGAATAGCAAAGATCTGGATTATTTGCGCAATCTAGGCCTAACTAATTGCACATATTTCCCCCATGGAAATAGCAGCTTCCCGGGCCAGTCTCGGTCACGCTTGAGGCAGAGGCTAGACATTGTGCCAGAGAGTGGTCCCATCATTGCTTCCCATGGGTTTATGGTAGAGAACAAAGGCCTGCTTGAAACTCTGGAAGCTATCAAGATTTTAGTAAAGGAATATCCCAACCTACTCTACATAGCCTTGAACGCCGTTAATCCTCGAAATATCTCTTCAGCAGCGATGGACAAACAGTTCTCCCAGCAGATCTTAGAATTTGGTCTACAGAATAATGTTCTACATATTCCGGATTTTCTTGAGACTGTCGAGATTCAGACCATCCTGAGCACTGCTGACATTGCAGTCTTTGCCTATCCTGAAGCTAAAGAAACTGCTAGCGGAGCTATCAGACTGGCTCTCAGTGCCAAGATACCAACTATTATTACTCAGTCATCCCAACTCAGTGACTTACAAGATATTGCCTATGTTGTTAATACTAACCAACCAGGCACTATCGTTGCTGGAATAAAGGCTCTACTGCAAAGCCCTGAGCTGGCAGCAAAAATTAAGCAAAACATCTCTACATATACAGTTAGTCATGATTGGCAGCTACTAGATCTAAGCTATGTCAAGCTGATTAGTCTGGCGCTCTAGCGAATGCTGATTCATTGCTCAAAATCCCCTGCTCTGCAAAACTATAATATCCCTGCCCGATGATAATATGGTCCACCAGCTGGATTTGCAAAAGTCTACATGCTGAAACTACACGGTTAGTAAAATCCAGATCTGGCTCACTTGGCTCAATGCTGCCACTGGGGTGGTTGTGCAATAGAATAATCCCGCTGGCATTGAGCTCAAGTGCGAGACTGAGTATTTGCCCCGGCTCTGCAATCAGCATATTTTTCGAACCCATCGCCAGCAGCTCACTGCCTAGCAGTAGTTGCCTGGTATTCAAATAAACAGCCCACAGTTCCTCTCTCGACTTTTCTCGCAAATGCTGGAACTGTGTCACAACTTTCTCTGGCGAATTGAGTAATAGCTTGGTATGTTCTGAAGGCTTGAACAATCTGCGCCCCAGCTCAACAGCAGCCAAGAGCTGCATCGCCTTCACCGGAGGCAGATCCAACGCCTCGCTCAACTTAGTATAGTCCCTCACGTGCAACAATGCGTTCACAGTGTAGTCCTTGATAGCGCGTTGAGCCATTTGCATTACAGACTCCTTGCGATTGCCCACACTAAAGATCAAGGCTAGTAAATCGCTATTGCTAAGTTCCTCTATCCCGGCATGTGATAGTTTCTCACGAGGCATAAGCTGATAATTATTATCAACACTCGGTAATTGATACATACCTGAGTCTAGAACGAATGGTTAAAGAAGTTCTTAGCTAACTCAAAGAAAACTCTTACAATTGTCGTAAACTAGTTGACCTTAATTAGATGCCTGCGCAGCTCAGCCCGATAAAATACTAGCCCCCAACGCGCCATGTTTGCCTGGATTACTTCGTCTAAATAATCTTCTCCGGCAAAAGCTTGTTCACTTATTTTGTACAATAGCTCCTCCCCTACTTCTCCGATCTTAGCAATCGCACCGTCTGTTTTGCCCACCAACCAGAATTTATTGGTAACCAAGCCCGAGACTAGTCCATCTGACGCCAGTAAAGTCCTCAAATCGGTGTCAGAAAAAAAGCTATAAGTCTGCTGCTGAGCTTGATTGATGTGCTCTGGGTGAGTATGAACATTAAACAAATACCCTGCCTGTAATTGTACTTGCGTACTAATCTTTTCAGGCTTGATAGCCACTCGGCTTACTATTTTGCCATCTAGCACAACATTCTGAAAGTAAAGCTGTTTCTTGTGATCAACATCATAGCGAATTTGCATGGAGTGACTGGCACTAACATGGTCTCTAGTACCACGCAATGGCGGTGTCAAGAAAGTCTCACCACCCGCAAAGAAAAATGCAGTCTCGTACTCAAAATTGTCCGAGCGGGTCAGATTGTAAAGCTTTTCAATCCCTTCCCAAGCCCTGCTATCAAGGCTGATCTCACGCGGCCAAGCGCTCACCGGCGGATAGCGTTTGGCCTGACGCCACTTTTTCAGGAAAGTAAAAAACTCCGTATAATTCATGCAATCCTACTAATAGAATTTTTCAAAAAATATTTGTTGTTCAGGAATTTGTTGCTCTCGCAGCTGCATAACTCCATCTGCAATCATTCTACCAGCTCCACACAGATAAAAGTGGGCGTCTTGAATATGGGCAATCTGTGACCAATGTGTAGATAAATTTTTCGTACAGTAACCTTTGGCGCCCGGCCAATCTTCACTGGGTTGTGACAAACAAATCTTATAGTCAAAATTGCTGTAATCTCTTTCCAAGTTTGCTAATTCTTCTCTCAAGTACACATCCTCTTCAAAGCGTAAGCCCCAAAAAAGATAAAAAGGACGGTTATCTTTTTGTAAGGATAATTGTTGTTTGAGCATACCTAAAAAGGGCGCAATCCCGGTGCCGGTCGCAAGAAATACCACAGGCGCTTGTGGATTGACGGGAGGATGATAAATAAATCTACCCAAAGGGGCTAAGAATTCAAAAATATCCCCCGGCTTGGCGGCGTCAAATTGTTTCGAACCTACTCCGCCAGGGGCAATATCCACGTAGAAATCCAATACGTCTTTTTGCGCAGGACTTGAGGCAATCGAATACTGTCGGCGTAAATTACCTCCTACTCGCAAACTAATTAGCTGCCCCGCTGAGAAATCGAGGGTTTCTGGCTGTAGTAACTTCACTTTAGTCAGTCTAATTTTGGCATTAATCACTTCATTTGACTCCACTTCCGCTTTGTAATGTCCTACTGCCATAATGCTATAATACAGGGAATAAATTAGCTAAAACTAATGGGCAAATTCATCAAAACCAATTTCATACTCATTCTATCAATAATATACGTTCTTAGTCCTATTGATATTATACCTGAGGCTTTGCTAGGTCCAATAGGAATAATTGATGATGCAGGCGTAGTTTTACTCATGGGTGGACAGCTCATCTGGAAGTATATTCAACAATCAAAAGTCGATGCTGCTCTAGCCAAAGTTGACGACAAAAACTGAGATTCTTTGTTATCTCGATTTCAGCATTGTGGCTTCAGTTCTGCACCTCTGCCAAAAGCATTACACTACTCGTGTTAACTAATCACGTGACTCGCTTATATGAACTGCTATCAAACTATAGCTATAACTAACACTGACGAGTTAAATTAGATAGTAATTAGATATAAAAACATGTGCGCCGAATTAGCTAGCGCCGCAACCTAAACGAGGAATGCGGAACTGGCGACGCAACCGAAACCACCTAACCAGCTTGCTTTTTCGCCCTACATATTTTGATATATAGAAACTCATAAATTGTATATCTTCTAATAAACCCGGGCTATGCAGTTGGATCATTTCTGCGTAAGGTAGTAGAAATGAGGTTATCTACCCAAGAACCTATACTATCAGTCCAATATATCGCTTAATTTCTCGATAATTGTTCTAGGTTATAGTTTACAAGTAACTTTAAATACTAGTAATTATGCGCCATATCAATCACTTTAACGAACCCTTCGAGTTTGTTGGTTACCCGGAATCGCCAATTAAAGTAAAGAAACTAATTACTATATCGGCAAAGTTGTTTAAAGCGCTTAGAATTAAGGCAAATAAATTTGGAATGACTTACGGCGAATATCTAAGGTCATTAATAGCCAAGGATGTTACGCAAGAATTGGAACAAATTGATAGATTTCTGACCTCGCAGGGGCAAAATCAACCTTGACGTAGTATCTTCAGCAATCTATCCTTCAATGGTTTGGGGCGAAGTAACTGCCAATCAGTTGCATCTAATTTGACCCAGGCAAGTTCGTATTTATTGTCCGCGGACATGCGCAATAGCTCCTCACCACGCATTTGTACAATTGGCTTGCTAGGCAAATCGACGAGATACACGGCAGTCTCCTGTTTAAAATCCGGTTCGGTTACACTAAATAGATGTTGTAGATCAGTTAAAGCTAATTTAATGCCCACTTCTTCCCACACTTCTCGCAATGCGCCGGTATTGAAGTCTTCACCTTTCTTCAAATGCCCTCCAGGTAGTGCAAGATATTTCTCACCAAATTTTTCCCGGCGGAATACTAACACCTCGTCGGCACAGCGAATTGCCACTCTGGCAACTAGAGGCTCATCCTCCACCAAAAACAGATAATTTTGCCCCGACATCCGATTTTTGCCAGGTAATTGCGCCTCTAAAATCTCCAAGTTGCCTTTGGGCAAATTCAATATCAGACTTTTACCTTCCTTGGTTAACTTCCCCCAGCCGCGATTGGACTGATTAAGATGCAATTTTGCTTTGAATATTTTCAATTCCGCGACTTTGTCTTTGTAGACTAGCTTGCTCCAGGCACCGCCGCTTCCCACAAAGGCTCTGATCTTGTTGAAGGCCAGGCCGGCCAATGTATCAGAGCGAATCTCGCCACGGTCGTGGCCTAAATCAGTAACATTGCAATGAGATAATTGCCTGTCGGTCTGCTGGGCCAGCTGTTTCTGAGATACTGGCTGCGAATTGGAGTCATCCAGCTGATCAATAACTTTTAATAGTAAGTCAGCCCCAATTCGCGCCAATGACTGACGCAAACTACTAGCATCATCTTCAGGTCTGATGGCTAGAGCACTTTCCGCCCAAACAGGCCCGTCATCTAAGCCCGGGGTCATTTGCAAAACTGAAACTCCGGTAACTTTATCTCCGGTCAATAGTGCCATTTCGATAGGCACTGCGCCTCGGTAGTTCGGCAATAATGAGCCGTGAATGTTTAGGCAGCCATATTTAGGATAATCTATCATTACTTTAGGTAGAATCTGGCCATAAGCTGCGACGACAATCAGGTCTGGCTGGGTTTTCTCCAATATCTCCGCCGCCGCAATTCTCAATCTCTCTGGCTGAAACAGTTCTATTTTATGGGCGTGATTATTTGCCTGCAGCCAATGCTTCACTGGTGCGGAAGTTAGCTTTTGTTTGCGACCACTAGGCCGATCAGGCTGGGTGACAACCCCTATTACGCGAGATTTCACAGTTTCACTCAGCAGTTTCTCCAACGCCGGCAATGCAAACTCAGCTGTGCCAATAAAAAGTATTTTCAATTTATCTGATTTTATTACATCTATACCTGCCATGCTTGATTTTAGCATTTGCTATAATTACGCAGTAATTAGCTCATAATTACGCAGTAATTAGCTCATAATTACGCA
>CAZXFQ010000040.1:0-7433 GCA_964640685.1 uncultured Candidatus Saccharibacteria bacterium
CTCAAACATTTCCTGTCAGGGCTTCAGAAATACTGTCAGCAACTAGGGTATTTTGCCTTAGTAATCGAGCCTTTAGCAGAGAAAGATTCACTAATTGGTACAATTTTGTCAGCTGCAGGTTTCGAAACGCAAACACGCAGTTTATTGCCCCGACATCCGCTGTATTTGAACTTACAAAAATCGTCTGAAGAGTTATTGGCCCAGTTAAGCAAAAATACTCGCTATTACATCAATTATGCTCGCAAGCAGGGGGTGGAGATTGAATTTTTCTACCCGCAAGCGCATGACATCAAAGCAGGACAGGAATACTTGGACAAATTCCATGAATTATTGTTAGAAATAAGCTCACATAAAGGATACGGCGTGCCGGCTAAAGCCTTCTTTCAAGGCGCCTGGGACACATACGCTGGCAGCGGCAAGATTCTATTTGCGCTTGCCAAACATGAAGGTAAAGTTGTTTCTGCCAATTTTACTCAACTATATAACAACTGGGCTGGGAGCTACTATACCGCCAATAGCAGGCACTACAGCAAGTTGCACGCTAGTTATTTGTTGAAATGGGAGACAATCCTAGAGACTCAGCGTCAGGGCAAGCGAATCTTTGATATGTGGGGCTATATCCCCAATCTACCCAGTAATCACTCAGAATTCGGCTATGGTCAGTTCAAGCTTGGATTTAATCCTTTGGCCAAAGAGCTTTGTGGTCGCATGGTTTTGCCGATTGATAGGCCTAAATATATCATCTGGAAATTGTTTAGAGAGTTACGATATAGACTCGGACGCTAGTAAATCTGCCAACTTCTCCCATTTCCGATCGACGTATTTGAATAGCTGTAGTAAAATTCATTACAGTTCTCCAGCTTAATATCTGCCGTGTGGCAGATATCCGTAATAATTCTCAACTACAGTTTTGAATTATTACGCGCTGAACCAAGTGCTTAATTATCTATTACCGACTACTGAGGGCCAGTAGCTCAGTCGGTTAGAGCACGGTTCTTATAAAGCCGGGGTCGATGGTTCGATTCCATCCTGGCCCATATTGACTTTGGTCGCAACCGCAGCTTGTGGACAATGGGGTTAAATTCATTGACTATAAGGAATTCCAGGAACCCACAAAAAACCAATAATCCTGGTTTAGTAAGCCACCCAAAAGAGGTGCTACAATGCAAGCACAATGCGCAAAGCACTAGCCAAAGAATTGGTTCATTTCAAAACTCTCAGCTATAACGCCCAGGATTTGATTAAATCATTTATATTTTTTGAAATTGGCGGGATTGTAGCCAATATTTTCGCTGGCGCTTATATTTTCAGCAAACGCTCTGACACCACCGCCGTAGCTCTGTATTATCTGGCCAGTTTTGTGATGATTCCTATCTTCTTTTATGTGAATGGCTGGCTACTCAAGCGCTGGAATATTAGTCGCAACTTTGCTCTGGGCACTTTCCTCATCGGACTCTCACCATTAGTTTTGGTGTTATTCACAGATATTAATAATCTGGTAGTGGTCAGCACTGGTATAGTTTCCGGAATTGGCATGGGCATGTACTGGTCCAATCGGAATTACCTCAGTAAAGAAGCCACAAGCGACGAAGATCGCAACTATTTCTTTAGTTTAAGCGGTATGCTGCTCACGGTGGCGGGGATAATTGTACCAATTTTGGCTGGACTACTGATTGAGTTTGCTGGTAGTGCTTTCGGCAATCGCACAATTGGCTATATTGCCCTCATGATTATTGGTTTGGTGAGCATGGGTATAAGTATTTACATCTTGCGCGACAATAATTTCGAAACCCCTAAAATTGGCTCGTTACTTTTGCGCAAACCCACGGCCGAATGGCAATTGATCAGAGTGGCCACATTCTTCCATTCTTTTCGACATGGCATTTTGCTCTTTTTTCCTACCATCATTGTCCTGACTTTAGTCGGTTCAGAAGGCAGTTTGGGTAGCATAGAATCAATTGCTGCGCTGATTGGGGCAATGTTTACCTACGCAATCGGCAAAAAGATCAAAGCAGGCAAGAGATTGGTCATCCTACTCGTGGGAGTAATCCTACTATCAGCTGGCAGTATCAGTTTCGCGGTACTTTACAGCGCCATTGGCGCATTAATCTTTGTGGTGTTGCTGAAACTTGCTGGGCCGCAATTATTTACAGCCGTATCTGGAGTCTGGCTCAAAGGCATCGAAGACCAGGAACATGGCGTAGTTGAAAAGAATAATTACAAATATTTTTGCGACATCGAAGCATTCATTGCCTTTGGCAGAGTCTTTGGGGCCATTATAGTAATTATTCTCGTGCAGACTTTAGAGCTATCCGTTGCCTTAAGGCTGGTGGCAATTGTCATTCTGCTTAGCCAAATTCTGGTCTATTTCTTTATAAGACAAACAGGCAAATATCGAGCCTAGGTCTCGGGTTATATCTCTCTAGTCGCAGACATGCTTATATGAAGAATCTATAGGTATATTGTGGGGATTTAACAGTGAAATACTGTACAATCAACTATGGACAAAATAATTGTTGTAGGTCACACCACTCCTGATACTGATTCAGCTTGCGCGGCGATTGTGTTTGCTGACTATTTGCGGGTCGCTAAAGGACTTAACGCCGAGCCCCGCATAGCAGGTACTCTCAACCGTGAAACAGAATTTGTCTTACAGAACTTCGCAGTGCAAACACCAGCGATCTTGCTGCAATTCACAAGCGGTCAAAATGTAGCAATAGTAGACACCAACAACCCAGAAGAATTGCAGATTGGCTGGGAAGCTGTCAATATCACTCATATTGCAGACCATCACCGTCTAGTGGGTGGGTTAACTACCTCACAGCCTATTAGTATTAGTATCAAACCTTACGGCTCCACGAGCAGCGTGATTTACGAATTGGCAAAGCAGGACGGTGTTTTAGACCAGCTCAATATCCGCAGTAAGCAATTGATTCTAGCGGCAATCATCTCTGACACGCTTAAATTCATCTCACCAGTGACTACTGAGTACGATGCGGCAATTGCCAAAGCTTTAGCGCTTGAACTGAATATTAATATTGACGAATTGGCCGAACAAATGTTCACGGCTAAGTCTGACCTCAAGGGCTTTAGCGCCAGAGAGTTGATCTTCATGGATCCTAAAATTATCAGCTTGAAGGGTCATAAGACCTTGATTTCTGGTCTTGAGACTACTAAGCCAGAAAATATCAATGAATTTATTCCACAACTTAGACAATTGGCCCCATTGGTCATTGCTGAGAATAGCTTGGAGTATTTTATTTTCTATGTGATTGATATCTTGGGCGATCAACATCAGCTTCTAGCATTCGACGCTGGTTCCCAGGCTTTGATCGAGAAGGCTTTCAAACTGCAATTGCAAGATGGCCGCGCTTTTGTCGACTTTATTCCAAGCCGCAAAAAAGTCTTGATTCCCACATTCGAATCTAGTCTCTAGTTCAGAGACGGTGCCATGGGTCTGCTTATTCTGGTGAGGGCGTCCTTAAGACTTTGCAATATTTCTTTGACTGAAAATTGCGCCAGCGAAGCACTATAATTCACAAAAAATTGACGTGCAAAATGATTGTAACCTCCTTGGTCAATCCCCTCTAGCAAACTAGGAAAACGTAATGCTTTGGCTGCATGGCTCAGTGCGCTTATTTCATCAAATGGGTAGTTGTCGTGATGACTATCTTCCTGGAAATATATCCATTTGAGCAAATCCCAGACTTCTGGCCCCATCATTTCAGTTGCGTATTCACTCATCAGATGAGTAATTTGTACTTTGATACTTCCATCCTTGCTACTTACCCAGCCCCCTGGATCATCCTCGCCTTCAGGCAATCCCATAATTCCGCCTTCCTTCCCGACAGAAGTATCGATAAGGTACCGTGCAGAGATACTATCAAGTGCTTCCATCGCATCAATAAGTTTACTGACATCAGCCCGCGCTGCCTGTTGTCCAATGATCCAACCTAATTGGATTTCTATAGTATTCAGTGCCTCCTTAGTGTATATACCACCATAGATTTTACCTAATTCCTGCAAACCCGCAGCTATTCTTTGATATAGCCCTGGTTCACCCTCTTCGTTATAAAGACTAATTGACATCAATGGTGCTAGGATAGCACTAGAATTGTATTCGCCAAGGAAATAGGTCGTGAAGCTTTTTCCTCCAAACACGGTGATAAGACCTACTGTCCCAGTCGTCAAAGCTATAGTCGCACGCGAGTGAATTTCATTTGTGCAGATCTGATTACTGTCAAAATAGGTAACAGCGATCATTGCTACTGGGTCACGGTCACTGGGTAAAACATCTTCTGTTTG
This sequence comes from uncultured Candidatus Saccharibacteria bacterium, assembly GCA_964640685.1. Taxonomy (GTDB): domain Bacteria; phylum Patescibacteriota; class Dojkabacteria; order CALFHW01; family CALFHW01; genus CAZXFQ01. The sequence continues at coordinate 4,306 of CAZXFQ010000040.1, forward strand.
TAAGGTAAATTGACCTTCAATCGAAGCAGAAATAATCAGCGAACCCAAAGAGTCTCGCTGGTCTTTCTGACCACTTATAGCTTTAAGTATTGGACCTGCAACACTTAGTACCAGTGAGAGGTCCACGGAATTTCCTCCTGAAGCTGGTAGCCGGATTGGGTCATTATATTGGTTTGGTGTTGGATCCAATTCTGTCGACATATCGAAAGATTATAGCATGTATAATAACTATATCTATCGATATGTATTTAGTTTTTTTGTGGGTCTAGTCAACTAGCCTTGGAGGAGTCTTAGGCCTCGATGAAAGTCAGTGCTTTCCCAATATTATTGGCACGACCAGTTCTGCCAATACGATGAATATAATCATCGTGCGTGGCTGGCAGGTCGTAATTGATCACGTGACTGACATTAGGGATGTCCAAACCTCTGGCGGCTACGTCAGTAGCGACTAGGAAGTTGATCAGACCCTTTTTGAAATCAGTGATCACTTTTAGTCTTTGGTTCTGACGTTTATCACCATGGATTGCATTGACGCGGAAACCTTCGTCGAATAGATTCTTATTTAATCTATCGGCGCCATGCTTGGTGCGTACAAACAAGATGGCTTTTTCCACATCTCCACTCGACAATAATGCCTTCAATTTAGAAAACTTCTCAGCTGTCGTAGCCACTTTAATAACATCTTGATCGATGTTATCACTTGTGTCACCAGTCTTTACCGAGATCTTAACAAAGTCTTTGGCAAAGGTGGTGATTAAAGTTTCAATTTCTCTGGTGATTGTAGCCGAAAAGAACAACGAATGCCTCTTCTCAGGTAATTTGCTTAATAAGAACTTAATGTCGTTAATAAATCCCATATCTAGCATTCGATCCACTTCGTCTAATACGACGGATTGATATTGATTGAGTTTTAATACACCTCGGTTACTTAGGTCCTTCAGTCTACCAGGGGTTCCGATCACAAAATTGTGGGAGCGCTGGAATCTCTTGAATTGCTCGTGCATACTTGTGCCGCCAATACATGTCACTGAAAATAGATCCATACCTTGCGAGAAACTACGAAATTCTTGGTCAATTTGAATGGCCAATTCTCTAGTGGGAGCGATAATTATCACTCTTTGATGCTTGTCTAAAGCGACTTTATTGATCAAAGGGATAAGGAACGCGGCGCTTTTACCTGTACCGGTATTGGCGATTCCGACTAGATCTTTACCATTCAAAATATGTGGAATAGCTTCGTCTTGGATAGGAGTGGGATTTATATAACCCTTGCTGGCAATTGTGCGCTTCAGAGCATCCATTATTTGGAAGTCAGCGAACTTATTTTGCGGTACGAATACCTCTGCTTCAGTCTTAATTACTACCTTTTTGACAAGTTGATTGATACGTACGCTACTTTGTTGACCGCCACCGCGAGAGTAGTTGCGAGGTCTATTGTTATATCCGCCTGAGCGAAAACCACCACCACCACTGCGTTGACTATCTGGACGACTGTAACTACTACCACCACTTGGTCTGCTGCCGAAGCCACTACGGCTTGGAGCAGGACGTGAACTATTGCTATTGCTTCTACTGTAACCTTGAGAACTACTTCCCGGATTCGATACTGGAGTAACCATTATTAAATTCTTTCTAGGCTAGATTTCTCTAAACCATTTCACAAATTAAATTTTCCAAAATACTTATCTAATTGGACCTGTTTAACTAACCTAAAAGCATTTAAGCTGATCAGGTTTAGGCCTAAGTCCGGTTTGGGAAAATTCGTGAAACTGGTTAAAGTCGCTGGAGAATATTCCGGAGCGGATGCTCCGAGAGTACTGATATTAGTAACTTAATAATCCACTAAAAGTCGGAGCGATTATTATTTTGTATGAGGTATTATATCACCTATTTGGTAAAAGTACTAGTTAAATACTATTATAAGTCTAATGCCTTTGGTGGAGAAAAGTTAACCTTCAGAAAATAGTCCTGTCCTGTTAACAACCACTTGCAAAGTGTACCCTATATAGTATATACTCTTAACTCAATATATTCAATATATAAAACAACTGATTTACTGATATGTCTACCGAATACTCGCCCAACCCAGAGATACCACCTCCTGTGACAGGCGTACTAATGTATGGAGAACATACAGCTGACAGTTTACAACAAAAACTGAATAGTATAAGAGTGAACTTAGTAGAACTACTGGATCAAGGTGGCGAAGTAGGGGTATTGGTAGAATCGCCTGGATTACTAGCCGAAATAAAACCTTTTCTAGAGGCTCAACTCAATCCAACAAGGCCTAGAGATAGAATAGGATTATATGCTGCCATGCGTCATGCTAGCAAAGCTTCTCAACACCTAAGGACTGGCGATATATCAACACCATCCGAATACTACCCAAGTGAGGGTGAAAAAACGATCCACAAGCCTTTATATTTCAATGAAGAATCACGAATTACAGCTGCTCTAAAGAGTGCGAAAAGAGCTGTTAAGCAGATTGAATCTGGTAGAAGTGTGCCCCCCCCCCAAGAAAGCCCTATCGTGTTCAATTATGCATATGCGAACTTAATTGATGAACTAAGTAAAGAATACCCCGGACAGATTCGATTGATGTTTGAAGCCTACGATCAAGATACTTCATCAACAGTAGGATCGGGTTTTATCAGCAAAGGCGCAAATATTGCTAGGCTCGTTAGGCGTGATGGAATACCAAATGATCCAGACGCTAAAATCTACCAAGATGTCATCGACCATCTTAGTTGCATATTGCAGCGTGACAAAGCTTGTGCAGAACAGGTTACTCGTTTCTTGACAGAGGGAACAGAGGGAACAACTAGAACGATATTTACATTCTTTGGAGCTTTGCATAGTAACATGCCTAGTTTTCTTCCGGGAAATTTGGGCAACCCTAGGGTCATTTTGCAGGATTCTACAATAGATACTGGTGCAATTGGAAAGCTATTAGAATTAATGACCATAATTAAAGTTACTACACCAGATGTACCTATCGGGCCACAATCATTACCTTTTGATCTTTTGCAAGCTGCACTTATTCGATATATTTGATAATTTTTATTAAAGATTAGTTGAGATCGTTAATTCTGTGCCTCGAGAATTCCCCCAGGTTAGTAAGGAAGACT
>CAZXFQ010000041.1:0-2031 GCA_964640685.1 uncultured Candidatus Saccharibacteria bacterium
AAAGAGAAGCGTGATGGAGCAAAAGATAGATTGAACTTAATCAAAGAGATTTTGATGGCTGAAATGTCAGAGGCAGGTGAGAAAGAGGTCGAATTCAACGGCAAAAAGGCCAAGATCGTAGCAGCAATGAAGTTCGAGAAGGGCAGTTAAGCGGGCCTCTGATAGAATATGTCTATAAGATTTGTATTATTGCAGAATGATTTCTGAAATTTCTCATCCACAATTATTGGCGCTAAAAGCCGAGCTGGCTAGGTATATTGATCTGGCAGAAGTATTGGGCTTATTGCAATGGGACAATGAAGTGATGATGCCAGCTAAAAGTCTCGCAAGGCGCAGCAAGATAGTGTCGCGGCTTTCAGGGGATGTGCATGAAGCAATTACTAGCCAAACTATCCAAGACCTGCTCAAAGCAGCTGAAGCGCTGGTAGATACCCCAGGGATAGATTGGAACATTACTGAACTTGCGTTTCTGCGCAACCTAAGGCGCACTGTGGACATTAGTAATAAATTGCCTAAAGAATTTGTTGAACGATTTAGCGAACAGCGAATTCGCTCAGTAGCCAGCTGGCAACAAGCGAAGCTAGAGAATAATTTCCCATTATTTGCACCTGACTTGGAGAGAATTGTCGATTTGAACAGGGAATATGCTGAGTTGAAAGGCTATACTGAGCATCCATATAACGCCTTACTGGATGATTACCAGATTGGCCTAGATAAACGCCAAGTAGAGGCAATGTTTGCAGAACTAGTGCCTGCAATCAAACTGATAATGCAAAACTTGAAGCCGCAGGGACCCAAGCTAGAACTAGTCAATGGTGCTTACAATTATAATCCAGAGGCATTGCTGGCTATTGGGCGTACCGTTATGAGACAATTTGGCCTGGACCCCAAAGCGAGTCGACTAGATCAAAGTGCACATCCATTTTCACAGACTTTGAACGCTTTTGACAATCGTATCACCACACGCACTAATCCCGCTGACTTTAGTTATAGCCTAACAGCTACCTATCACGAAACTGGTCACGCCCTATACGGAGCAGGTGTTGATCCGGTCTTAGAGGGCAGTCTTTTGGATAGTTTGGACGCAATGCTAGGAGTGCATGAATCTCAATCCCGCATGTGGGAAAACTTAGTGGGTCGAAGCATGGAGGTTTGTGAGTTTATCTACCCGCTGATGGCCACGGCGTTTCCATGGCTCTCAAGCTACACTCCAGAAGACATATTCAATGTCTTGAACTACGCGCATCCTAGTCTAATTCGCACAGAATCCGATGAATTAACCTACAACTTACATGTGGCATTGCGCTTTGACGTAGAATTACAGTTGATCGAAAAGAGACTGGCAGTAAAAGACCTGCCTGAATATTGGCGTGGCAAAATGCAAGACTATTTAGGAACTGTACCTGCGACTGACAGTGAAGGCGTTTTGCAGGACATACACTGGGCGCATGGCACTATTGGCTATTTTCCCACCTATACCTTGGGCAATATTTACGGGGCACAGATTTTCAATAGTTTCTCTAGGGCTACGGGGGATTACAAAACGGCTTTTAGGCTGGGGGATTTTAGTCAATTATTAACCTGGCTAAGAGACAATATCCACCGCTTTGGCCTAATTCACTTGCCCGAAGACTTGATCTTCAATGCAACTGGTGAGAAGCCCACTGCCAAGTATCTGATACAGCACTTACACAGCAAATTTAGCAGTTAGTGATTAGCAGTTAGTGATTATATGATTTAGCTTAAAGTCTTTGGCAGTCGCTCCCAAATCATGAAGCTGTTTGTGCCGCGAAATCCATCTGAAGTGAGCCTCTACGTTTGCGGACTGACCCTATATTCTACTAAGGCACAATAGGAATCTAAGCATTCTAAGTTTGAGTCTAAAGCGCAGAAACTCCGCGACCAAGTCCGGCGTTTTTGACTCCCTAGTGAATTTCTAGCAAGCTGGTCAGATGAAAATCTTTTACCTACAATTTTCTGGCAAGCCAAGGCGAAGGATTTAGCTATCAATTCAGCTATCAATTCAGCTAT
>CAZXFQ010000041.1:2131-6414 GCA_964640685.1 uncultured Candidatus Saccharibacteria bacterium
TCTGGCAAGCCAAGGCGAAGGATTTAGCTATCAATTCAGCTATCAATTCAGCTATGGCAGTATTGGTTTCCAGCTGGACTCTGCAGATCTAGCATTGTTTCTTGCTGGCAATTATAGGGATTATATCTGTAGTTAGCCACCTATGCAGAAACTGAGCCAATTGTTTAGATATCATAAATGTTTAGATAGATAGATTATCTGAAATAGTATATATGTTTATATACAGGGAACAAGCTAGTTAGAGAGTTATTACCAGGGGTGGGATTGAAAAGCGAACGTCCGAATCCATTGTCTGCCAAGCCCACTCAGCCTGTATATTTAGCTAAGTCATTTATATCTAATTTATACATTTGATATAAGTCTTAGCTACGTTTTGATAGCAATCAACCATAGTAGCTTAAAAACGAGATGAGACTCGGTGAGAAGAGATGAACAGGGGGAAATTAGGGTAAGTTTAGACGAGATGAGACTCGTCGAGACGAGACCAACAAGACTATTGAGACTAGTGAGATTACTGAGATTACTGAGACAAAGCTAAGTGTAGTTTAGTGAAGTGACGAGAGTTGAAAGTACTAAGTGAATGAGCTAAGGTGAGGTGAGCCAAGGTGAGGCGCTTCGATGATTATTTATGGCAATTCCTGCATAACTTGTTTTTTCAAGCGCAAAATTCCTTTACCCATGAATAATATCTGGTTTTTCCCACCATAACCGGCCAGACTCTGAGTGGAACTCTGCCCGTATACCCAATTATATAGTGTGGCTGAACTTTTCCCCTCATTATTAGTTAGGTAGACGACGCCTTTAATGCGAATAAAGCCATAGCTCTTTAAATCCCGCAAGTAGTTATCCAACTTAGTAATATCAAAGCTCCTGGCGGCAGGATACTCTAAATAAAAAGTCTCAACTTCGTCTTCATGATGGTTCGCTCCAGAATTTGGCTCGTCCTTGAGTGACTGTATTTCTTCTGTAGTTAACTGCTGTAAGCTGCCATTATCAAGCCCGATTAGAAGTTTATAATCCACTTTTCCGGTTACGCTTTTGATTTTGGGAGTCTGCAAGCTTACCTCATAAATATCATTCAATCTTTGTTCAATCTCAAGTTCAGTTTCTTCGTCAAGCTGTGCTGGATATTTATTGATAATAATCAAATCATTGACTTTGGCCTGCAGCTTGGCCGCATAGCTGCGATCACTATAGCCTGAGAAATTGAGAGCATCAACGATATTGATCACACTATCGACCCGCAGTCTATCCTGTAGTCTGTTGATTTCCCAGACGATAGGTCCCGGATAAGCTGTACCGGAAGTCTCAATTATAATTCGCTCTGGCTGAAATTTCTCCATTATTTCCAATAGCGCATTCTCCAACTTACCCACCAAGACGCAGCACAGACAGCCATTCAAGAGTTCTTGAGTCTGTACATTAGTCTTTTCGATCATTAACTTATCAATATTCACATCGCCATATTCATTCTTGAGCCAAACAACCTTCTCGGGGTGCGGCAATTGATTCAACAAGTGCATAATCACTGTAGTTTTGCCTGAACCAAGAAAACCGGTGAATATATTAACAGGTATTTTCTGCATATATATAGCTAAATACCTAGATTTAAAAAGATGTTTGTTATACGCTTAAATATAGCAAATGCGATGAATCATCGCCAAATACAGCTAAGAATACAACCATAAATTACAATGAATGAAGAGCTGAAGTCAGATAATAGTTTACAGGTCCCGCAGTTTTCCCGCAGCTATCGCATTGTTGCGCTAGTTATTATTTTGGCAACTGCTCTATTGGTCTCTCTAATCGGGGTCATTATTTATACGGATTCACAGGCAAGTGTCATCGATCTAGAACCAACTAATATCACTGATAGCGCTTTGACGTTGGTATGGAGATCAGATACTCCATATATACCTCAGGTGCTTTATAAATTAGCGGACCAGAATTGGCAGGTTGATGAGGGTGCCCAGGCGCGCTATACACATCATGTCACTATTCGCAATCTTAACCCAGATACTAAATATAAATTTAAACTTAAAGGTAAGCTTTCTGGCCGTGAGTTGTTGGCAAATATTACCACTAAGCCCCTAATTGCTCAACTAAAAGCACCTGACCCTGCCTATGGCAATATTGATGGCCTGGAAGATAATGATGCGATAGTCAAATTTACTGACCCAGAGACTAAGGTTACACTTAGTAGTACATTGTCTCAAAGTTTTACCTACACCACAGATACAAGTAGTTGGGAGCTGTTGACTGGTAAGAAGTTCATTCCCAGCGAGTTAATTGCTAGTGTAGTTAATCCTGAGCGTAGCTATAGCGATATTAAATTCTCTGCGGATACATTTAAACCACTGTAAAGAATAGTGTTACCTCCATCGTTGAGCTTGGCTAAAGCACAATTTCTGGCCGCACCTATTTCTGCGCAGGCCGGCAACTGGTGTGTCACATGCAACGATACAACTAAGGAAAATGGAGGAGTATATAATCAAAGACCGAATAGTGCTTTCATAGGACTATTTGGAGACGCGAATAAAGCTAAAATTGCCTGGCAGAATCAAGCCTGTTCGCCTGATCCTGCCAATTCTGCCAATTCTTTGGACGGGAATGCCCGTCCTCCAGCCGACGGCAATTGGATAGCTCCAGGTGGACGAGACTCATGCACGCCCAGGGCTCTTCTAGCAATTACAAGTCCAGCTACTACTGCTTGTTTGCTAGGTGCCAGAGATGCTGGATGCTCTCAAGTGGATACGACGCAGGCCTATACAGCTCCTGTATCAATAGTGCAAGAGCTTAGTAGCGTTGTTGAAACTGTTGGTCAAGTTTATCAGACAATCGAAGAGCCACTTAGCTTTGTAGACAGTGTAACAAGTGTGACAAGTAATCCTTTTGGCGTAATAAGCATTGCAATGGCAGTTACTAGTGATATTCGTAATAGGGCAGAGAACCCACAAGTGAAAACTCTTGCTGGGAGCCTATCTGAAGCGGGTCTGGAGTTACATCTAGTACCAACTGGTTCAGGACTATTAGCCACTACAGCAGTTGGACCAGTGTGCGGAAAGATAGAATCAGGTTATATTAATTCACAGCAAGACGCTGGAGAGATAGCACTTAATGCTGCGGCATTATGTCTGGATAATCAAATATCAGAGAATGTAACTTGTGGTGGATTAAGCCAGCCAATTGATATTGCAGGCGTGCCTGTTTCAGCATTTAACTGGGATATAGTGCTGAAAAAAGTGAGTTCACCTAATAGCTGTTGCTTGAGCAGTCCTGCAAGTCGGTATTTTGTAAATACACTAAGTTTGAGCCTGGATGGTTTTCAGTCTTGCTCACAAGGGTCAGTGCAAGTAAATGCCCGACCCCAAATTGTTCCTGGAGTTTTGGGTGCGCAAACAGAAGATTCCATCACTGCCACAGAATCAGGGCGCTATGTATTTTTTCAAAATGGCCAGATTGTTGCTGAAAAAGATGTAGTAGTAGAAGGAGATACTTTGCAGATAAAGCTGTATGTAGATATAAATGGCAATGGTGTTAAGGACAATACCGAGGAGTATATATCTGACTATAGTCAAATCAGTATTGCCAAGGACGCTACAGCGGTATCCTATCCCTTGCAGACTGGCTGGAACTTTATTCACATACCTATGGTGGATGGCAGGCTTAGTAATCCCATTCGCAAAGCCAGTGAACTCCTACAGTACTGGAATAACCAAGGCGCAGACATTGTCCACATAGCCAAATTTGAAGCTGGCAAGTTTGTGTTTTATAGTATGCGTGAAAATGGGGAGGTGTTCTCGCCAGATTTTACTTTGCTTCCGGGTCAAGGCTTGGCAGTTTTTAACCGTCGTCCTAATATCCGCTTAAGTTTCTCTGGCAATAGAATTACCCAAAGTCTACCATTGCAAATGAGCAATGGCTGGAATTTAATTGGGGTAATTGCTCCGGGTAAAACGTTCAGTAGTGAGTCTCTGCTAAGTGCTTTTAACAGTCAAGGATTTACTGCAGATACAGTTTCTAGTTATCAAAATGGGAGTTATCAGTCTGTGGTACAAGATAAATCTATTTTATTCGGCAATAATTTTAATATAATTGATTCCAAGAGTTATTTTGTGAGGATAAATAGTCAGTCACAGCCCACATTCTCTCCATAGTGCGCAGCCTGTAGTACAATCTATTATGAACCTAACGCAGTTAGTCAGCGAATTAAAACAGAAGAAACTGAAAGTGACCCCAGCACGCAAGGCAATTTTAGCAGCAATGTTAAAGCTGGATAAACC
>CAZXFQ010000042.1:0-5768 GCA_964640685.1 uncultured Candidatus Saccharibacteria bacterium
GGGGGCATTCTAGCTCTAGTGCGAACTGCTGTCACGGAATTAAAAGACGAACCTGCCCTAAAGTCTTGGCAAATAGAGAATGAGCCTTTAGACCCTTCTGGACCAAAGCATTGGCATTTGGGTCTGGAGTTTCTGCAAACTGAGATTGCGCTGTTATTGAGTATTGACTCAACTAGGCCTGTGATTTTGAACCTTTGGGGCAATAACTTCCCACAACAAATTTCAGTTGATTCAGTTAATAAGCTCACAGGTATAAGTCGCATTGCTTTCGATATCTACCCTAAACAAGCAGTCTCTGAGTCCCAACCTCATCAAGGACCAAGACTAACTCCTGCAGAGCTATTCAGGCAGTTTTCTCAACCAATGCTGCTGGAATTGCAGGCTGAACCTTGGGAAGGATTTGATTACCGCCAGCAACCAGAGTCCGTGACGAGCATTTCAGTGGAGCAAATCGCTACTAACCTAACAGCTTACGCTCAGGCAGGATTTAACCCAATTTATCTTTGGGGTGCTGAGTACTGGATTTGGTCCGGAATACTGCCGCAGGTTGCGCAGATCATTGCTAAAACTGATAATTAGCCCCTGGAGTAGTGAGTTTATAAAGCTTCGCAGCAGACTTAGCCTGACGCACTGATTTTTGCTTGAGCAATTGGATTAATGCAGGCTTAGCTTTTAGCAAATCAGCGAGTAACTTAGCAGTATTACTGAAGCGCAGACCGTGCTTATGACCCAATTCAGTAAGATCCCTGGCTGTGAAGCTCTCTCTACCTTGCTGTGCAAGTAATTGTCCCAGAGCTAAAATCTTAAGCTTATCCGTAGCGAGGCTATTCAGGTCGAAAGCGCCAGTTGGGATAGCCGATCCAGTTGGGATAGCATATTTAGAGTTCAGCCACAGCAAAATCCGTTTCCTCACTTCAGGATTTACTTTCTCTAATACGTCACATAATTGCTTGATTATGGATAACTCCTGTTGGTATTCCATGTTATTTGATTGCTAATAAGAAGCTAACTACTTACTAATCTATCACTAATTGGTAGTTAGTTGATAGTTATTGTATCAGCAAAGGTGGTTTGTGGGTAAATCTAGAGTACTTGCCCTGGGTCTACAGCGCAGGGTATATTGAATTACTATGACTGCTCAAATCGTTAAAAAGTACCTAGACCTCACTTATCCCATACTTTTGAGTGAGATTAATCACACAGAGTTCGGCACCTTAGTGAAAAGCAATCTCACTTCTAAGTACTACAACAATTTTTGGCCCAAGAAACTGCTCACCCCAAAAGCGTTGGAAACAGTGAAGTCCGCATTTAAACACGATAAATTTACCTGGCAATTGGACTTGGGTGACAAATCTGGTATTGATAATCTCAATTTCTTAGTGGCCAGTGGTTACAAATCTCTGGATACTGAAGCCTGGCAAGTAGTCAACACTGAAGAAAGGCAACTGCTCTCTACAGACTTTAGCGGCATTACCGATATTAATTTAGGAAACTATTTTAAATTTGAAACGGTACTGAAAGAGTTTTTTAAACATACCCACAGGCCAAAATATTTTCTAGAAGTCTGTAAAATTAGTTTGAATAATTATTCCACTGGAGATCTCTCCTCGATAATTGTCATGGAGAAGGCAGGCAAGATTGTGGCTGCGATGGGTTTTTTGTACTCACCGCATAAACATTTTGCACATGTACATTTCATTTTGACTCTACCCAGTGCCACAGAGACAAAAGACCATCTCAGTCTGCTCAAGTACGCTATGCAGAACTCTCAAAAGACTATTGCTAAAGAATTATTGTGTATCACCACTTTTGGTTCAGAATATTGGAGTGACCTGGCAGCACTAGGCTTTGAGACAACTAATATCTACGCGGTGCTAGGCTAGTCCTCGCCTATGAAACATACATGAAACACAAGAAATTTGCGATTTCTATCAAAGGCGGGGCCGCCAAAGGTTTAGGAGCGATTGGCGTAGTGCGCTTATTTCAGGAAGAATCTTTGCAACCTGAGGTCATTGCCGGCTCAAGCGCAGGGGCTATTGTAGCTGCGATGTATACAGTAGGTATGAAGTGGTTCGAAATGAGTAGGTTTGTGTCACAATTTAAATTATTAAAAATGGTCAACATACGCTCGATTATCAAAGGTTCTTCCGTTATTGGTGAGCAAAATTTACGGGAAATATTTAGCAATTACTTTGATCCCGATCTGCGTCTGGAAGATTTACCTAATAAATTAGTCATCTTTACTAGTAACCCCAAAACAAATACTCGGGTTTATATTACCAAGGGTAATCTAATCACGGCATTGATGGCTAGTATGGCATATCCAGTTATATTGCCTTCACCTGTCAATCACTCCGGGCAATACCTAATTGATGGTGACCTAACTTCCAGTTATTCCACAAGTTATCTGAAAACCTATGGTGTAGAAAGTGTAATTGGGATCAGAAGCCAGTCGCCAATTCCTAATCTGCGCAAAAATGCTGGTTATCTAAGTAAGATTAATAAAGTCTACGGAATGTTGAAGGATGGAATTGGGATCAATGCCGATCTAGCTGATCCATGTGATTACGAAATTGTCTTCAATCCCAAAGGTCAGTCTTTGCTCAATTTTGGTGGTGTAGGTGATACCTCCGACAGAGTTTACGCCCAGGCACTCACGCACAAAGGTGATATTTTTAAGGTCTTGGACGTTAGTGCTGACTAGATTCCAGCTCAATTATTAACTACCCAGGTAGTACTAGTGGGATTATCGATAATTGTCACTTTATACTTCTGCAATAATTCATCTCTGTATTTATCTGCAGCCGCGAAGTCTTTCAGTCCTCTAGCTTGATTGCGCTTGCTGATCAGAATTTCAATCTCTGCAATAATTTCACTGCTGTGATTGTTTTTTGGGTTGGCATCTTTAATCAGGCCTAGACCCAATACTCGATCAAAGTCTAAAATTGTCGCATATTTATTTGGCGCGGGCTCATCTGCCTTGACCAACTCCCAAGTTACTGCTAAAGCCTCAGGAATATTGAAATCATTGGCTAGTGCCTGCCGAAATCTAACCTGCCAAGCAGCCAAGATTTCGCCGGAAACACCAGCTAGAGTTAAGTTCCCAGCCTGCCAATTAGTAATATGTGTGCGTAATTTTGTGAGGGCAGTCTTTGCTGCTGTTAATCCCTCCCAAGTGAAGTTCTGTTTCGATCTGTAATGCGCATTTAGGAAGAAGTATCTCAAAACCAGAGGATCGTAACCACGAGCAATTATGTCCGCCAATTCATAGCTTGTGCCTTCAGATTTAGACATCTTTTTACCATTCACCAAGAGATGCTCGTTATGTAACCAATAATTCACATATTTCACGCCGTTGGCGCCTTCACTTTGGGCAATTTCATTGGTGTGATGTATGGAAATATGCTCCACGCCGCCCATATGGATATCTATAGTCTCAGCAAGTTCCGCCTTGGCCATGGCTGAACATTCGATGTGCCAACCTGGGAAACCGCGACCATTTTGGACTTCTGCTGATACAAAGGGAGATTCCCAGGTCTGCAAAGCGTTATGATGCACGCCGGTTTTAAAAAACCAGAGAGCGAAGTCCTGAGGGTGCAACTTTTCTGGGTCGCTGACATCACCTTTACCTGCACCTTGCAAATTCAAATCCAGTTTCTGACCACTTAACGCGGTGTAGTCACGCGCTTTGCTGACATCGAAATACACCGCCTTGGCGGTGGTATAGGCAAATCCCTTCTCAATAAGCGCTTGCACCATTTGCTGCATTTGCTCAACGTAAGCAGTAGCTTGGGGTTTGGCATCAGCTGGCAATAAGTTAATAGCAGCAATGTCATTTTCAAACAGCCTGATATACTTGGCAGCAATAGCGTCAGGTGTAGTATTTTCCCTCTTAGCACCCTTTTCCATGCGATCTTCGCCAGTATCAGCATCGCCAATATTATCACCTGTCAAATGGCCTACGTCGGTATAGTTGCGCACATATTTCACTTGGTAGTCAAAGTATTGCAAACTACGTCTGATCAAGTCGCCCATTGTCATCCCTCTAAGATTGCCAATATGCTGCACCCAGTAAACGGTCGGTCCACAATGGTAGAAGCCCACAAAGGGTGCTTTAAGCGGGATAAAATCTCGCTGGCTTCTGCTTAATGTGTCGTAAATTTGCAAATTTGATTGTTTGGACATGCTTAGACTGTTTCTAGCAATTTAATTATCCTGATTATATGTTCTGGAGTAGTGTTAATGCTAGTAGGTAGATTGATAATGCGCTCACTAACATCCTCAGTAATGGGGCACTGACCAGATTTATAGCCTAAATTACCTAAAAATTCTGGCTTAGTATAAAACATAGTGCGATACCAATCACCCAAGACTAATCTCTGGGTACGAGCCTTGGCCAGCAGTGACGCGCGCTGACTGCGATTATCAAGCATTAGCGGATAGCGTAGAAAACCATGTGGCTGATTTTTAGCAAAAATCTCCGCCAGGAATTTTTGCTCAGCATTCTGGGCAAAGCGAGTATCAGCCAGACCTTTGGCATATTCATGCGCAACATTGCGCCTATGGGTATTGAGGCTGAGCAGTTTTCTTAATTGTAATATCCCTAAAGCCGCTAGCTTACCGCGCAGCTTGCCTGGAGGATTCTTAGCTTTCCCACCGGCGTATTCGTCAGGTCCTATCGCAATGCCTAGTAGGCCCAATTTATGTCCCAAGAATGTGAAAAGCCTACCAAGCGTGAACTTTCCCAAGCCCCAATAATACACAGGAAGAGTTATCCGCCAGAATGCCACATTGAGTAGAAGTCTGCGCTCTTGCTCATAAGAAACAAACTCTAATTCACTATAGCTCTGCTGTAATTTGCCTAATACCACAGCAGAATTATCGCGATCTTTGAAGGTGGGATTGATTAGCAAAGCTCCTCCACGCACTGTAGAGATAGCTTTTTCGATTCCAAAGGAAATTACACTAAAATCGCCTTGACCGCCAAGCTCGCCTTGTCCCAAAGCATGCGCCAAATCCTCCACAATGATAATATCGCTGCGTCCCATTTCCTGCAGTTTAACCTGCAATTCCTTCACAGGAAAAGCTAGCCCGAAAGTATGTTGGACTAAAATTAACTTGGTTTTGTCAGTTATCCCCGCAATGATACTACTGACAGTGGTATTGAAGTTCTGTGACTCAATATCCACATATACTGGCTTGAGACCAGACCAAAGAATCGGGTTCACTATTACGACACAGGTGAAGCTAGTGATAACTACTTCAGAACCGCTTGCCAGATTGAGTTGCTGTAGTAGAAAATAAAACGCAGAGCGCGCACTATCGAGCAGTATTACCTGAGATTTGTTGGCCCACAACGCTTCCAGTCCTTTAGTAAATTCCTCAATATACCTAGTTTCTTCAGCAGCGCTTAACTGACCATTTTTCAGCAAGCTGATAGCCTGAAAATACTCCTCAACTGTAAAATTGGGTAGCACCCCGATAAAATTGGGTGTTAATTTTGATGCGAATTTGGCCATTATCTATTTTAGCTTTAATCGAGCCGCATTGGCATAATTACATGCAGAAAATCTTCATCATCGCTATCTTTGAAAAGCCCGGGCGCGCTGACTCCATTGGATTCGAAGATAATTTCCTCGCCAGTCACCGCGTTGGTCAAATCACCCAGAAATTTGGCGTTAAAGGCTGTTTCGTAGTCATCGCCCTCGATATCTACCAAATTGACCTGACTTTCATTATTGCCTAAATCCAAAACATTGGTAGACATC
>CAZXFQ010000043.1:0-5272 GCA_964640685.1 uncultured Candidatus Saccharibacteria bacterium
ATTCCAGAGAATCAACCAACTGAATATATTACCTCTGAAGCGCTTCCAGAGGGTGATTATACTTGGTACATTGTTGCTTATAACGCCCAGGGTCAGAAATTAACTCAGACTTCGAGTGCCACTTTCAAAATCTTTTTGGTCTATGTTCTACAGCTAGATGCTGACATAAAGACTGCTAACAATTTACTCGCACAATTAAAATTAACTTGGGATTACACCGGCAATATGCCGCCATTTGCTAGCACACAGAAATTGGTAATTAAAGATGAGAACGGCCAAGAGATTATTGTGCAAAGTGCTCTGGCATATGATCTGCGCAGCTTTGAACTTACTGCCGAACAATTAGCCATGCTAAAAGTAGGGGAGAATTATACGGTGAGTTTGGAGTTAATTATTGCGGGGCAGAGTAGGGCGCAAGCTGAGAAAGTCTTTAATACCAACATTATAGTAAATGTATTACCTACAACAGATCTTCCAGATGGGTCTGTAGGTGCAGAGGGTAATGGCATCACAGCACAATCCATTTTAGACAACTTAGCTAAAGGGATTGCTATAGCTGTGCCTGCGGTGGTCTCAGCAGCACCATTCTTAGCTGGTGGCGTAGGTGTGTTGGCACTTAGCAGCGGTGATGAGCTACTACATGTCTTAGGAATCTTGATAGGGATAATTTTGCCTCGAAAAAGGAAGTATTGGGGCATGGTATTTGATGCTCAGCATGGGCATCCAGTGCCCATAGCTTTTGCTAGGATAACTATTAGAACCCCAGAAGGTAGGATCTTAACGCAGACGCTTACAGATTTACAAGGTAAATACGCCTTGAATGTAGGTCAGTATGGTGAAGTAATTCTAGAAGTTCAAGCGACCAATTATCAACTGCGAAAGCTGCCTATAGTCTTGATGGTTGGCAAAGAAATTGTGGAAGATATCGTCCTGACAAAGCTCGGTGCTGGTGAATTGACTCTGCTGGAGAAATTGAAAGTACAAATGCAGGTGAATCCACAGTCGTGGAGAAGAGTATTATTTGCAATTACGCTCGCTGGGGCTCTTTACACAGCTTACTCAACCATACAAAATCCTTCATTTTTGAATTATATTCTGCTGACTATTTATGCTTTGCTATTCTTGATAGCAGCGAGCCTGGAGCTAGTGTATCGCAGCCGCCAATCAAGAGGCAGGCTAGTCTTTCTAGAGAGTAATCTGGCAGCCGCGGGTGAGGTAGTAAGATTTTACCAAGGAGCTAAGTTAAGTGATCTAGCGCTTACTAATGCCCAAGGTGAGATAAAAATCAATTTAGCGCCCGGCACATATCAATTGCTATTAAATTCACCTAGGTATCGTCTGGTGGGTGGCGAAGGATTAGAGAAAGAAGTTACAGTGGGAGATAATGGTAAATTAACTCGGGATATATATATAACTAGTAAGATAACTGCTGAATCCCACAATGATCCAATAGGAGAGTCGGCAAAGTTTCAGTTAGGCTAATAGAGTGGAAGAAGTGGAGCCCTAGGAATTGAACCTAGAAAGATGCCCGCTTGCGCGCCATCCAGCCCCATTTTATGGACCTACCATTATTATAGCAGTTTTACTGGCTTTGAGTTTCTGTTATTAGGATAAATATCAGTCTTCTGTTTTTCGAGACTTAGGTATATTTAGCCGCGATACCTTAGTTTAATATGTATATACTTGGATATATAGCAAAATAAGTGTACAATTCTCGCAGAATGGCAAATCCAATTAATTATAGTGCCTGGATCTCTAGAGTGATTGAAGTGAAGCTGGACTTGGCTTTGTATCAAGCCGTGATAGTGAAGGTTGTGCAGACTGAAAAGCTGGCAGGTTTCAGTGAAGTGGGACTGACATTCTCAGTGTACCCATATGCCAAGACTATCAATGCGGCAGATTTGAAGATCTTGCCTTTTGAAGAATACACTAAAGATCTGCAAACAGGTAAACGCTCTAGCTATAGGCTAGAGCCAGCGATTGCTAAAGAGATATTTGGGATTATTCTAGGAGCTATCATTGCCTTGGTATTTTTGATTTTCCGCCCGGCAGAGCTAATTTCAGTACAGTCAGTGGTTTCGATTTTGGGAGCCTATACAATTGGGAAAGATATTTGGGAGGATTTGGAAGTATTCCTCAAAGATCTAACCCGCAGTTGGTTTTTTAGCTGGCGAGAACCTGAGTTCCCATATCGGCGTGAAAACTTCGGAACGATTCAGAAGTTCTGGGAATTAGCCCGCTACCAGCGCAATCAAGAGCAAGTGCTTCTGCCAAGTAAATTGGACTATATTTCTAATGCTCATTCCAAAACCGCTGAACTCCTATTCAACCAGCAAGAGCTCAAACCCTACGTGCAGCTCAATACACCTTTCCAGGTTGCTAGTGTCAACTTTTTACCTGAGACCAAGAAGCCATTGATGGAGCAGGGGATGCTGTTAGTTTTCAAGGTCACTTTAGTGCGTAAGCTTCTCATTGGAGAACTGCAGCATGAATTTTTCCAGGCTTTGGACACTAAAAATAGACAAGTTGGAGCTGTCTCAGCAATAAGTTCCGCATGGCTACCAAAGGCGGTCCTTTACCGCTTAACTTGGAATTATGGACGCATCAAGGTATACATTACTAGCCAAGTACTTTTGAGATTGATAATGGTGACTGCCAATGTTTAAGAAGCAAGCTTAGCTTGCAGTCTTGAGTTTGTCTTTGAAATCCTTTTGTAGTTTTTGAATCTTGGGATCGATCACAAACACACAGTAGGGTTGCTTATTATTGTCATTGTAGTAGTTTTGGTGATAGCCTTCAGCAGGATAATATTTGGTTAATGGTACGATCTCGGTTGTAAACTTCCCTGGCCAGATACCCGCGATTTCTGCTGCTTTTTTTGATGCTTCAGCCTGTTGTTTTTCAGCCTCGGAACTGTACAAGATAATTGAGCGATATTGGGTGCCATGATCGTTGCCTTGCTGATTGAGTGTAGTTGGATTGTGAGTACGCCAAAAGACCTCTAGGAGATCTTGGTAAGAAATTTGCTCTGGGTCAAAGCTAATCTTAATCACTTCAGCATGGCCAGTTTCTTCAGAACTTACTTGCTCGTAAGTAGGATTTTCAGTCTTGCCACCTGCATAGCCTGATTCAACTCTTTCAACCCCTTTGAGCCTTTGAAATACCGCCTCTGTACACCAAAAACAGCCACCGCCAAACACCGCGGAATCTAGGTTTCCATTCATATTTAATCCTAGCATATTAGTCAAACCCACAAATTTGTTGCACTATTCCATAGCAATAAGCTAAGCAATTTAGAGCGATCATTCAGTGTTGACGGTAATGACAATCTTTTGCAAATGTTGATTACAAACTTAGTAAATAACGCCCTTAAATTTTCGGCGGGTGAGGTAGAAATTAAACTTGAGGTTGATCCAGGTACGACTGAGCTTTTGATTCAGGTTATTGACCAAGGAATTGGGATCAGCCAGCGGATCAAGCTAAAATATTTGAGCGGGGTCAAAGAGGTCAAAATGTAGGACAACTAGTGGGGACAGGTTTGGGTTTAACAATCGTTAAAAGAATAGTAGATCTTCGTGGGGCTTAATTGTTTACGATCATTCTTACCAAATCTTCGAAGCTGATAAGAACTCCTGGAGATAGTGCGCTAATTGGCTGGTCGACAATATTGGTTAGAGTATACTGTATAGCTGGGTGGGCATTTGGATCGGTGCAAACATGGCGATCTTCATTTGCTAAGACATAGACGACAGATTCACCGATCAGATTTTTGGCAAAATCGCGCGTAGAGTCCCCGGGATTGGTAGTGTCTCCGGAACAAGCGATAATGTATGTCTTTAGGTTTCCAGCTCCTAAAGCTGCGCTGGTTGAATTGAGAGCAGCAGCAGAGCTAGTGGTACTTATATCAAATAGGCTATGGCCTTGGATTGCTTGGTAAACCAAGGCGCCCGCTCTGCCAAACAGATGGGTGATAGCATTTGCTGCGCTGGCATTGAAGGTGGCATTAAAGTCAGTAAGTGGACTGCTAAGCACGACAGTAAGCCTGGTCTTACTTGCTTGCAACTGTGCTTGGAATCCTGGATCTTGCAATGCCTCCAGTAGGACTTGAGCTCCCATAGACTCGGCCATCACTATCAAATGTTTTGAGCCTGACTCATCTGGCATTATGGCTTCCAGTGTTTCACCCAGATAAACGGCAGTGTAGCGTGCTTGATCTCCAGAGCCCCAATCATTCTCACCATCAGCTCTACCAGCTGTTTCACCAGGGCGGACTGAATTGTCAGGATAACTGAATATTGCACTGGACACAGCCTCACCGGCAAAAACTTGCGCGACCTCTAGATTGCCTTCATAATTAGCAGGCATGCGATTGCCAGGCAAGAAAACCATTTGAACTCCAGCTCTAGTTCTAGATTGCTCAGGCGTGACTGTGATCACTTCAAATCCTGAACTCCAAGGGTCGAGTCTGGCATTGAAAGCACTTAATTGGTTTAGGGGGATTGTAGCCACATTTGTTCTGGCGTCGCTATTAGCCAGAGCCGAATAACCAAGATAGGTACCCGCAGACATTGAAATAATTGCAGTTGACAGCAAAGCAGCTCCCGCAAATTTAAAAAAATTGTGAGGTTCGTCTAGTTTGTGCGTCAACCACTGTAGGCTTTTCACTAGTTTCTGGGGCCATATATGATGATAACATTGAAACACCCTGCAATTTCCAGAAATTTGCGTTATAATTGCTACATTCATGCGCGAAAATATCTCCTGGCTACAATTTTTTCGTAATATCTTGCAACTTTCTGGAACTCACCGCCGAGAAGTATTAGTGGGGCTACAGTCGATTTTTTGAGTAAGTATCAGGTAGGGCAGGATTATTCATATGGCATAAGATTGGCAATTGCCTTTGGTATTATACATATAGTGGTGGCGTTGATCAGACTGCGCTCTACGCAATGGATGTACAATGTCTTGAACGAAGTGAGCTATGAGGTCAAGGTGAAGTCATTCTCCAATCTAGTTGATTTTTCTCTAGCTTGGCATGAACAAGAAAATACTGGGAATTAGGTCCAAAGAATCCAGACAGGTACTGCTGCTTTACAAAAATTCTCTGGTATCTTGAATTCAGGTGGTGGTGGTTTGGCACAAAGTCTGGCTGGCTTTGTGGGCGTAGTAATCTCATTTTTATTCCTAAGTCCTATTGCCTTTATCTTTGGGGTAATTTATATCTTCTTATTTCTGGCAATTCACTTGATTTACGCCAAGAAGATTGCCAAGG
>CAZXFQ010000044.1:0-1473 GCA_964640685.1 uncultured Candidatus Saccharibacteria bacterium
AATCTATACAAGAATGAACGACGGCGCTAAAGTAACAATGACTGATCCAAATACACAAGTTGGCACTTCCCAAAAGTCCAAGTACCGCGTGATTATGAAGCGTGACTTATGCATTGGGGCCGCCTCCTGCGCAGCAATTGCTGGGGGGGTGTTCGAAATGGATCAGGATAATATTGCCATTATCAAAGAAGGAGAATGGGATGAGGATGAGTTGATACTGGCAGCTGCCCAGTCCTGCCCTGTGTTTGCCATTATCATAGAGGATATCGAGACTGGTAAGCAGATTTTCCCAGAGTTAGAGGAATAAAGTTAGAAAAGTAAAGATCGTTAAAATGTTATTCTTGTATTAATGTTGGAATATCAAATTGAGCAAATCACCGATTGGTATAAATGGGAATCACTAGTACTACAAGCTCCTCAATATAGTTTTTTGCAGAGTTGGCAACTGGGATCCTTGAGCGAGCAGCTGGACAATAAAGTATATAGATTTGGGCTAAGACGGGGTGATCAGCACTTTTTATTAGCCCAAGTATTGATAATTGAAGCTAAACGTGGCAAGCTCCTACAAGTCAGGCATGGACCTTTAGTACTTCCGGAGTTCCACAATCTCATAGCATCGCAAAAGATTGAGGTTTTGAGCAGTTTAGTAAACCATTTGAAACAATTGGGCAAAGCAGAGAGCTGCGACTATATCAGACTGCAGCCATTGTTCAAGACCGCCATTGAAGATGAGTCCAACGCAACAAATACTGAACTAGAATTGACCTCACAATATTTAGAGGTATTGGAAGTTGAGGGTTTCAAGCCTGCAAGCATACACAATATTGATGCGGAGAAAACTCTAATACTTGATATTACGCCTAAACCTGAAGTTTTACTGGAAAATATGCGCAAGCAAACGCGCTATTATGTGCGCAAAGCCGAGAAATCCGGCGTCACCGTGACCCATACCCAAGACAGCAAGGCCATTGAACAGTTCTTCAGCATTCACCATGACACTACGCTGCGCCAGAGCTTTAAGTCATATTCTTTAGGTTTTTACCAGAAATTCTTTGCGCAATTGAATTCCTTGCCAGAGTCAAAACTCTCTGCGGAAGTGTATCTGGCAGATTATCAAGGGCAATACATTGCTGCGGCAATTATTGTGTACTATGCTGGCAAAGCGTTCTACTCAGATGGAGGTTCTCTTAGCGCTTACAGCAAGATCCCAGCTTCCTATTTGATTCAATGGACTGCGCTGAAACGTGCCAAAGACCTTGGTTGTAGTACTTACAACTTCTGGGGTGGAGTCTCTCCAGACAAAAACAATACTAAATATCCTTGGTATGGCATTGATCTGTTTAAACGCGGATTTGCTGGCACCAGAGTCGATTATGTGCATGCATTTGACCAAGGTCTGGGTTGGAAATACAGCTTCATCAGATTGTTTGAACTCTGGGAAAAATTGCGTAGAGGTTATTAAGCATTAATTAT
>CAZXFQ010000044.1:1483-5261 GCA_964640685.1 uncultured Candidatus Saccharibacteria bacterium
ATTATTAATTCAGTATATTAATCCGACTAAACTTGCAGACTAATTCTCAACACAAAATTGTCTTTACCGGTGGGGGCTCAGGTGGTCATCTCAATGCAGCCATTGCTGTGATCAAAGAATTCCAAGCACATCCCCAGCAATACCCCGCAGAGTTAGTGTATGTGGGTGGGACTCGCGGCATGATCAATGATCCGACACCCAGTTTAGAAAGCCGCAAAATCCCCGAGTTAGGCTTGCGCTTCATCTCAATTCGTTCGGGCAAATTACAAAGATATTTGAGCGTCGATAGCATCAAGTTATTGGCTGGAGTATTTGGTGGCTTCATCGACGCCTGGAAGGTCTTGAAGACTGAAAAGCCCGCCCTAGTCTTTTCTACCGGAGGTTATGTGACCGTTCCAGTGGTGATTTGTGCACGCTTGCAGGGTATTCCCGTAGTAATTCACGAGCAAACCATCGTTTCCGGGCTGGCCAATCGCATTAATGCTCAGTTTGCTGACAAAATCTTGGTGAGCTTTGCTAATTCCTTGCAGTATTTCCCGGCCTCTAAGACAATTGTAAGCGGTAATCCACTGCAAGCCTCAAGATTCCAAACCGATCTTCCAGCCAGTGTAGGTGCCGATTACAAAGAAAAACTGGAGCAATTTGTGGCTGAAAAACCAACTCGGCCATTCATTTTTATCACTGGCGGTGGTCTGGGCTCGCATAAATTGAATAACTGGCTCAAGAACAATCTCGAAGCGCTTACTAGCAAATATAATCTGCTCCTGCAGACAGGCGAAAACCAGGTGTATAAAGACTTTGAGACTATTCAAACTCATCTGCAAACAGCAGCTCCTGCGCTACGCGAGCACCTATTTGTGATCAAGTGGTTTGCGGATGAGATTGGTCATATATACAACCAGGCAGATTTAGTCATTAGCAGGCCAGGTGCCAATTCTGTGCTGGAACTGCTCGCTACCAACCGCCGCGCTATTTTCATTCCAATTCCTTGGTCAGCCAATAACGAACAACAATTAAACGCTGAATACTTCTGCCAACAGCAGGCCGGTGCAATTGTCGCAGAAGCAGAGTTGGCGGTTAAACTACTGGCGCAGATTCCTCAGGTCTTGCAAATGTCTGCTAGAGATTCAAGTAAATTGGTAGATAAAACAGCAGCTGCAAAAATTGCGCAATTACTTTGGCAAACAACTTTGTCGAGCAATTAAGACCTAGCGCTTAATTGCTTTTAACTACAATCACGAAGTCTTCTCCATTCGGAGCCTTTTTGAAAGGCGATTCTGAACCTGCAATAAGTTCAACCTGGAAAGCACTTTTGAGGCGCTCAGCTGTTAAAGGTTTCTCTCCATTGGTGAAGTCGAAGATTTGCAAATCTCCAAAAGTCTGATTGAACTTCACTGCTGTCTTAGACACGCTGATATCCACCGGAAAGTCTTTGGCGTTTTTAACGTATTCTGCCGCACTAAGGTCTTTATTGTTAATAGTAGGATATGCATAGATCACTGCCTCTTCAGTTTGCAACTCTGCTGGCAGGTTGAAGATTTTCTGGATGTACTGTTTGACTTTGCAGTACTCATCTTTCAGTTCGATACACTCTTTGTTATTCCAAGCTACTGGCGAAAGATAGTACCCTGGACGGTTATGTTTACCATTAGAAAAAGTTGGCTTAGTGAAGAGCTTATTTTTGCCGCCGAAATTATCATCGAGCACGTAGCGCTGGGCATTGTCAGTATCTGCTTTGGACATAACGTTCAAAGCGCCGCGGATATCGTCTAAGTTAATT
The DNA here is from genome assembly GCA_964640685.1 of uncultured Candidatus Saccharibacteria bacterium. Lineage (GTDB taxonomy): Bacteria > Patescibacteriota > Dojkabacteria > CALFHW01 > CALFHW01 > CAZXFQ01. Next base: position 3,264 of record CAZXFQ010000044.1, read on the forward strand.
GGACTGAATAGAGCGTTTTTCTGGAATACTTGATAAAGTTCGTAAATCTTCACAGGGTCGCTTAGAAGGCTATCGCCCATTACATGTTCCTGGAGTGCCTCTAAAACCTGCTGCTGTCTCTGGGCACGGTCAAAATCGCTAGATGCCTTGCGAACTCTAGCAAATTTTAGCAACTGCACCGAGTCAATAAACTGCCTTCCTTTCTTGAAGCTCACGCGCTCGAAGCCACCGCCCTGTTCGCGAGGATAATAATCTGTGAACGACTTCTGCACATCGATATAGAGTCCTTTACTGCCATTCAGTTCCGCTCCTAAAGTGTTTACAATCAACCTAAATGCATCATAGGAGACAATGGAGAAATAATGATTTTCAAACCCAGTAACACTGGAGACATACTTTTCCATGATTTTCTCACCTCCCTCAGGGCAATTACCATCTTCGGCAAACTTATAGGCATGATTAATAGATTTAAAGTACTGCTTGGCTTGGTTTACACATTTCTCAGTAATAAGCACGCCTGTATCACGTGGAATGCTAAATAAAAATACTTTGCCCGTATCGTGGTTAAACACTACCTGCACCATAGTATCGATATCGCGATCCTTTCCTTTAAATTCCTTCCCGTCGAATTTTAATTCACGGCTATCAATCCCCATAATTAAAGCTGCAGTGTAATTATCAGTGCGCTTCAAAGTTGGCTCCCAAACGCTATCAACTACTTTCAAACCAGTCTTGGCAATTGAAGATAAAGCCTGGCTTGGAGTTTTTTTCTCAACTGTAAAATTAAAAATAAAGAAGCTGTTACCAGCAATTAAAATTAAAATTAAAATTGCGAATATAAAATTGGCAACTTTTAATTTTCTGTGATGTTGTGGCTTAGGCTTGTTAATACTGTCTTTCTTTAGCCCCGCAGGCTTGGAGTAATGGGATCTATTGTTTAGCTCGCTGATTTTTGTCAAAAAAAGTTGTCGGCAGAATTAAAGCTTACTAGTGTATAATTTAACATGTCCTTGCAGATAAAAAAACTCCAAGTCAATATTGCCGATGAAGATCGTCCAGTACTTACGGAAGTAAGTTTGGAGATCGCTCCTGGCGAAGTGCATGTGTTAATGGGACCCAACGGCTCTGGCAAATCGACTCTCTCAAAGGTATTGATGGGACATCACGACTATGTTGTCATTTCAGGCGAGATTTGGCTGGATGATGAGGAAATTACTAGTGCTGAAACTACTGATCGTGCTCGCAAAGGCTTATTTCTAGCTGCCCAGTACCCTGTAGAAATCCCTGGGGTGAATTTGGCAAATTTCTTGCGGGTCTCGTATAATTCTATGCGCCCCGAGTCAGAGAAGTTACCCTTGTTCAAATTCCGTAAGTTATTGCGTGAAAAATTGGCCGAAGTAGGCTTACCAGAAAGTTTTATGGAACGAAATTTGCATGAAGGATTTTCGGGTGGCGAAAAGAAGAAATGTGAAATTCTACAAATGCTTTTATTAGAGCCAAAGTATGTGGTCTTAGACGAAACAGATTCTGGCCTAGATGTCGACGCTATCCGCACGGTGTTTACTAACTTAGCCAAGGCTATCAATACTCATAAACAAATGGGAGTGCTATTAATTACCCATTATCATAGAGTCTTTGAGTATATTCACCCCGATTTTGTGCATATTTTCAAAAATGGCAAGATTGTCGAGACAGGTGGATTAGAACTTGCACAACGCATTGATACAGAAGGCTATGAGTCTAAAAGTTAATTTGCGCTATTATGATTATGCTTACTTAGAAAGGCAAACACTCGCCTAATCCCGTTGCGCTCAGCTCTGACCAAATGTAGTCGGAACTGTCTTCTGCCCACCCAGGACTTGTATTGACTACCAGCGATAATAGTATAACCAGCGGAAGTGACTTGATTTAGCCAGGCTAGTGCACCCTGTGTAAATGACTCTTGGGTTTTACTGTCGGTTTTCACCAGCCCCAATGCATATCTGACCACTATTCCTG
>CAZXFQ010000045.1:0-1699 GCA_964640685.1 uncultured Candidatus Saccharibacteria bacterium
GTTGAGATCGTTAATTCTGTGCCTCGAGAATTCCCCCAGGTTAGTAAGGAAGACTTATCGAGGATGGAAATGGTCTATAGCGGCCAGGTATTCTTGAATACAGTTCTACTGACATTGCTTGGCTTCGTGATGTTTTTCGGCGGTGTCTTCTTCAGCGCCTTCAGTTTCTGGCTGCTCTGGACGGTTTTGTTCGGGTAGTTGGATTTGCCGATTAAGCCCTCAGCAGACTCAGTCCATGTGACCAGGTATTGTTGATCACTCCCCAGCGTATCCAAGCCATGGCAAGCGCCTCTAGGAGATACGCTTGAGCAATATCGCCCATGTCGTTCACTCTGCCCCAGCCAAACGCCTTGAGGATCTCGCTCACTTGTGCTTTGGCAGCTGAATCATCACCAGCAATAAACATATCTGGCGTGCCTTCTGCAAAGTGTGGCTTGTACATTTGTCCACTGGCAATAATATTGAACGCCTTGACTACCATGGCTTCTGGTAGCCATTTTTGGATCTGTGCGCCAGCTGAGTCGGGGTAGGCGATAGCAAAATTGGGTGTACCCTGGAAAAAGTCCAACGGATTGGTCACGTCGACCACGATCTTGCCTGTGAACCGAACCTTGCCAGCCAATGCAATCGCATTCTCTACTGCTGTCCACGGCACGGCAATTACGATTAATTCTGCATTTTCAGCTGCTTGCGCAAAACTAGCCAGCTGGGCTTTTTCTCCATTGGCTTTCGACCATTCCAGCAATTCTGGCCTGCTCACATCCCTAGTCCCAATGGCCACCTGGTGACCAGTTTCCAAGAAACCTGTAGTAAGACTTCTACCAACTTCACCCGTACCTAAAATACCTATTTTCATATTGAGAAATATTTAAATTAGCTTCCTAATTCTAACAGATATGCCCTAGTCCAAATTCCCCCAATTTCTGCGGTATAATGTGAAGATGCACAGGAATTATCAACTCAAAAGTCCAGGCGATTTGCAGACTTTACGCAAGGCATGCGCCATCTCAATGGATATTCTCAAACAATTGGTAGAACTGGTAGAGCCGGGAGTGAATGCTGCGGAAATTGATGAGCAAGCAGCCAAACTATGCGAGAAGAATAAAGTTAGATCCGCCTTTAAAGATTACGCCCCCAGAGGTTTACCTCCATTCCCAAACGTAGTCAGTGTCTGCATCAATTCCGAGGTTGTACACGCTATTTCTAGCGCAGACAAGATTATTCGCTCAGGCGATTTGGTGACTATTGATTTCGGGATAATATCTGAGGGCTTCTATACTGATCACTGTGTCACAGTAGGTGTAGAGCAGCTCAGCTCCGATAACCAACGTCTCCTAGAAACAGGTAAATTGGCTGTCACTCAGAGTATTAGCGTGGCTAGAGCTGGGATGACCACCGGCGATATTGGGAGCACCATGTTCGAAATTGCCCAACTGGGTGGCTATGACATCGTCAAAGAGTACATTGGACATGGAATCGGGCGCAAACTACATGAGGCACCTGATGTCCCAGCTTATGGTGAACCCAACAGCGGCGTCAAATTAAGACCTGGAATGGTAATATGCCTAGAAGCCCAAGTCACAGCTGGCACAGACCAGATCAGCCATCGCCCAGACAGCTGGACGGTGGTGACCAAAGACGGCAAAAATTGCGTCTGGTTCGAGTATATGGTCGCAGTCACCAATGGTGCCCCAGAGAT
>CAZXFQ010000045.1:1799-3936 GCA_964640685.1 uncultured Candidatus Saccharibacteria bacterium
TTACCATCAAGTAATAAATCAGTGTACCAATGGGAAAACCTGCAAATACCAAAATCAAGATCCAAAGTAATAATTGATTGTCATCGTGTGGCCCAAAGTCACGTCTGCTAGCATCGATTATGAAATAAACTGTGATTCCCAATGCAACTACTGGAATGACCACAGACAGCACTCCCACCAGACAGATAAATCCGTAAACTAGGATTATCATCACTCCTGCAGCAGTAGATGCGCCTTCAGTACTTGAAGATACCATGCGCGAAGACGCTGCTAAGACTGGCATTATAGCTGTAAATGCTAACAATACTCCTGCGAGTCCGAAACTTAACTTGCGCAATTTAGACATAATTATTGAAATTAAAATTAAATAATAATTATTTTATTAACTTTTTAGGATATTTTTGCATCACCAGGAAGTAGTAGAGAATCAATCCTGGGAGTGATGCTATCCAAATAACCAAAATCCACAATAACTGCTGAGTGCTTTCTTCTACTCCAAAGTCGCGTTGCATAGCATCTAACGTAAAGTAGATCATCAAGACCAATACAACAACCGGAAGCACAAATGCTAGGATTGCCAATACGAACCAGACCAGCATAGACAATACAAATATTGCGACTGCAGATCCGTAGATACCAAATACGAATAGTCCTCCCAAAGCCCCGGCCCCGGCCAAACTGTCAGAATTAGATTGAACCAGATTAGATAGTATGCTTAGAATTGTCATATAGAATGATATTATATACTAGCTTATTAACTAATTTATTAACTAGTTAATTTAAGATATTCTAGCACTTCTTGTGCATTAGAATTCGGATCTGCCTTCTCCCAAGTCTTCACCACAGTCCCTTTAGGATCTATCAAGACTGTAGATCTTTGCATTCCCATATATTTACGTCCAAACATCGACTTTTCTACCCAAATTCCATAGTCGAGCGCCATTTTATGCTCTACATCGGATAGTAGGTCGAATACAAAGCCAAATTTGCTCCTAAATTTAATGTGTGAATTGGTTTTATCCACGCTAACACCCAGGATTGCACAATTCATCTTGGCCAGTTGCTCAGAATAGTCCCTAAATAAACATCCCTGGATAGTGCACCCCGGGGTATCGTCTTTGGGATAAAAATAAATGCACAAATATTTGCCCTGATAGTCCGCCAGACTCAGCTGCTTAGCATCCTGATTCGGCAAGCTAAACCCTGGAGCCGCACTGCCTACGCTTGGTAATTGCATTAATTATCTCTACTAAACTTAACTAATAAGTTTCATCCTCAGTTTAACCCCGAATAGCAACAAGATCAAACTTCACGATCAATCTCTGCGTTTCACCGTTTTCACAGGTCTGCAAAGTCAACGTTGGCGTCTCAGCTTGCTCTGTATAAACCCAAGTATCTTGCGGGGTAATTACAAATTTCTCACGTAATTTATATTCATAAGTAGTGCCATTATATTCAATAATTGCCACGTCGCCTTGGTTTAAGTCATCTAAACGATGAAAAAATCCTATTTTTTTGCCGTTGTACACACCATTTCTATGTGCAAATAAGTACACGTTTCCATCCAAAATGGCCTCGTCAGGAAGTCTGGTGCCCAAACCATGTGCTACTTTTTCATTAATGACTGCTGAATAGACGTCTTGGTTGGCAGGATCTACGTCAGCTTGTACGGTTTGCTTAAGGCTAATTTTGGCAATACTAAGTCTAAATTCTGGCTTAAATTCTGCCGCAGCGATTCCGGTGACAAACCCCCCATTAACCTTGGCTAAACTTGAGTTAGGTTCAACAATCTCAGTGTTTAGATTACTTCCACTGTTGCTAATGCTTTGCGATTGCGGTGTCTGTGTAAACACTACTCCAACAAACACAGCTGTGATTAGAGCCAGGGCGTAGCTAGTTGACCTTAAATCTGTGCTTGAATTTGTTCTTAAATTGTCTACAAACTTCTTTATGTTCATGTCCTATAGTATTATATCACACTTACTACGGGTTAGTGCTTCGATATGCTAAGATATATCACACTCCCCACATTAATCTAGCTTGAAAATAATGGCCGAACTACCCAATGTACAAGCACCTTTACTAGTCTTACCTGACGATGCCTCTTTGCTGCAGCTACTCGTCTCAGCAGCGCTGG
>CAZXFQ010000046.1:0-3854 GCA_964640685.1 uncultured Candidatus Saccharibacteria bacterium
TTTTTTAGTAATGTGGTTAAGACTTTAATGGCTGAGGTGGTGGTAATCTCAGTGCCGTTGCTCACTGATGCTGAGGTGGGCCAGAACTGGCAGCATATGGAAAAGATTAATTAATCCTGAAACAGAAGGAGGAAACTCAGAACCAGAAGAGAGGGCAGCGATACATCTGCTTAGTCCCCAATTATACTTGCAAAAAATAGCTATACAGGGAGTTTCTATACATATTGTGGCTTACAGCTAGTCATTTTCCTTAAACCCCAAAGTATCTATGGAGATTTATGTTTTAAGAAATCCCAGAAGCTGGCTGGCTTTCGGTGGAGTAGGTCGTTACTTAAGAAGGAATATTAATACTCTCAAGATATGTTTGCTATAATAGTAACAATCGTCCAATATTACTTTACGATCAACTGTAGCGATGACAATCACAGCGACAGACTTCCAATTAAGAGTAAATGAATTTTTTACTAGAATAGTAAAGGGTGAAGAAGTAATAATCGAACGCTATGGCAAAAAGTTTGCAGTGCTAGTTTCATATGAAGAGTTTCAAAAAATGCAGCTGCCAAATCAGGTGGTTCCTTCAGCAATTCCGGCAGTTGTAGCAATCCCAGCAGTTGTAGCAATTCCAGCAGTGACTTTTACGGCAGAGGAATTAACCATGCTTTTAAAGCTAAGCTTGCAAAAACTTAAAGTCTAGGCTACTAATTAATTACTTAAACTTATTTTTTCATAATTATGAATTCCGTACCTAAAAAAAGTAGCGCTGCTTTAAAGTGGTTGGGAATAGGGTGTGTGTTTACTTTGCTAATCTGTTGCTGCGTCACTTGTGGGTTAGTTTTTGCCGCAATTAGTTCCAACAAGGGTTCTGATCAGGGTATAACGCGGATTACGCAGGGTCAGGTTGTAGAAATCAAAACTGGATTTCAAAATAAGGCTTTGACAAATGTAGTTAGTCTTAATGATACAGAGTACGCGGTTGAATTCACTGAAGAAGAATTTTTGGCTGCTTTGGCTGAAAGTGCAGGGGGATTTGATACCTCCACTTTAGGGGTGAGTATGGAGCCCAATAACATAAAGATCGAGTTTACTTTGGACCTAGCTGGGCTGAAAGTTTACCCAGCTGCGCAAGCGCAAATCAGCCCTGATGGCAAGAGTTTTGTAGTTAGTAGTTTTACTACTGGCAACGGAGCTACTGACCTGGTGCTAAATGCGGCTGCTCCAAATTTGAAACGTGAGCTGGAGCAGGCCTTCAACCAAGGCTTTAGCGAGGGCACAAATAGTGGTATCAAGAAGATTAGTATATTACAGGATAAAATGATTATTAACTTTGATGTGAAATCTCTAAATTCTTTACCTATTTAGGATTTGGAACTATGCTATTTGGTCAATACTGCGAGTATCTAGCCAAAATTGAGTCTGAGGCCAGCCGCACTGAGTTGACCAAATTGCTGGCCGAGTTAATGAGCAAATTAGGACAGGCAGAAATTGCCGCCTGCTTGTATTTGCTTAAGGGCAGAGTAGCGGCAGATTATTTGCCCATAGAGCTCAATTTCTCCGATAGATCATTTTTGGCTGCATTGACAAATGCGGCAAGCATTCAGGGCCTGGCTTTTGACGCTGTCGCCAGATTTGGTGAGTTGGGTGATTCAGGCAAAGTGGCAACTGAGTTCTTAGAGCTGTCTCAAGTAAATTCTCCTCCTAGTTTGTTAAGCAACATTGCAGTCAAGTCGCTGCAGATTAACGATGTTTTTTATGAAATTACTAAAATTGCTAATACCTCTGGCAGTGGTGCCAGCAAGCAAAAGCAGAGGATTGCTATAGATACTTTGCTAACACTGACGCCAGTCGAGGGTCGTTACTTTGCCAAAATGGTAACTGGCAGTTTGCGTCTGGGAATTAGCAATAAAACGATTCTAGATGCAATTTCTTGGGCCAAGACTGGCTCTAAGTCACTACGCACTCAATTAGATCGTGCCTATGGAATTCGAGCAGATATAGGTCAATTGGCAGAGTTGGTATTATTCCAAGGTGTAGATTTAGACTCTTTGAGTTTGGAGCCAGGAGTGCCTGTAACGGCCCAACTGGTTGAGCGAGAAGCTGACGCCGCTGCCTGCATTGCCAGAATCCCCAATGCAATTGTGCAACCCAAATATGACGGTCTTAGAGCGCAATTGCATTTAGTTAAGGGCGCTAACGATCAACTAGACAGTGAAGTTAGAATTTTTAGCCGTAACATGGAACCATTGACAGATATGTTCCCAGATTTAATCGAGGTGTTTCAACAGCAAGATCTGCAGAGTATTGTACTTGATGGTGAAATCATCGGAGTGGATGAGTCTACAGGGACTTTTTTGCCGTTTCAGGAAACTAGTCAGCGTCGCCGTAAATATAATGTGGCAGAGACAAGTACAGCAATTCCGATTAAGTACTTCATCTTTGATTTGCTATATCTAAATGGCGAGGACATCACTGCAAAGCCATTATCAGAGAGATTGCAAGTTCTACACAGTCTCAAGTTTGTTGATCCGCAGAAAAAACTGGAATTCACCGAGTCACTGCTGTTTACGGATGCTGAAGCTTTAGACGCACACTTCCGCCAGCAATTGGATAAGGGTTTGGAGGGGGTAATAGTCAAAAATCCGCAAAGCATCTATTCGCCCGGCAAGCGCGGTTTCGACTGGATTAAGCTTAAAGCAAATACTTTTGCTGACCTGAAAGACACTGTAGACTGCGTAATCATGGGCTATTATTTTGGCCAGGGTAACCGCGCCAGGTTTGGTATAGGCGGTTTCTTAATGGGTATTTATAATGCGGAGCAAAATGTCTATCAAACTTTGGCGAAGGTGGGAAGTGGTGTCAAAGAAGATCAATGGGCACAATTCAAAAATTCGCTTGACCAGGCCAAGCTACCAGAATTACCGAAGTTCTATCAAATCTGTAGAGAGTTAATGCCAGATGTATTGGTAGCACCTGAAATAGTGGCGGAAATAGATGCGGATGAAATTTCGCTGAGTAAATTTCATACTGCGGGGCAAAATTCAGGACAAAATTCTGAGCAAGTTGAGGTCCAGGGCTTTTCTTTGCGCTTTCCCAGACTAAAAATCTTCGGACGCGATAAATCAGCCCAGGATACCACGACTGTATTGGAACTGCGCAGGCTTTACGAACTAGGAAGAAAATAGTAAGATAACGTCAAAGGGTGAGAGAAATTACAACCCTATTAGTTAATTTATTTAAATTTAAGTTTTTCAAAATGGCGAATGAAACTACTAGCACTGCTAGCAACGGTTCTGGTTTAGATCCTAAAGTCTCAAGTTTATTAAGTTGGATCTTGGGAGGTACAATTATTGTTCCTCTAATTTTGGCGGTTATTGAGAAAGATAAGTTTGCCAAGTTCAATGCTTGGGAATCATTAATCTGGACAATTGCCAGTATTGTAGTAGTGTTTGTTATTTACACTATTATTAGTTTTGTTACTTTTGGAATAGGTGGACTTTGTTTCCCGATCCTCTTTGTACCTTTCCTAGGAAATATCTATGGAGCTGTTAAGGCTTACAACGGTGAAATGTGGAAAATACCAACTATTGGTGATTTTGCAGAGCAATTAGCCAGCAAGTAAGATAGCTAGTAAACTGGTTTAAGAAAGATAATTAAAAGGAGCCGCAAGGCTCCTTTTAATTTGCAGTTTTGTTTGCGGTTTTTTATGCAGTTGTACCCCTAATCTCGTTGTAGTAAAGTTAATAAAGCATGAAAGATCTGTCGGATCAACAAAAATTATTGATAGCTATCTCGAGTTTTTTTGGGCTGGCACTGGTTGTCATAGGCATTGTGTTACTAATGAATCGCAGTTTGGCACC
>CAZXFQ010000047.1:0-3545 GCA_964640685.1 uncultured Candidatus Saccharibacteria bacterium
GCGCGCACTACATTGCTTAATTCTAAATCATCTGTGACTGGAAAACTATTTTCAGCTAAATAGTGATTTAGTACTTCTAGAGGCAGCTTAGTGCTGTTCAGTATAATAAAGTTAGGTTGTCTTTGAGTGTATTTCTCTAATTCAGATAAATAGTCCTGTTGGGTCATTCCATGTGTTTGCCCGAATTTAGAAACTAGATTGGCGACATAAATAATTTTAGCCTTAGTAACTTTCAGCACTTCAGGCATGCCCCCAATCACCATATTCGATAATAAACTAGAATAGAGGTCACCAGGCCCGATGATAATGAAGTCAGCCTCCATTAAAGCAACTCTAACCTTTGGATTTAAAGTAGCAGAAGGTTCAGTCCATAGATTTACCAATCTGGCAGTACTATCATGTGACCCTTTGTCAGGATCATCAATATTTTTTTCACCATAAAGCTTTTCACCATTGGCATATTCAGCTACCAAATGTACGTTATTGGTAGTAACTGGTAAGATCTTGCCGCTGACGTTGAGAATCTCTGCTGCTGCTTCTATGGCTGCTTCTTCAGATCCGAGCATGTCAGTAAGCGCTGTCAAAAATAGATTGCCAAAATTATGTCCAGCTAATGAGGAAGATTCACTAGCGAAACGGTATAGGAAAAGCTCGCGTAGCAATCGGCTAGCCTCGTCTTCCCTTGCCAATGCGACTAAAGAGAGACGTACATCGCCAACGGGCAATATACCGAATTCGTCGCGCAGCCTACCAGTACTGCCACCGCTATCAGTCATATTGATCACGGCTGTTAATGCTAAACTCGGATATAGCTTTAGCCCTGTCAAGACTGTAAAAGTTCCTGTCCCTCCACCAATTACTACAACATTTATTTTCTTCATTTAACTGTTACGCTTTTGGCTAAATTTCGAGGGCGATCAACATTATTACCTTTAGCTTTGCCAAGATAATAGGCAAGTAGTTGTAAAGGCAATACATTCACTATAGCACTGGTATGGGGCAAGTTAGGAACCGGAAGATAATAATCAAATAGTTCATTTGGACTACTGGCCAGTCCGATTATCTTACCACCACGCGCTTTGACTTCTGCAGTGGCACTGAGCATATCTGCCTTCATTTCGTCTTCACTAATGATTGTGACCACTGGAGTGCCCTTTTCGATTAAGGCAATGACGCCATGCTTGAGTTCTCCTGCGGCAAAGCCTTCAAAATGTTGATAACTTATTTCCTTAAGTTTCAATGCCCCTTCTAAAGCAATATAGAAATTCTGTCCTCTCCCTAAGATAAAGCCATGAGGCTGGTTAACCAGGTAGGCCACTACATCGTCTAAGGCATTTTGTAGAAGTGGGTTTGTCAAAAGACTATCGATTGCACTAGCAGTCATTTCTAGTTCAGATTGGCCTTGTTTGTAGTTAGAATTAAGTGTGGAAGCAAGCAAGTATCCCCAACTTACCTGAGCAGTAAAAGCCTTGGTGGAAGCAACACAGATCTCAGGCCCAGTACGTGAAAAATATGGAAAGTCGGAGACTTGAGTTAGCTTGGAACCCAGCATGTTTACCAGGCTAGCAATCTTGCCCCCACGCTTACGCATCACTTCCACAGCATCCAGAGTGTCAGCAGTTTCTCCACTTTGTGAAACTGCCAGTATCAAATCTTGGGAAGAAAAGTGTTCTTGATAACTATCAATTTCATAAGCTTTGAGCTCGATAGCGTTGATATGCGCATACTTTCTTAAATAATAGGCTATTTGTCCAGCTGCTAAAGCAGCAGTTCCGCAACCCAGAGTATATACTGTTCTTGCAGCTCTAATGCTTTCCAGGATAGGTTCCAATTCTGTTTCGCTATAATTGCTGATCACTCTTACAGTGTGTTTTTGTTCGTGAATCTCCTTCAACATAAAGTCTGCAAATTCGCCCTTATCTACTTGACTATCCTGAATCTCCATAGATTCATACAATGCTGTTGCTGGTTTGACTTCGGGTTGATTGAGCGAGAATTTTTCTAAACCCTTCGTCGAAATTAGCACGCCCTCCATATCATCCAGTTGTAGGATTTGATTGGTGTAATTGGCAAAGGCTAAGTAGTCCGAGGCTAAATAATAGTTATTTGCATCAGAAGCAGAAGCCTTACCTGCAACCAATGGTGAGCCGTTACGGATGGCAATAACCTTGATATCATCGTTTTTCAGGTTAATAATGGCAATAGTATTACGACCAGCTAGCTCTGTAAATGCTGCTTTGACTGCCACAAATAATGATTGACCTTTTTGTTTATGATCCTCAATCAATCTTACAATAACTTCAGTATCTGTTTCAGTGGAAAACTGCACATTCGGACCTAATTGAGTTTTTAGGGCCTGATAGTTTTCTACAATACCGTTATGGACAACTGCAAAGCTTGAATCTGTGGCCAAATGCGGATGTGCATTATTGCTCGTGACTCCACCATGTGTTGCCCAGCGCGTATGTGCTATTCCAAAATAATTTGTAGATTTTGTTTTAGCCGTTGCAGATGCTATCTTGCCATCCTGTGGATAGGGCAGGCTATATTCTTTAAGTCCTAGCTCTGCTCTAGAAATAGGCACTAGGCCTACATCTTTACCGAAATAGAAATTTTCTGATTCCTGCTGCTTAAAGCATAATCCCCAGGAATCATAGCCTCTGTATTCAAGTCTTTGTAAGCCTTTTCGTAAAATTTCCACTGGTTCTTCAGAGCCTGCATATACAAATATTCCACACATAATATTTAGTTGTCATTATTAGTTAAGCTAGCATAGCCCTTGGGGTAACGTTTTTGCCATTTGTATGAATGCTCTAGAGTATCAGCAAGCGTATATTTGGCTTCCCAGCCCAAGACTGCTTTAGCTTTGGCATTGTTGGCAACATAACCTGAAGGGTCACCGGGTCTGCGCGGACCAATCTCCCAATTGAACTGACCATGAATTTTCTCTAAAAGCTTAACTACTTCTAAATTGGTGGAACCTATACCAGTTCCTACATTGATAATGTCACAACCCTGAAAGCCTTCAAGATAACCTAAAGCAGCAGTGTGCGCTCTAGCCAGATCTTCGACATGAATATAATCTCTAATGCAGCTCCCATCGGGAGTCGGATAGTCATCGCCGAAAATAGTTAATTTCTCACGTTTGCCCATAGCTGCTTCAATTGCCACTGTGATAAGGTGAGTTGGTTTAGGATAATCTTGGCCGATTAATTGCTCGGGGTTTCCACCAGCTGCATTGAAATAACGTAAAATCACGCTATCTATTTGTTCAGATCTGGCAGTATGTTCTGTTGCCAGAGCCATAAGTAGGTTCTCAACAGTAAATTTGCTCCAGGCATAAGAGTTTTCAGGTCTACGAATAGATGTCTCGTCCACTAAAGTAGTCTCAGGGGTTCCATATACCGCAGCTGTGGAGGAAAATACTAGCTTGCGAATTCCGTTGACCTGCATAGCCTGTATCAGGTTAATACTGCCAGTGACATTATTCTCGTAGAATCTAGTGGGGTACTCCATAGAGACACCTGCCTCGATCAAGGCTGCGA
>CAZXFQ010000048.1:0-3504 GCA_964640685.1 uncultured Candidatus Saccharibacteria bacterium
TTTTAATTCCAATTTTAATTCTATTAGTAGCCCTGAAGCGAATACATCATCAGAGCCAAGTGCATTTAAGACGATTCTTTCTGAGCTGGTTGCACAGTTGACTGTCGAGGAGCAAAGATTTATTGAGCTGCGATTTGAGCAGAATTTTAAAATTCATGAAGTGGCGGCAGAGCTGGGAATTACTGAAAATAATACCAAAGTTAGACAAAATAGATTAATCAAAAAATTAAAAATGTTATGGAAGATAAAAAGTTCATAGAGCTATTAAGGAGGGGATTGAAACGCGAAAGTTTCGCAGACTTGGATAGAGAGATCTCTATAGCTAAATCTAATGTCTGGAAAAAAATCGAACTTGAGCAGCAAAACTCGAAGCCAGTTTCAGCACTGAGCTGGTTACAAGTCTTGAGTTTTGCTGCTGTGGCAGTATTTGTGGTGGGAATTATTGTTATTGGTAGCTCTAATTCAGTCACACCCGCACTAAAAGGGGGGGCAGTAAGTACAGAATCTTCTACTGAAACCCCAAACGAAACTCTCGCAGGAACTGCAGCCAATAGTCAATTTGGTTTGAGCAATGCCAACGAGATAATTCCCCAGGCAGAGCAAAGTGCTCCTAAGACAGTTCAAGCCACTAACTCAGAAATTGATTCAACTCTGGCGCTACTAGATGAATCTTTAGCAGAGTTAGATGGATATACTTTTGCGGAAACAGCCGACTTTGTGATCGATTGAACCGAGACAATGATCTCAAACTAAATCTAATTAAGCAGCACTAGACTTTATCTGCTAAAATGTTATAGATATGGAAAAAGCAAAAGGCTTTTTTGAGTCATTGATATCAATATTCTTCGGGTTTTTGCTGCTGCCAGTTAAGCCTTTCTCTGAGGCGTTTGGCAAAGGAGCCACTAGTATTTTGCGTAAAAGAGGCAAATAACTTTATAGCGTGTGATTCGCCCATTGGAATAATACCTTAGAATAACATTAATGAATATTGGTGAATTCATTACTACATTTTCCCAAACGGTAGGACTGCAAGAATCCCTAGAGAAAATCCTTTGGGATACTGTCAATCGGGCTATTGACCTAATCTATGAGGACGATGATCAATACAACGATATCTTTGCAGAAGAATTAAAAATAGTCAAAAGTGCGGAAGAACTGAAGGAGCTTGTTGAAAATCACGAGGAATATTACCGTATTTTCATGTCTGCTTTATTAATTATCCTGGAAGAAAAAACCAGACACCTAGATTTCAGCCCTGAGCAGAGCAGTATTGTAAATAAATTGCTTGATGAGATTGATGTGTTTAGTAGCGAGGTTTGATCTCAACTGGTTTCGCAAATAGCCTTAATATAATCCGTATTAGGCTTACCAACAAGGCTGAAGCACTAATTGCAATAAACCCTAGCAAGAACCAACCCTGAATATCAATTGCACTTGGATTGGAGAAGAGGTTTCTGAAACTAGCCTGCAGCTTCTGAAGCAATGCTTGCAAATAGAACGATTGTTGTGAGTTTTCCAATGGCGGGTATTTGCCCAATAACTGACCCACTGTTAAGCCATTTTCCTCAACTCCTTCTGGCAATTTGTCCATAACCTCTATTTGAAATTTAGGTCCTTCTAATGTATTACTAAGCGCCCCAACGGAGACTCTAGATAGCACCGGCGGTGAATTAGGGTCTGTTGCAGCCAAATGGGTATAAAAGTGGTTCAAATCCCCCCCAATAACCTTAGGGCCAGATTCTCCCCAGGTCACATCTACACTAATCCAACTATTTTGTGCGGGCAAGTACACTTGGATCCACTGATGCGGCTCCTGAGAAGCAGCGTCTAATCTAGAATCATAGCCGTAGCCGAAAGCGGCTCTTGCAGCGATGCCTCGATTACGCAGTAGGGAAAGATATAAGTCAGAATATTCCATGCAAACTGCTGCACCCCCATTTAAAGTTTGCAGAGCACCTTGTCTTTCATTCAGCCCAAAGCGTTTGACCTGTGAATAGTCAATCCGCTCCACCACAGCTTCATACAGTGTAATAATAGTAGTATAAATATCATCTTGAGTTCCCACTTGCGCTTGCGCGAAGTCAGTAATCGCTGCAGCATCCGCTTCCCAATATTGGCCTGGAGCTATGTATTTTTGATATTCAGCCAGCTTGGTTGGTTCCTCACTAATCTTGCCTGAATTGGTCAAGTCCTGTCTTTGCGTAGTCAGGACTGCATATCCTTCGATAATAGCGTCCATTGGCTGGTTAGCAGCCTTGCGGAATGTCGCCAGCAAATTACCTTCTTTGTCCACGCTAACAGCCAAAGGCTCGGGCTGTATATTGGTAAAAATCACTCTCTGAGTGACATTTAATTCTTGAATGTCCCTAGGGAAAATCATTTCATACTCGTCAATATTGCCATTATCCCTTTGGCTCGTGATTCCCAGAGGCTGCACCAAAGAAAACTTGTAAATCTGCTCTTTACCTTTTTGTATCCAGACAAATTTACCTAACAAGCTTTTCTGATCGAATTCATACACGTCAAATTCACCCTCTACATACTTGGCTGAAGGTGTAATACTTACTAGATTGTCAGGTCCTGCAACTGTAGGCAAGCGCAACACAGTATTGTAGACACTCTTCGTGTTGTCGCCGGTAAATTGAAAGTCCTCTTCAAAGGCTGGGATATAGGCGTCTACCACGCCACCTGATTTTTCCGCTAGTTCTGGATGCTTATAGTTGATTATAATTGTTTGGCTGCGACCTGGATTGATGCTTTGCGGTAATTGATAGCTGATTCCATACTGTCCAGCTTGTTGGTAACGCTGGTAATTGATAATTTTGTCAGATATCCTCAAATTTAAGGAGTTGTAAATCTTCGTAGCCACTTCAGCTCTAGCTTCAGTAGTTTGCGCAGAAATTACAAATATATACTTGCGCTCAGAGCCTTTGGGGATAAATCTATCAGTGAAGCGATTCGTAAGTGTCTCAGTCTCCTGAATAACCATCTCAGCAGCGGGATTAACCGTAAACTCGCGATCGATTGTGATCTCAACTTGGGCATTTATCTGACTACTCAGAGCTGTAATGACTCCAAAACTGAGAAAAGAGAAGAAAAATAGGCCTAATTTTGACTTTAGATTTGAAGGTCCCAAGATCGCAAGCTAATCTAGTAGAATTAATAATAAGCGTAATGCACAATCAATTATATCAAAATGGCTAAAATAGAATTAGGATTTTCCTTTTCACATAGACAATGCCAGTGGCTGGGTTTGGACCCCGAACAGGCTTTTAGACAACTAGTAGCCACTACCGGATTGAACCATTGCCGTTTAAGTGTTTATTGGGACGAAGTTGAAATTGCTAAGGACACGTATAATTTCGAATTAATTCAGAAACAACTGCAGCTATGTGCGCAATTGGGTGTCAGCGCTATAGTAAGTGTGGGAGTGAAAGCGCAGCGCTATCCGGAATTTTATTTGCCTGCATATTTGGCTAAGGAAAGACCTAGACTGTTTAGTTC
>CAZXFQ010000049.1:0-3015 GCA_964640685.1 uncultured Candidatus Saccharibacteria bacterium
CGACCAATTCTTAAGACCAAAGACGACATTATCAAGATAAAGCTTTCAGATGCGCATGATGATTATATGTTAGCTTCACTTGGTGGCAGGATGTTATCATAAATTTTATCTGCAATATCTGCAATATCTGCAATATCTGAACCCCGTGTACAGTATTTTTTTCGGAGGTAGAATAATTACTCTGGTTTCTACATTAATTTTAGTGTAACTTATAGCATTTATAGATATGAGAATCTCAAAAAATATAAAAATTATGTATTTATTCTGGAATCTCTGATAATAAAAATATATTTAACTACCTCAATAACTACAACCTTTAAGAGGCCTAATACTGGTACAGTTGCTACTTCAATCAAGCTTAGAGGCCTCAATTGCAATGCTGTTGTGACAAAAGGAATGTGGAATGAGAGGCCAATAAAGATTAACCCTAGCAGTACCGAGAGATTCAGAACTCGGTTTGCGAAAACATTTTGGTTCCAAATATTGTGCCGCAAGCTGCGAATGGAATACACATAGATTAGTGAATCAACTCCAAGTAATAAAAAGACATAGCTGCGCACTCTTTCGATCTCAGTATCAGTCTGCACCAGAAAGAAATAGATTCCAAAGATAAATATATTAACCACCACTCCGATAATTAGAATTAATGTCAGCATACGGCGGTCAAGTAACTGCGTATTCTGAGAAATAGGTTTCTGCTTCATCAGATCATTCTCGGGTTTCTCAAAAGCCAGTGCCATATCAGGCAAGCCGTCAGCAACTAAATTAATAAATAAGATTTGCAGGGGGATTAGCGCCAAGGGCAAACCCAAAATCAAACTACCAATAATTAAGATAACCTGTGACATACTACCTGAAAGTAAGTAAGTTATTACTTTTCTAAGATTCTCGAAAATAGTTCTCCCCTCCTCTATTGCCGCAGCAATTGTGAACATGTTGTTATCCAACAAAACTATATCCGCAGTTTCCTTGGAAACTTCTGTGGCGTTGGCGACAGCGACCCCGACGTCAGCTTTCTTTAGAGCTGGGGCGTCGTTGATTCCATCGCCCATCATCGCTACAACTTCATCCTGTTGCTTTAGAATTTCTACAATTCTTAACTTTTGCTCAGGCGCAGTCCTGTAGAAAAGCTTTATTGAGGGCAATTGCCTGCGCAGTTGATCGTCGTCCAAAGTTTGTAATTCAACTCCAGACAGAATCTCTGATTCGTGCACTGGGATTCCCGCTTGCGCCATCACATTTACTGCAGTGGCTTTTTGGTCTCCTGTAATCACCTTTATTTTAATTCCAGCACCAGTAATCAATTTAAAAGCAGCTTTAATATCTTTTCTAACTGGATCCTCGATGATTAAAATACCTAACCACTCAAGCTTTTCTATTAAATCAGTAGTTTTTTCTAAATCCGACTTCGAACTAAGTCCATGTTTTTCTCTGTGTGCCACAGCAATCAATCTGTAACCTTTTTCAGCCTCAATTTGGATTTTTGCTTTCCAGTCTGCTTTTGCACTGGCGGCTAAAGTGCTGCCCTCGAGCAAAACTTCAGGTGCTCCCACAACATACAGTTGTTGCCTGTAGATACTTGCCGCAAACTTCACACTAGAGTTAAATGGCACATCAAACAGGTGCTCGCTGTCTTCCTTCTTATTTGTTAATTCTAGCCATTTGCTCACTGCCAAGTCGACGGCATTTAGATTATTGTTAACTGCTGCTAAGGCTTTCCGGGCCAAATTAGAGTCACTAAAGTCAGCCCTAGCTACCTGCATTTCGCCTTCAGTCAAAGTTCCAGTCTTGTCGACGCAGATAGTAGTCACCGATCCTAAGGTTTCTGCTACTGCCAGTTTTCTCACTAAGGCCTTCCGTTTTAATAGGCGCTGCATGCTCAAAGTAAGCACAACTGCTAAGCCAATGACTAACCCTTCTGGAATTGCAGAGACGGCAAGAGAAATACAAAGCGTAATCAAATCAGCTAATTTACTCGAGGATGTGACAGCCCCAGCGCCGGCATGGCTAGATCCAGTTATGTCAGGTGAGATATAGCCTAACACGAAAGTAAATATAGCTAGCCCCAAGACGACTAAAGCAATTTGCTTTGAGAACTTAGTTAACCTTTTTTGTAGGGGTGTTTGCCCCTCCTCTTGCGCGGAAAGTGTCTGAGCAATCTTACCGAATTCAGTTTGAATTCCTACCGCAGTGACCTGCATTGACCCATAACCTGTGAGCACAATTGTACCCATATAGAGTTTGTTTAATTCATCTGAATTAACTTCCTTTTCTACTGGGATAGACTCTCCAGTAAGCACAGCTTCATTAATTACAAAGCTGGTTGCTTCCAGAACTTTTCCATCTGCAGGTACACGCTCACCTAAGCGTAGTTTAACTATGTCACCAACGACAATCTCTTCTGCATTAAGCAATAGTGACTCTCCTGCCCTAATTACCTCAACCTGAGGCTTAATCATTTTCTTTAGCGCAGCCAGTGCACCTTGAGCTCGGCTCTCCTGCGAGAAGCCAAACGCTGCATTTACTAGAATAACAGTAAGAATGGCCACCGCGTCCGTGTAGTCCGCCAAAACAAATGTGGCAAGTGCTGCCATTAAGAGAATGAAAATAAGTGGGTTTAGAAATTGCGAGGCTAGTATGCGTAAACGGCTGACAGGTCTTGCCTCAGGGAGTTTATTATTCCCATGTAGTTTGCGACTGTGGTCGACTTGATGTAACGTAAGTCCTTTGGCTACTTGCATACTTATACTATATTAGCAGATCTGAATCTGAAAACGTCTAACGAAGTGGTTCAGGTTATCGATACGGTGTTGCTTCAATAATTTTAGGTATTCCTGTTTTTAGACAGTGAGGGTAGAATCAAATGCAGCGACTTTAATTATTACATAAGGAATCATTATTAGTCTCGTAATCGCCATATGGATAAAACTTGTAGTCCCTGTTTTCACCAGTTTCTGTTGAAAGAACTTTCTGGACTAAATATAAATGATGAACGTAAGTTATTAGAAGAAAAGT
>CAZXFQ010000050.1:0-2905 GCA_964640685.1 uncultured Candidatus Saccharibacteria bacterium
GCAGTAAATGATTTCCCCAGCCAACTAGCCTGGTAAATTGCATGGCCTTGCATGTCACCATCTGGCAATGGATCGGGGAATTTACCCTTACTAAATAACGCTTGATTGGGAAGACTACGCGCGCGAATACTAAATACAGTGCCTACAACCACATAGACCGCAAAGGGGATAAACACTAGCAATCCTACCAGAATCAAAATCTGTTTAGGCCTTAACTTCATAGCAAAAGTATAGCACCACCCTGTTCATTAAAAGCAATTAACTAGTATAATTAATTATGGTACAAGTTGATTACGCGACATTTGAACAATTCGTAGATGAAGGGATTGCGGCGATTCCAGAGGAGTTTCGCAGGCAGTTCAACAACCTCTCGTTCGATATCCAAGACCTGCCGAGTGCTGAGCAAACGCAGAAGCTCAACCTACGCACTGATCACAGTCTGTTTGGGCTATATGAAGGCGTGCCGTTATTAATGCGTGGAGGTAATTATTCGTTTGTATTACCCGATAGAATTACCATTTTCAAGCGGCCAATTGAATATTTCGCCCAGAGTGTTGAACAGTTAAGAGAAATCGTCATAAACACCGTGTGGCATGAGGTGGGACATCACCTGGGTATGAATGAAGAACAAGTACGTGCGGCGGAGAGAAAGCGCGGGCATAAATACTAACTTCAATCAAGCTTTAAAGCCCACAATCATTCTGCAGCCATGAGTAGATGGTTTAGCAGCGTGAGTGGTGCCCTTGGGGAATTGAACCACTTCACCCTTCATACAGATAGTAATTTCAGCGCCATCCTTGATCATCAAGTCGCCAGCCAAAATATAGTGGATGGTGTGCCTATCATTTGTGTGTTCTGAAAAGCCTTGGCCATCATCTTTTAGCTCCACCACTTGCACATCCTTAAAGCCACGTTTCTCAAGTTCCATAAGGATTTTCACTGACTCTAAGGCAAAAGACAATTCACTTTGTTTGAGCGCCTGCTCCAATTTAGCTAAGGCATTTGGACCCATGTCATGCAGCTCATCTATTTCCGTTTTTGTATGCATGGCTAGATCCTCCAAGCTCTGAATATTCAATTGAGCTAATGCTCTCAAGGCAGGTGCAGCAATTTTAGGCAGTTCAGTCATGTTTATTTAATTTGGTTCTGATAAATTGGAACTTATCCCCCTTGACCACGCAATCGCCAGGAAAAAGATGTATCCAGTTAATTCTAGCATTTCGCATTTACATTTATAGGTAGTTGCCTTACTCAATAAACACGTGTGTATCTCAGTACTCTCGACTATAAGCTTGCTCTGTGGCTGACTGTCTGGCATTTGGAAAGTCTGCACTAGCCTCCAAGCTTCCTGGGTAAGCAGTCACCAGATAAAAAAGTAGCTGTGGGCTATCCAATATTCCTATCGCAATTGTAGTTAATTGCTGGGTCCCTACATTGAAAATCGTTTTAATCATTACTGTATTCTCACCCTGCACTCGGCCAGGCTTTATAGTTATTTGGCACAAAAGAATGATGGGACTTTCGGTTTTAATCAGCCTAGAATTAATATGATGAAAGAGCTTGGTAAACAAGTAGACAGTGCCAATAGGCAATATATTTCAACCTTAACGCTTCTACGAGAGATGAAACAACCCCAAATCAATATAAAAGTACAGTCAAAGCAAGCGTTTGTGGGTCAAAATCAACAATTTAACAAAAATGCTTAATGATTTCGGAAAATATTTTATGAAAAAACTGTCAGTTGAAGAATGTCAAAAGCTTTCATTCCAATATCTGAACCATACTTCAGTAGGTTCTTTCATTGAGGTAAATAGCCAATTTATAGAAACTACCAAGTCTAAATGTAACTATGGTGGGGATAGGATATGGTTTTTATGTCCCGCTTGTAATCTCCGAATTGGGACACTCTATTGCAGGCCTCTTAATAGTCAGTTCCTGTGTAGAAACTGCAACAATCTCACCTATCAGCTAAGGAAATATCACCGCTCTCCTCACGAATCATATATTAAAGCAATAAAATCAATGAGGGGAGGTGATTTGTCATGACAAGCCAGAAAAATGCTCACAAACTGTTGGAGTGGGACAAAAAAAAGATATACGAAGCCGATGCTGATTGAGTTGCAAAAATTATGGAGAAAAAGATAAACAGGAAAAACAAATCGAGTAAGGAAGAGAACTTTTACAACCTACTCGATAAAGTCAGAATAAAGCTATAGTGAAGCGCTCGCTTATTTAGTAGAATATGGAAGTAAGTATAAGATATAGTAAATGAGTATGAAAATTATTATTTTGAGTCCCAATGTCGATACAGTTTTTACTCCTGAACAGAAGAAACAATTGCAAGACGCAGGGCAAGTAACTTATGTTAGTAAACCTCAATCTTTGATCGATATTCCAGAATTGATGTCAGAAGGAGAAAAGATTCTCGCTTTTGATCCTGATTTCAGCGAGTGGATAGTTAAAAATGATGAGATTGAGAAAATCCCTGACCTGAAAGCAATATGCCTCCAAACAACTTCATTTAGTTGGATTGATACTGATTTTGCCAATAGTAAAGACATTCCCATCACCAACTTGCGTGGTTTTTCCAGTGTTGCCGTAGCAGAATGGGCAACTATGATGATGCTTTCCTTAGCAAGGAAACTGCCAATCATTATAAAAGACAACTGGCAACAGGATTACTCAAAGCACAAAGGAATTGAACTGAGAGGAAAAACTGCTGGAATTATCGGCGTCGGTAATATAGGTAAAACAATTGCTGCAAACTGCCAAGGACTTGGAATGAATGTTCAGTATTGGTCTAAGACGAGTAGAGATAAAGACCTCACGTATGTTGAACTCACAGAATTGATGAAAACTTCTGATATTATTTTCCCTGTAGTTGCTCAAAACAAAGATACACAAG
>CAZXFQ010000051.1:0-2146 GCA_964640685.1 uncultured Candidatus Saccharibacteria bacterium
GCATTTAAGCTGGATCGCATTGCGGGTGCGTACTGGCGCGGTAGCGAGAAAAACCCCATGCTGACTCGTATTTACGCAATTGCCTTTGGCTCGCAAGCAGAGCTAGATCAGCACTACCAAATGATTGAGGAAGCTCATAAGCGTGATCATCGTAAATTAGGCCAGGAGTTGGATTTATTCACCTTTTCAGAATTAGTCGGCTCTGGCCTGCCATTATTTACCCCCAGAGGAGCGATTCTACGCGAGGAATTAAATAAATTCTCGCAGCAATTGCGCTTAGATCAAGGCTTCCAGAGAGTCTGGTCGCCACACATTACCAAGAATGATCTTTACAAAACTTCTGGTCATTGGGATAAGTTCGGGGCGGAGCTGTTTTTGGTGAAAAGCCAGGAGACTGATGATGAAATGGTGATGAAACCTATGAATTGTCCACATCATCAGCAGATTTACGCGGCCCGTAAACATAGCTATCGAGAATTACCAATTAAATACTTGGAGACCACTACTAATTATCGTGATGAAAAAGCTGGTGAACTGCTTGGACTTTCAAGAGTCAGATCATTAACTCAAGACGACAGTCACACTTTTTGTACACCTGAGCAGATTGAAGAGGTTTATCAGATGCTGATCGATATCGTTAAGACTTTTTACAACCAGTTAGGTATGACTTTTAGAGCTAGGTTGTCATTTAGAGATCCGAATCAAGCTGAGAAATACTTGGGGGAGCCAGATTTGTGGGAGAAAGCTCAAGGGATTTTGTTGAAGATTGCGCAGAGTAGTGGACTGGATTATTATATTGCAGAGGGTGAGGCAGCTTTCTATGGACCCAAAATCGACTTCATGGTCAAGGACGCCTTGGGACGCGAATGGCAATTGGCCACTCCGCAACTAGACTTCGTCCAACCCCAAAGATTTGATTTGAAGTACACGGCCAGTGACGGCAGTGAACAAACTCCAGTTATGATTCATTTCGCTTTGATGGGATCATTGGAGAGATTTTTGTCAGTGTATATCGAGCATACTGGCGGATTTTTTCCAACTTGGGTGGCACCATTGCAGATCAAGGTCTTACCATTAAATAAAGATCTCAATGACGCGGGCCTATCTCTAGCAGATGAATTGAAAGTAGCAGGTGTGGAAGCCAATTTGGAAATCAAAGTGGAAGTGGATCAAAGAGACGAGACTTTGCAGGCCAAAATTCGCGATGCAGCAGGCTGGAAAGTACCTTACACACTGATCTTGGGCAAAAGAGAGCTTGAAGCAAACAAGATCAGTGTGAGGGTGCACGGCAAAGGCGATCTAGGTCCTGTGGACAGAGCAGAGTTTATTAATAAATTTATTGCCGAAGTGAAATCGAGGCAATTGGAAACTGCCTACTAGCAATTGAACTTGGAGAAAACAGCCTCGAACTAGACTTGAGGCTGGAATTTCCTCCAGGTTTCGTCTATTTCAGGTCTGCCTGGTTCGCCGTAGTCATGCGAGGAAATAAAGCCTTGGTACTGTTCGAAATAGGCGCCTTTCTGGGAGGCATGTTGGGCCCATTTATCTCCCTTGGTACCATGCATGGGGAATAGTTTGCAATGCAAATGGTCTACGCCAAAGCCCTCAAACATTAGCCCTGTGCGACCCACATCTTCGAAAGTATCATCCAGAAGTTTGGCTGTTTTGCTGGCAAATTCCAGCATTCTGGCTCGCACCTCGCTGGGCACTTCGGCAAAGTAGCTACCATAATGCTCTTTGCTGATCACTACCGTGAATCCCTCGGTGTTAGGCCGATGTGATAGAAACGCCATGTGCTCTGAGTCTTCCAAAATCATACTACTCGGGATTTCTTTAGAGGCAATTTTGCAGAAAATACAATCGGCTTTATGCATTGATTATCAAGATAAGTTTAAATCTATGTAAGAAAACTGGTTAATAGATTGTATAACATCTGCGTAATGCTAACTTATAGCTAAATAATTCTTGACACAAAAGTCAGTTACCTCTGCTATATAGCTATGATATTACTACTGAGCAGCAGATCTTGGATCTTCTAGCAAATGGGGATAAGATTGAATTGATTGAATACCAGTTCGCAGCTGATGGAAGTATCACGATAGGTGGCCCCGTATTTACAGAGGCAACAAATTTTACCACCGGCAAA